>JALOQD010000477.1 GCA_025453525.1 Myxococcota bacterium
GGAGGCCCGCGCAAGGTGGGGACTCCGAACGCCAACTCCCCAATTCTCAGCAATAAACGAGCCAATCGATTCGAGGGTGGCGGGCGCTCCTGGCTCACTGCACTGGGGTCTCCCTTCCTATCCGGCCCTCCTGGAAATTCCCCAGGTCCCCGTCATGGCGCATTTGGGGAGCGCCTGGTAAGGGTTCACGCAGGAAGCACAATGCCGGCTAAGTAGTTTCCATCCCGAAATGGGAGTTTTCGGCGTCCTTCGGAAAGGCGAGGACTGTTTGAGTTGATTAAATCCATGTCCGAGTTCCGCAGACTTGGAGAAGGATGCCGAAAAAAGTAGATGCCGAAGAGAGCCAGCGCTCGCCCTTCGCTCTCGAAACCGCGACTGTGCGATTGCCCTGGCTCTCGCAACTTCACCACCCACTAAAAAAGTTGTAGGTTGTTGAGCCGTCCCAAGTTCCTTTAGAGATGGGCCCATGCGCTCACGCTGCTTCACGAGGAAGGCTCATGACCGATATCGCTGCTCGCATCTTCGTCATCAATCCCGGTGGCACCTCTACGAAAATCGCTTTGTACGTCGGTGCTGAGGCCTTGTTCACAGAGGATGTGCGGCACCCGGCAGAGGAGTTGGCTGCGTGTCCGAGCGTGTATGGACAATTGCCCTTGCGCCAGAAGATCGTTGATCAGTGTATTGAAGAGCATGGCGTGGACATTCAGAACCTCGACGCGGTGGTGGGTCGCGGCGGAGCCTTGGCCCCTGTGCCGAGCGGGGCGTTCGTTGTGGACGACGCAATGCTATCGCGCATCCGTGAGGGCAAGGTGCTGGTGGAGCATTCGTCCATGCTCGGCGCGCCTTTGGCCAAGGCGCTCGCTGACCGGGCCGGATGTCCGGCGTACATCGTGGATCCGGTGTGCGTGGACGAATACCTGCCCGAGAGCCGGCTGTCCGGTTTGCCCGAGGTGCCGCGCCGTTCGCTCACGCATGCGCTCAGCGTGCGCGCCGCGGCTTACGAGATCGCTAAAAGCCTGGGCCGCGACTTGCACGAGCTCGACCTCGTGGTGGCCCACCTCGGCTCGGGCTTCACCATCGCCTGCCTGCAGCACGGCCGTCAGATCGATTCCAATGATGCCACGGCAAGTGGTCCCATGGCCCCCACGCGAGCCGGCACGCTGCCTGCCCTCGATTTTGCCCGGTTGTGCCTTTCGGGAAAGGTCACCATGGGGCAGATGGAGAAGAAGCTCGTGGCTCAGTCTGGATGGGCGGCGCATCTCGGCACCGACGACATCCGCGAGATCTACCGCAGAATCGACGAGGGGGACGCCCATGCTCGACTCGTCCTCGACGCCACGCTTCTGCAGGTGAGCAAGGAGCTCGGCGCGTGCTTTGCCAGCATGCGCGGCAAGGTCGACGCCATTGTGCTCACCGGCGGAGTGTGCCGGTCTGACCGATTCGTCACCGAGTTGAAGGAACGCATCGCATGGCTGGAGACGCTGGTTTATGTGCTGCCTGGAGAGAACGAGATGCTCGCCCTGGCCCGCGGGGCGTCCCGCGTGTTGGCTGGGCAAATGGAGGCGCGATCCGTGGCGCCATACCTCACGTAACAAAAGAAAAACCGGAGGATTGTCCATGAATGCAACCAAGCTCTTCCCCGCAATTGTCAGTGTGCTGGCCAAAGCTTCGTGCGCAGGCCTTTTGGCCTTCATCACGGTCGGCTGCGGCAACACCGACGCGCAGTCTCAAACCCCGGCTGCCACCGTGGCCGATGGCAAGCCCGCGGAGTCGAAGAAGCCCGCGCCGATCGAGCCCAAGCCCGCCCCTTCTGCGATGGCGCCCACGGCACCCGGCGCGTCTGACGAGCAGGCCCCTGCGACCTACGCCGTAAAGCTCGAGACGACCAAGGGGGAGATCGTCATCGATGTCACCCGCGACTGGGCGCCCCATGGTGCAGATCGTTTTTATACCCTCGTAAAGAACGGTTACTACAACGACGTCGCGTTCTTCCGCGTGGTTTCGGGCTTCATGGCCCAAGTAGGCATCAGCGGTGATCCCAAACAGAACACGATCTGGCGCGAGCGCCGCATCCAAGACGACCCTGTCAAGCAGAGCAACACCCGCGGCATGGTGACCTTTGCCACCTCTGGCCCCAACAGCCGCACCGCGCAGTTCTTCATCAACTTCGGTGACAACGCCCGCTTGGACAGCATGGGCTTTCCACCCTTCGGCAAGGTGCGCGACATGAAGAGAGTGGACGCCCTCAACGCCGAGTACGGCGAAGGCGCGCCCCGCGGCAATGGGCCGTTCCAGGCCAGAGTGCAAGCAGAAGGCAACGCCTACCTCAAGGCCGAATTCCCCAAGCTCGACTACATTGTGAAGGCGACGATCCTGTAGACCGAAGCCGGAAGCTCACCTCACTCAATCCACAGCCTTGTCAGCTGCTCCATGGGTTGTGACCCCTAGCCCCAGCCCTTGTGACCCCTAGCCTTTATCCCGGCGCACTAAAAAAAGAACGGCGTGTTGTCAGGATCTGACGCGTCTCCTCGAATTCCGAGCTGCAAAACGACACAAGCCGCAAAGCGGCATCTGAAAATGAATAGCAGAAAGGTAAAAGAAGAGGTGAACCATGTCTAAGTTTCAAACATTATTATTGACGTCCCTGGCTTTGCTTTTCACAAGTTGCGAGAGCCCCTCGCCCGCCGATCCTGATGAGGTTGGTGAGGTCGCTGAGGTTGGCGAGGTCCGTCAAGCCTTGTCCGGGTGCACCCCGGCTATGCTCGACAGCGCGACGTGCAGCGGCGCCTGGAAGTACAAGCACTACAAAGACTGTTCAGGGCAATTTCCGGAGTGTGGACCGAAGTTTTGCCCGAAATGGAATACCTGTCAGCACTCCAGTTTTGGTTACCTCACCACGAAGACGGAAAGTAGTTACGAATGGTCGATAAGAGATGCTTCTGAAGATACCTGCCGAGAGCTGCCGGACGGAGGGATGA
>JALOQD010000225.1 GCA_025453525.1 Myxococcota bacterium
AAAAAGAAATGATCAGCATCTGGACCTGGGTGGGTCTGGTCCTCGGCGTCTACGGCGCCATCATCACCGTCATGGGCCTCTACTACATCGCGAGCCCCGAGACCCTGACCGTGACAGCCAAATACAACCCGAGCCTGTGGTGGGGCCTGCTCATGCTGTTCTCTGGCGCGGCGTTCATCATCGGGGCACGCCTGTCCCAACGAAAGGACTGACCCCAAGTGACTTGCTACCAAGGCACCTACCGCGGAACAAATGCCCTCTTCCTCGAGAACGGCACCCTGCGCTTGTGTGTCTTGCCCGATCTCGGAGCCAAGATCGCCAGCATCCTCCACAGGCCGAGCCAGTTCGAAGCGCTGTTCCAACCGCCCACGGGCCAGTACGGGTTTCCGTCCTACGGCGCGAGCTTCGCCGCGCACGACGCTTCGGGCGCAGACGACATGTTCCCGACCATCGATGCCTGCCGCTACCCAGGCCAGGAGCACGTCGGTGTAGAGTGCCCTGACCACGGCGAGCTCTGGGCCGTTCCCTGGAGCGTCGAGCGCATGAAAGACGGTGAGGGCCTTGCGTGTCGCGTGAGCGGAAGGGCTTTGCCCTACGTGTTTGAACGGCGCATCACTCTGCCTGCCTCGGGCTATCTGCGCCTCGAGTACCGCATCGAAAACACCTCAGAGGCCCCGCTTCTTGGCTTTTGGGCCTTTCACGGATTGCTGGCCTGCGACGAGCGCTCGCGCCTCGAGCTGCCCAGAGCCAAGGGCGCGCCGCGAGCGCAAGTGCGCATCGTGCAGCCGAGCGGACCCCTCGGGCTCCCTGGCACTGTGCTGGATTTCCCTGCGCACATCCTGCCGGACGACACCGCTGTGGACGTCGGAGCCATTGCGCCGCAGAGCGCGGCGACGACCAAAAAGTTCTACGTCGATGGGCCAGTGGAAACAGGCGAGGCCGCCATGACCCTCGATCAGGGACGCCTGCGCTGCGCCCTGAGCTGGGACGCGGCCATCGTGCCCTACCTCGGCGTATGGATCACCGAGGGCGGCTTTCGCGGCGACTACAATGCGGCTCTCGAGCCTGCCACGGGCTTCTACGACGACCTCGCGCTCGCCGCGCGAAATGGCCTCAAACCCATCGCTCCGCGCGCTGCGCTTTCATTCTGGTTGGAGATGGCGTTCTCCCCTACTTAAAGAAAAAGGAACCCCTCGATGAGCGAGCTTCGGTACAACCCCATGCTGCGCACCTGGACCATGGTGGGCGCAAACCGGCAAGGACGCCCGCATCTGCCCAAGGACTGGTGCCCGTTTTGTCCGGGATCGGGCAAGGTGCCCGATGCGTTCGACGTGCTGAAATACGACAACGACTTTCCGATCCTTTCGCTGGAAGCAGGGCCGCCGGAATTGCCGCCGTCGCCTCTTTATAAAAGCGCTCCGGCCACGGGCAAGTGCGAGGTCATTCTCTACTCGAGCATCCACCAGGCGCGCCTCCATGAGCTCGAGCAGGCGCATGTGGAAAAGCTGGTGGACCTGTGGATCGAGCGCACCTCGGCGTTGTCCCGAGATCCGCGCATCCGCTACGTGTTCCCATTCGAGAACCGCGGCGAAGAAGTCGGGGTCACCATGCCCCACCCTCATGGTCAGATTTACGCGTATGGCTTTGTGCCAGCCAAGGTCGAAGCCGAGCTCGCCTCGTGCCGCGCCCACTTCGACGAAACCGGCCATTGCCTCGTGTGCGACATGAACGCCGAGGAACGGCGCTTCGGCGGTCGCATGGTGATGGAGAATGAGAGTTTCCTCGCCTATTTGCCGTTCTTCACCGACTACCCGTATGGCGTGATGGTCGCGCCCAAGGCGCACCGCCCGAGCTTGCTCAACCTCGACGGGCAGGAGAGGCGCGATTTGGCCGCGCTGCTCAAATCGCTCACAGCCGCGTTCGACCGGATGTTCGAACGGCCGTTCCCCTACATGATGGTGTTCCACCACGCCCCGGTGAACGCGCCCAACCACGCCGATTGCGGGCCATACACCCATTTCCACATCGAGTTTTATCCACCGCTGCGCGCCAAGGACAAAATCAAGTGGTACGCTGGCAGCGAGATGGGCGCCTGGGCCGCGGGCAATGTCATGCGCGTGGAAGACTCGGTGCTCCATCTGCGCCGCGCCGTGCTCGACGAGCAAAAGGCCAAAGGGGGCGACGAAGCCGTGGCGAGCGAGCTGCGCCGCGTTCACGAGGATCTCTATGGCAAAGGCGAGCGACCCCTCGTCGTCTGCTCGCCCTCCCGCGTCAACCTCATCGGCGAGCACATCGACTACAACGGCGGCTTGGTTCTGCCAGCGGCCCTCGATCGCGCGACCTATCTTTGCGCGAGAAAGCGCGACGATGATCGCATCATCGCTCGCAACCTCAACTTCGATGGCGCGTTCGAGATGCGCATCGGCGATGCGCTGGTGAAAGACGCGGCGACGAGCTGGTTCAACTACCTGTCTGGCATGCTCGACGTACTAAAGGGCGCGGGCCTCTCCATGGACCGCGGTTTCGAGGCGGTGTTCTACAGCGACGTCCCGGCTGGCTCTGGAGTCTCTTCCTCTGCTGCGGTGGAGGTGGGCATCGGCAAAGCCCTCTGCGCGCTCTACGGACTCCCTCTCGACGACCGACGCATCGCCCTGCTCGGACAGAAGGCCGAGAACGAGTTCGTCGGCGTCTCCTGCGGCATCATGGATCAGTTCGCCGTGGCGCTGTCCAAACAAGGCCACGCCCTGCTTCTCAACTGCGCCACCCAAGAGACTCGCGATGTCCCGCTCGTTCTCCACGACGTGGCGCTCGTGCTCATCAACACCAACAAGGAGCGCAGGCTCGCAGACTCCAAGTACAACGAGAGGCGCGCCGAGTGCGACACGGCCCTCGCCATCCTGCGGCAGGCCCTTCCCGACCTGCGGGATCTGTGCAGCCTCGACGAGGCCACGTTCGAACAGCACGCCCATCTCATCGCCGACCCTTCGGTTTGTAGGCGCGCCCGCCACGTCGTGTGCGAAAACGCTCGCGTCAAAGAGGCGGTCAAAGCCCTCGAAGCCGGAGACCTCTTGAGCTTGGGCCGGTGGATGAAAGCCTCCCATGAGTCGCTGCGAGACCTCTACGAAGTCACGGGCGAGCACCTCGACGCCCTGTTCGACCTCGCCAAGGACGAGCCTTCGTGCCTCGGCACGCGCATGACGGGGGCCGGTTTCGGCGGCTGCACGGTCAGCCTGGTGCAAAAGCAGGGCCTTCCGAATTTTGTGGCACGCGTGAGCAAGGGCTACGAGCAGCGCACCGGGCTAACACCCGCCTTCCACGTGTGTCAGGCCAGCCCAGGCGTCCGGCTGTTGGTGAGCTCTGTAAAGCGCTAGGCCCTAGAATCCTTCGGGGACGGGCAAGGAGATCTCTCCCCCGCTGTGGAGGGGCATGGTCCCATCGACATCCAAGACGCGAATCCCGTGGATGTAGAGGCTCAGGTGCTCGACTTCCCAAGGGTCGGTGGACTGGCCTTCCCCTCTGACCAGGCGCACGGCAGCCACTTCCGACAGATGGGGCAGCTCGTCGGTCCAATTCATGAAATAGGACGACTCCACGTCTGAATTGAACGCGTACCATCGATAGAAATTGCTCGTATCCAAGGTCCAGGTTTTCGATTGCCCGTCGATGAAGTCGATGGCCAACGCAATGGCCTCGCTGGGATGGGGCTCCTTCGGACGAGGAGTGAAGCCCTTCCCCATTTCGATCTCCACATTGAATGGACCTATGACCTCGAGCTCATCGAGAGACGCCGTGTCGCGAGTCGTTTCCACAAGGAATCGGAAATAGAGCAAGCTCAAGCGCTCCACGGCAGAGCGGGCTGTAATGCTCGCGGCTTTCTTCCACGCTTTGGGCAACAGTTGAAAGGCTCCGTGGGTGCAATCGCGCAAAAGCGACTTTGCCAGCGTCGCGGAGTCGTTGGCGTAGCCTGTCACGAGAGTCGTAAGGGAGGGATACTGAGACGTCTGCGTATAGTCCCAATCATTGGGTCCAATCTCTTCTTCTGGGAGAATCTCGCCGAGTCTTGCATCCACGAGAATCTCGAATTCGCTGTGGCTCATGTTGAGCGGCATCCATGGATAGTTGGCCGCATGATGGGACTCGGAGAGGTCTGAGAAATAATGGGAAGCATATCCGAGCCAATAGACAGCCTCTGCCCAAAGAGCGTCGGCTTCGAGGGGACGGCCTTCTCGCTCTGCTCTGGTCCCGTCTTTCCATTTGGCGAGAGCGATTCCAATGTAGCGGCGAGCTTGGGACTCGGCGTGCTCTGGAGGCAGGTCACCCAGAGGGCCGAGAAGCACGTTGGATTGGTACGCCACCACCGACGACAGACGAAGACCTTCGTGCGTGTCTGGGTCGTAGAAGTGATCACTGTGCAGGTTTTGAATGCGGCAGCTTTTCTTTATCCTCTGACAGAGGAGATCGGCGCCCAGGTAGTAGGGGGTCTCTTTGGTCGAGTCCGGTGCCACACCGCCCTTTTCGAGTTGAGCCAGGTGTCGCTGTAGGATGTCGCTGGCGTCTTGGAGCTCCACATACCTATCGATGTTGGCCTCGAGGAGATCCGCAGCCTGCCGAACGATGCGCTTGTGGGTGTTGTCCGGGCCGAGCGAATTGGCCCCCCAAGCAACCGCAAGGGTGGGGAAAAGAAAGACCAGGCAAGCAACCATGAGGCTCAACGCACTGCCTGTCTCATGGACCACAGGTTTGGACTTTTCGAACAGCTTCATTTCCATTCCTTTTGCTAGAAGACCCCTTCGCGATCCGTTTAGCCAATACGAGCATTGTCGCTTTTCTAGCACGGGAATAGCGTATCGAGCAAATAGGGTATGGCAGGTTGTTCTGGCTTTTTTTCTACGCTATCTGGAAACCTGGATAAGCCACAGAGCTGCTCCTAAAGCCCCTCCTCCCGGCCCGGCGAGATTGCCAGAAGGGTTCGGATGATTAAATATTCTGAGTGTGTTTCAAGATTCTACCAACAGATACGGAGCCATCGATGAATCGGACAAGCGGAAACCGAAAGGTCGGGGTTGTCGGTGCGGTGTGCTTGCTCGCCACCGTCGCGATGTGGAGCCAAGGGTGCACCGATGCCTCTGTGGAGGACGACGGCAACGGAACAGCCACGGAAACAGGCAGCGACGTCCACACCGACAGCGACAGCGACACCGAAGACCTTGGCCTCGAGCTGCGGGTCGAGTCCGCAGCGCCCCTTTTTGTCGTCGCTGGCGCAAACGATGGACTGGCAGCAGACCTCGACTTCCTCGCAGCCACCGCGGCTGCCTCGGCCATCTCCCAAGGGGCTCCGGCCGTGCTCATGGTCGCTGACACGAGCGAGCTCAAAACGCCCTGGACCGCGGACTATCTCGCGCGCTACCCGGCGTCTCTCGTGGTCGGCATCGGGCTAGATCCCAAAGTGGTCGGGCTATCGGTCCCGACCCTCTCGCTCACGGAAACCCACGGCGCACCCCTATCCATGGCCCTTGCCCGAGCGGTGTGGTCGCGCTCTGCGCGCGTGGTGCTCGCTCCGGCCGACGATCCGGCAGCGGCGATCGTCGCTGCGTCCCTCGCCGCTCGGCTCTCGATTCCCTTTCTCGTGTGGGATGCGTCGCGCAAGGGCGAGCTCGATGCGCTCCTCCAAGAACTCCGAACCGAAACCGCTTTGCTCGTTGGGGGAATGCCTGTGGAGCTGGACGTCGCAGTGACTCCCTTGGCCGACGATCGCGCGGTGGCGACGTGGCTCGAGCAAAACGGATTCGAAGTGAACTACCTCGTCGCGATCAACCCGCACGATGACGCGGCGCAAGACGGACCTCGCCTCTCGCGGCTGGCGCCCATGTTCGCAAGCCGGCGTCAGGGGGCGACCGTGCTGTTGCCGAACACGACCGATCCCAATGCCGTGCGCGCCAGCTTGTCGAGCTTCACCACGGCCCTCGGACACCCCCCGGCATTTCTGGCCCTGTTGGGTTCTTCCGAGGCGATCCCCTTTGCCCGCGTCCCCAATCCACTCGGCATGGCCGACGTGCCTGAGCTCATGACCGATGCTCCCTACGCGCAGATCGACGACGATGCTTTCATCGAAATCGCCATCGGGCGCATCGTGGCCTCGAACCTCGTCGAAGGCAGCCTGGTGGCATCCCGAATCACCACCTATGAGCAGCTTTTCGACGGCGCATGGGAGCAGACCTTTATCGAGAGCGGGCTTTGGGGCTATGGAGAAATCGCGCCGCTGCTGCGCAATGTTGGCTATGACGATCCCTGGAACACCATCGGCGTGGATCTGGGAACCTTTGAACGCATCGAGGCAGGCATTCTGTTGCACAAGGACCACAGCAACCATGTGGCGCTCGGTCATGCGTTCGACATGTCGACCCCAACCCTGCTGGCGCCGACCGTCGTTGTGTCCGGGGGGTGCTGGGTCGCCGGAATCGATGCGGATACCAGCAGCGGGCACCAGTCCATTGTCCGGCACATGCTGCGACAGGGCGCCGTGGCCTTTGTCGGCGGGCCCCGCTACGGTATTGCGCAGGACACTCAGGCGCACGTCGCCTTCATCAACGGACTCATCGAGGGTTTGCCGCTCGGACAGGCCTTTGCCAAGGCGTACAACAACACGACGCTCAACATTCTCGACAACCCCGGCGATGGTGGATCGGAGTACGCTCGAAACAACACCGCGCTGCTCGGAGACCCGGGCCTCGTGATCCCCATGCCCAATGCTCCGGCTGCCGCGCTGGCTCACATGACCGTGGAAGGGCCCTCGTTGCTGGTGAAGGCGCCTGCTGCCTTGGAGATCGATCAGGTGACTCGCAGTCAGCTCGATGAGTGGAAATGGTCCGCGGACCTGTACATCGTCGTGGGCGGTGGGTTGGAGCCGCACACCTTCTGGGGAAGCGGTCACGATGAGCAAATCATGTACTTCATGGCATCCTTCACGACCGACAAGCAAATCACCGGGATCGAGCAAGATCCAAGCGTCATCGCCCCCATGGGTTTTGAGAATTACCACCTCGACCCAAATCCCGACGGCACGACCACCGCGAGATGGCGGGTGCGCCTGAACGAACTGGATCCGTTGAGCGGAACCCTCACCAAGCAACTGACGAGCGTCTCCTACACAGTGTCCTTTGAGTAGGACCCTGGCGGATGCGCCACCGTCCGCCGCGGATAAGGAACGCAATTCGAGGAGGGACACCCTTCCCATTGGCCAGCATTGCCTGGTCGCAGTTCAAGGCACGACATCCGGTAAAGCCTCGGCAAACTTTGAAGGCTCCATGTTCTCCAACACGAAGCCATTCAAGGTCAGCCCCGCAGCTCGCTCGAATTTTGTGAGCAATGCTTGGGGGTTTTCTCCGAGAAGGGACAGATCGACGGGAAAAAGCTTGATTTGATTTGCATCAGCGACGGCCAGCGTTCGGCCATCGGGGGAAAAGGCCAAGCCAAAGGTGGGGGTGCCCGACAAGATGAGAAGAGGCTCGGTCGTGCTCACCGACCAAAGCCGCACAGTGCCGTCGTCCGAGCTGGAGGCGAGCATGCTGCCGTCTGGACTCACCTGGACGGAATTGACCCATTGCTCGTGTCCCACAAACTCCCTGACCTTTTTGAGCGTTGACAGCTCCCACATGACAATCCGCGGGTCTTTGCCCGAGGTAAAGAGCCACTTTTCGTCCTGAGTCATATCGAGGCCCGAGTTCCAATCTGGGGTATCGATGCGGCCCAGTTGGGCTCCGGTCGCCACGTCCCACAACCGGATGGTGCTGTCTGTCGCAACAGAAACGAGGCGAGAATCTCCTTGAGCAAAGAGCAGGTTGTACACAGTATTTGTGTGACCCTTGAGCACCCGCAGCTGCTTTTGGCTCCGAATGTCCCAAAGTCGAATCGTACGATCAGGGCCGCCCGTTGCGAGCTTGGCGCCATCCTTGGAAAACACCGCTGCGTATATCGCATCGTCATGGCCGTCGAGCTCTAACAACTTTTCGAAGGTCTTCGCATCCCAGATTCTGACCCTCTTGTCCCCTCCAGTCGAGGCGATCAACCTATTGTCCGGGGAAAACGCAGCAGCGTAAACCGTGCCGCCGTGGCCGCTTAAGACCCCGAGCAGTTCGCGGCTCTCTGCGTCCCAAACCCGCACGGTCTGATCGTGCGACATCGAAGCAAGGCGTTTGCCGTCGCCCGAGTATTTGATATTCCACACTTCATTGGTATGGCCCTCCAGTGCGACGAGGGGGGAGGCCTCTATGAGCTTCCAGAACTTGAAAGTCTTGTCCACGCTGACAGACAAAAGGCGATTCCCCGAGCCCAAAAAAGAAGCTCCATAGACGGCGTCCTTGTGGGCTTGGACCGTAACCTCCATTTCCCCTGTTTCTGCATCCCAGAGCCGCACGTTTCTCTCGCCGCCAGCTGTCACGAGTCGAGTGTCATCTGGCGAGAAATCCACCACCATGATCCGCATGTCAGGACTTTCGAGCACTTTTTCGATCTCGTGGGTTTCGGCGTCCCAGATACGAATGGTGCTGTCCCAGCTCCCTGAAGCCACGCGCCGACCGTTGTGGGAAAACGCGAGGCCCATCACCTCTTTTTGGTGCCCTTCCATTGTGGCCACCGCGCGTCCCGTCGTCACGTCCCATAAACGAACGGTCGTGTCGTAGCTGCCCGAGGCGAGACTCGTCCCATCTGGGGAAAACGCGAGGCAATGGATCCGATCCTGGTGCCCTCTCAATTCGCCTGCGAGCTGGCCCGTTTTCCCCTCCAGCAGCTGGATGTCTTTGCCTTCGCCCGCTGCGGCGACCCACTTTCCATCGCCGCTCGCCGCGACGTCGTAGACTCGTTTGCCCGGAAAATCGAACCGCCACAGCTGTCGTCTCGACTGAATATCAAAAGCACGCACCGTTCCGTCATTGCCTCCAGAGAAGACGGCGCCCCCATCCGGCGAAAAGGCGATGGTGTAGACCCTGCTTTCGTGACCCACAAGCTCACCCACCTGCGTCTTTGTCTGCACATCCCACAGGGTAATCTTCTTATCTTGGCCTCCCACGGCGACCCACTGTCCGTCCGGCGAAACGGCGCTGCCAAAGTTGGCTTCCACCGTGGGAATGAGCGCTTCCAACTCCAGGGCGCCCCTGTGCTCGGCTTCGTAGAGGGTGGCGGCGGCCTCTGCTCTCACCTTGAGGCTCAAGGGGGTTTGTTTGGCAAAGTCCGGACAAGAGTAGGGGCTCGTTCGATTTGCCGGATTGTATAACAGCGAGGCGGCCGCGTAGATCTTGGCGCCAAGGACTTGGTTCTTCTGTTCGAGCGCAGCCGCCTCTCGACCATAAGCCTGGGCCATATGAAAATACGCTGTGCGTTTCGCCTCTTGTTCCAGGCTCACGGCGGCTTTCATTTTCTGATTGGACGCCCGCTCCTTGGAAAAGGCCGACCCAACCATGATCAAGCC
>JALOQD010000016.1 GCA_025453525.1 Myxococcota bacterium
TAGCGCATGTGGATGAAGTAAGGACTCTTCGGGTCCAAGGAGCAACCGCGCTCGCCAACACCTAGCCGACATTTGGAATCTCCCAGCGCGTCCTTGCTGATTCGCTCGAGTAACTCCTTGTCGTTTACGCTCGAAAATGCCTGGCTCAGAGCTGTCCCGAGGAGCTCCTGCGCGCTTCGAGGCACCTTGCCCACAAAAAAGGCCTCGGTGCCTAAAAAAGACAACAGAGACTCCATCTCCCGAAGATCCGAGTCACTCGCCGCCTCGGTCGGACGCCATCCCTCAAGGAGAGGACCCTCGCTCTTTCGCTTGCCGCGCGACGAAGAAACCTCAGCTCGGGAACACCAGATTTTCTCACACAAGCTCAGAGCCCACGGGTTGCATCCAGCATCGAGTCCTCGACGCCGAAGGACTTCCAGGTTCTCTTTCTTGCCTTCCGTCGCGAGGCGGGTCAACAGCAAAGTCACGGGCAAGCACCGCGCCGCCGCATCGAGGCCAGGAAGCCTGGCCGCCTCCTCCAGTATCCCGACTGTTTTCTCGCGCGCTTTCGCTCCGGTCGTCTTCGCAGCGCCTGCGCACATCAGCACCACTTGCTGACGTCGAAGCTCCCGGCGCATGGGCTCGAGCGAAATGGCACGTTCCACATACTTTAGGGCCTTCGAAAGGCTTTGACGCTTCCTCGCCTTTTTCGCCGCAAGCTCGAGCAACTCCACGTTGTCAGGGAAGTCGACAAGCGCGGCTTCCACCACCGCCAACGCCTCGTTCTTGCGCTTGAGTGTTTCGAGCAGCTCCGCCAAATCGCGGCGATATGGCAGGTGATTGGGATCAAACTCCACCGCCGAGCGCAGGCAAAAGACGTTGCTATCCTCAGACCCCTGCGCCTTCTTTAGGAGGAGTCGAACGTCGGCCGGCTGAGTGGACAAAATGATCCGAAAAGCGTCCACTCGCTCCTTCAGCCATGCGGTGGAGCTCAATGAGTTTCTTCCCAACGATACGCTGCGGTGCAAAGAAAATGCGGCGACTCTCGCCTTCTTCTTGTCTCCAAGAGTCCGATACCCATCCATCGCCATGATTCCCTGGGTAAGCCAGAGATCCGCGATCTCGTGTTGTTCTGCGATGTGGACGGCCCCGCTTCTCAAGGTGGCATCTGCCACGGCATTGGTTGTCATTATGATTTCGAAAGGATCGCGCGGTCGGGGCAAGCTGCTCATATAGCGATTCAATAGTCGCCCTGGGTCGTCGGCGTCGGCAAGGACCTGGCCAACGGCGTCCCTCCGTACGGCCTCGGCGAACGCAGACCCAGAATCGCTCACCACTCGGGCCAACCCGGCTATCGCTCCATTGTATTTGCCGCTCCCCATGGCGTCTGCGGCTCTCACAAAGGCCACGATCTCTTCTTGACGTGGGGTGGACAGTCGTTTGCAAAGAGCCTCGTTGTTGGAAAGGGCCCCCCAGGACGAAACGAGGGCCGCCTTCCCAGTGCTCACAGCGCACGGTAAGCCTAGCGCTCGCGCCACTGGACCGAGCACGGGATCTTTCCCTAACGGCTCCAAAGCGAGGAGCGCCTTGTCATCTTCGCCGCGATAACAAGCTCTCAAGCCGGAAATCAGCAACCTCGCCGGCCGATAAACGCTCGAAAGGCCAATCATCGATAACGCCTGCAACGCGGCCTCGTCCTCGGCGTCGCTGACCGCTCTCAACGCTGCTCGCACTGCGCTCCCCTGGAGCGCCCACTCCTCTCCCGCGATATTTGAAAACGACGACCACGCCTCATCGCCTGCAGTCAATGCAAACAGACAGAGAACAGATCCGTACCGTTCACGCGGAACGTCCCTTTCCAATGTCAACGCCGCGAGCTCGACCGCAGCCTGCTGAGGCCAAACCCTCACCAAGGCCTTGAGCCGCGCCGGATGTGAGTCAGCGCTATCTGCCGGCCAAATCTGATTCACCGCCGATAGTGCCTCCTCTAGACGTCCTTTTCGCACCAATCTATCGAGGAGTCTCTCCTTTCCTCCAGACAACGACTCGCCCGCTTTCGACGACAACTCCAAGGTCGAAACTCGAATCGCTTTTTTCTTTTTCGGTTTTGGCTTGTTGCGCTTCTTCGACATCAAACCCTCCCAACTGGGGAAGACACACTGGGCAGAGACAGAATCAGGTGTGTCTTGGCGAGAGAATCACGGCGTGACCCAACGGGCAAACTCCTCTGGAATCCTCGCAACACGTGGTGCCGCTCGGCTTTTTCATCGGCTCTGCGCCGAGCGAGCGAGAACGGCCTTTGCGACCTCTAGAACGTGCGCTGCAGAGAAGCCGAACTCGCGCAGACATGTGCCCGAAGGTGCAGAGGCGCCGAAGCGATCGATGGCGATGATTTCGCCGCGGTCGCCCACGTAGCGATGCCATCCCATGGAGCTGCCGGCCTCGACCGCGACGCGGGCTGTCGCGGCGGCAGGGAGCACGGACTCGCGATAGGCTGGCTCCTGCTCCTCGAAGAGCTCCCACGAGGGCATGGAGACGACGCGCACCCTTTGCCCCTCGATCGTCAAGGTCTTTGCTGCGTCGAGGCACACCGAGAGCTCCGAGCCGGTGCCGATCAGCAGGAGCTCTGGCTGTCCCTGGCAGTCGGACACGACGTAAGCGCCCCGGGCCACTCCCTCGAGGGTCGTTCCCGTGAGATGCGGGAGGTTCTGTCGAGACAGCGCCAGGAGCGATGGGCCGCCCCGACGCTCCACGGCCACGGCATAGGCGCCGGCGACCTCGTTGCCGTCCGCAGGGCGCAGCACCACGACCTCTGGAATGGCGCGCACCGAGGCGAGCTGCTCGATGGGCTGGTGCGTGGGGCCGTCTTCGCCCACGGCGATGGAGTCGTGGGTCATCACAAAGATGACGCCGGCGCCAGAGATGGCGGCAACGCGCAGCGCTGGACGCAAGTAGTCCACGAAGGAGAGGAAGGTGGCGCAATAGGGAACGAGACCGGTCCCGTGGAGGGCCAGACCGTTGCAGATAGCGGCCATGGCATGCTCGCGCACGCCGAAGTGAAGGTTGCACTGACCGAGCTGCCCGCGCTGCACCGAACCCGAGGATTTGAGCCTGGTGTTGTTCGATGGGGTCAGATCCGCCGAGCCGCCGATGAGTCCGGTCAGCACCTCGGACAATGCGTTGAGGCACTCGCCGGAGAGAGCGCGCGTGGCCGTCGCTTTCAGGCTGGGCTCGTACTTGGGCAAGGCGTCGCGCCAACCGTCGGGCAGCTCGCCAGAGAGCAACTCGTCGAGCATTGCCGCCTCGTTGGCGTGGGCGTCCCGGTAGCGCTCCACCATCGCCTCCCACGCGCCGCGGCGCTGCGCCCCTCTCTTTGCGATGCTCCCCATGTGGTCGCGCACGTCCGCTGGAATTTCGAACGGAGCGTGGCTCCAGCGCAGGGCCCCGCGGGTCGCGGCGATTTCTGACTCGCCCAGCGGCGAGCCGTGGGTTTCGCTCGAGCCGGCCTTGGTGGGTGCGCCAAAGCCGATGGTGGTGTGGATCTTGATGAGCGACGGCTTGTCGGAGCAGGCCTTGGCAGCCTCGATGGCCTGGGCGATGGCGCCGAGATCGCGATCGCCATCCTCCACGGTGACCACATGCCAGCCATAGGAGGTGAAGCGGGTTGCCACGTCCTCGCTGAACGCCAAATCCGTGGGGCCGTCGATGGTGACGTGGTTGTCGTCGTAGAGGGCGATGAGCTTACCGAGGCCCAGGTGGCCGGCGAGTGAGCACGCCTCGTGGGAGATGCCCTCCATCATGCAGCCATCGCCCATGAGCACGTAGGTATAGTGGTCGAAGACCTCGAAACCGGGCTTGTTGAACCGAGTCGCGAGGTGCCGCTCGGCCAGGGCGAGGCCCACGGCATTGGCGATACCCTGTCCGAGGGGACCGGTGGTGACCTCCACACCTGCGGTGACGCGATTTTCCGGATGGCCGGGCGTGCGCGATCCCCATTGCCGGAAGCTCTTGATGTCTTCGATTTTCACGCTCTCGAAACCCGCGAGGTGCATGAGTCCGTAGAGCAGCATGCTGCCGTGGCCGGCGCTGAGCACGAAGCGGTCGCGGTTGGGCCAACCCGGGTTGCTCGGATCGATATTCAGAAAGCGCGACCACAAGACCTGCGCCATGGGTGCGGCTCCCATGGGCAGCCCTGGGTGTCCGGACTTGGCCTTCTCGATGGCGTCGGCGGCGAGGAGGCGCAGGGCGTTGATGCAGCTCTCGTCAATGGTTTGGCTGGGGTTGGTCATACCGTTTACCTCATTTGCGACAATCTCGGGCGGTTCGGTGGCGCTTCGGACGTTGTGCGCCGACCGCGTCTTACCAAAGATGAGGAGGGTCGCCTACCTGTTTTATGCCCTGCTGCTGCCGACGAAATTATCTAGGGGGACGAAGCAAGTCCGGTTGAGGGGGCTTCCTCCGTTTATGGGGCGATGAGGGTTCGGCACAGCGTGAGAAGTGCGGCGCGTTCGTTGCGCACGGTCCCTTGGACCACGGCCGCGTGCAGCTCTCGCAGAAGCTCGCCCATCCTCGGTCCAGGCTCCATGCCGAGCTCCTTGCGGAGGTCACCGCCTGAGACGGCCAATTGGGCTATCGTCATGGGAAGACCGCCTGCCATCTCTCGTCCCACGGCGCGGCGGAGGGCCTCGAGGCTCTCCTCACTTTTTCCATCGGCCCGCAGGATAGCCCCCTGCACGGCGAGGGCGCCCTCGAGGTTCGCAGGGCCTACGCTGACCGCGAATCCACGCACGGCTATCGAGTCGTCGGGGCAGGGCAGCGCGATGCCGAGCACGGCAACGAGGTCGGCGACAGAAGAGACGACGCCGCGTTCGAAGCGCATCTTGGTCAGCCAACGCTTGGCCGCTTCGCTCTCTCCTTGCGCTGCCGTTGCGAGCGGAAAGGCGGTGAGCAGGCTGGCCAGTCGTAAGGTCTCGTGGTTTTCGACTGCATCCACGCGCCGCAGCAACGCCTCGGGCGAAGAGGGTGGTGTCGCCAGCCGTGGGTGATCGCGAAATACCCTCGACCACAGGGAGGTTTTAAAAAGGACTTCGAGCCCTCGGGACGGTTGCTTCGCGGCGAGCATCTTGCGCAATTCATCGCGCTTGCGCTCGGCCGAGACTTTATCGAGAGCGTGTGCCATGGCGGCCATCGCGCTTTCGGTCAAAGGCTCGATGTTCATCTCGAGCACGGCGCAGAACCGGGCCGCCCGCAGCAGCCGCAGCCCATCCTCGGAAAAGCGCCGCAGGGGATCGCCGACGGCGCGGAGCGTCCTGTTTCGCAGATCTTCCGCGCCGCCAAAGGGATCGCACAGCTCGCGGCGCAGCGGATCAAAGGCGATGGCATTGACCGTGAAGTCGCGGCGCTCGAGATCCGCTTCGATGGCGCCGATGAAGCGCACCTGGTCTGGATGGCGACCATCGCTGTACACGGACTCGCCGCGCAAGGTCGTGACCTCGAAGGCGCGTCCGTCGAGGAGAACGGTCACCGTGCCGTGGGCGAGGCCGGTGGGCACGACTTTGCGAAACAGCTCCATGACGCGCTGCGGTGTCGCCGTGGTGGCGATGTCCCAATCTGGCTCGTCTTTACGACCCAGGAGCCCGTCTCGCACGGCGCCGCCCACGATCCAGCCGCGCTCTTTTGCCTGCTCGAGAACGCGCAGGAGTTGGAGTGCCGCCTTGGGAATCCGGTCCGAAATGGCAGAACAATCGCTCATGAATTCGTGCCTCTTTTAGCCTAGGGCCTTGCCCAAAGGACGAGCCTGCGCCCAAAGTCTTGCTACACTTAAATCAGCGTCCTCGGGCTTTCGTCAAACCCGAGCTGGGCGACAGGGTGGTTTATAGGGCGATGAACACGGTTCGGACATCGTTTTTTCCCTCGGGCGCTCCCCAGCTGCTCGGGCCCTATAAGCTCCTGCGCAGGCTGGCCCATGGCGGCATGGCTGAAGTGTTCCTCGCGCGACCCCTCGAGGCTCCGGACGACAGTCGGCCGATTGTCATCAAGTGCATGCTCCCCGATCTCCCGAGCGATCCGCAGTTTTTGGCGATGTTCGTGAACGAAGCGCAGCTCGCGGCCCAGATGCATCACCCGGGTATCGTCAGCGTCCTGGATTTCGGCGAGGCCTCGGGCCGCCTGTTCATGGCCATGGAGTACGTGGAGGGTCTCGATTGCTGGAGGTTTTCTCGAAGGCTCAGCCCGTGGGGAGAAGACCACGCGGCCATGGCCGCTTTCATCGTCATGAATGTGCTCGAGGCCCTCGAGCATGTGCACAACCTCACGGATGTCAACGGCTTGCCCCTGGGCGTGGTCCATCGCGATCTCTCGCCGTCCAACATCTATCTTTCAGTCGAGGGGGATGTGAAGCTCGGCGATTTTGGCATCGCGCGCATCGACTCGAGCCGCTATCGCAAGGTGACGGTCATCCCCAAGGGCAAGTACGGCTACGTGGCGCCTGAGCAGGTCGGCGGCGCGAGCGTGGATGCCCGGGCCGACATTTTCTCCATGGGCGTGGTCTTGGCCGAGTTGCTCATCGGCAAGCGAATGTTCGCTCAGCCAAATCAACTCTCGACTTTGGTCGATATTCGAGATGGGCGGCTTCCGACGTTGGATCGGAATCAGCACCTCGTGGAAGCGGGCATGCTCAGCATTTTGCACCGGTCCCTGGCCCGGTTTCCCAATGAGCGATTCGAGTCGGCCACGGCCTTCCGGGAAGCGCTGCGAAGCTACACTCAGCGTTCGATGCGACTCGTGACCAAAGACGACCTCGCGGCGCTCGTGCGCCGGGCCCTCACCATCGCTGACTCCAAAACGTCCATGGCCGCGGGCCATAGCGGTGATCTGACGCCCCTCAGCCAGGAAGCCACGGGTCGTGAGGTGGCGGGCAGCCATGGGCCGATTATAAGGAGACTCACGCCAGTCACCGCGGTGGGCCGCTCCAATCTGCCGTTTAATGCCATTCAGGAAACGCCGGCGCTCGCCGACGACTTCGAGACGCCCCTGGCCGAAGACGGCACGCCGATCACGGCCCAGGACAGCGAAGACGCTGCGATGTGGACCTATGTCGTTCAGTTGCGCGATGGCGGAAAGCTCGGGCCGACGTCTTACGCAAACCTCATCGAGCTCATCTTCGCGGAGAAAGTGGGCCCAGATACCCTCGTCTCTGTGAGACAAGGGCCGTTTCTGCCTCTGTCCGCGTTTCCCGAATTGGTCCGGCATGTGCCGCCTCTCACGCCGCACGCGAGGGTTGGCGAGTTTCTCGATCCCCTGGCCAAGGGGGATTTCGCGGACGAGCCACCGTCCGCGGTTGCGCTGGGCCTGTCCGAACGGCGCTTTTCAGGCCTGCTCGTGGTGCGTCGGGGTTCCATGCGCAAGGAAGTCTATTGGTCGGACGGCAAGCCCGTGTACGTGAGCAGCAATGATCCTGCGGAGATGCTCGGGGAGTACCTTTTGGCTCGCGGCGCCATTGGCCGAGTCGAGCTGAACACGGCGCTGGCGCTCCTGCCCAAGTTCAATGGTCACCT
Source organism: Myxococcota bacterium (assembly GCA_025453525.1). Classification (GTDB taxonomy): domain Bacteria; phylum Myxococcota_A; class Polyangia; order JAAYKL01; family JAAYKL01; genus JALOQD01. The sequence continues at coordinate 7,536 of JALOQD010000016.1, forward strand.
GGGCGATACCCTGATCGCCTTGGGGCTCGTGCCTGCCGTGGAGTTGCTGCGCCACATCGGAGCGCAGATTTCGGAGCGGTTTGCCGAGGTGGTGCGATGGCGCCAGGGTTTGTTCGAGTTGTACGACAACGTGGCCTGTCGCCCCGATGTGGTGCAGGTGGAGCTCGACCCCTTTTCCTCCATCTCGAGTATCCTGCTCGAGCAGACGAGTGGTCAGCCGATGGGACACGGGCGCTGGGCTGCTTGCGCGACCGCCATGATTCGGCTGGGAGCGACCGCAAAAGAGCGTCTCGACCGGCTCTCCCTGCCGCGGGAGCTCGCCATCATCGTGCGAAGGCTCAGGGAGCCCATGAGGCTTTCAGAGATGTTCGCCATCCAATCAGACCTGTTCGGCGAGGAAAACGTCGAGCGGGCCCTGTTCATCGCGTTCGAGGCTGGCATCTGGCGCCTCGAAGACACCACCTTGCCCTGGCGAGAGCGAAACACCTTCTCTCGGGAATAGCGCGCCGGCTTGGAGGGTTGTGCCCGCTGCCTCGCAAGCGACGAGAACCTAGGGGGAAAGAGGTCTCTCTTGGCCACTCGTGCGATGCTTGACATCGCCATCGTTTCGAGGCTAGAAGATACGACAATTGATTGGGTCAAGAGGATTGCGGTGTCCCGCAGTCATAATCGGAGCGCCATGTGAGCGTTCCTTCTCGAGGAGGAGTTGACGATGAGGCACTTGTCCAAGCTGTTTGCCATGGCCGTGTTGGCATTGTTTGTCGTGGCCTGCGGCACCAAAGATCAGAGCTCCGACCCGGCCGCGGGCGCTACTGGCGAGAAAGTCGCTCTTACGTTCCATATCATGTCCAAATGCCCCTTTGGCGTGAAGGTTGTCGAAGCCGTTCTTCCGGTCATGGAGAAAATGGGCGATCGAGTCGACCTCAAGATTGAATACATTGGAAAAGAGAAAGATGGCGCTCTCACGTCCATGCACGGGGAGACCGAGGTTCAGGGCAACATTTTACAGCTCTGCGCCAAGGCCACTGGCGACCAGAAGCAATGGCTAGACTTCCTCAAGTGCCAGTTCACCGGCGACTGGCGGAAGATCCCCGAGGGTTGGGAGCAATGCGCCACGACCGCCAAGCTCGACCAGGCCAAGATGAAAGCCTGCTACGAGGGTGAGGAGGGCAAGACCCTCCTTCGCGCTTCCTTCAAGGCTTCTGAGGACGCACGCGCCACAGGCAGCCCCACCATCTTCCTCGCCGGCAACGAGCCCTACCGCGGTGGCCGCGCCGACACCTCCTTCGCTCGCGCCCTGTGCCAGAAGATGGTCGAGCCCAAGGCCCCTTACTGCGTCCAGGTTCCGGCCCCGCCGAAGGTTCCGGTGACCGTCATCGCCGACAAGCGCTGCACCGGCCGCTCCTGCGACTCCGAGCGCTTCCTGTCCTTTGTGCAGAACACGTTCGAGGGCGCTGAGGTGAAGAAGCTGGACTGGGCCGAGCCCGACGCGCAGACCCTGTTCGGCAAGACAGGTCAGCAGTATCTGCCCATCGCCATCTTCGGCAAGGACATCGAGAAAGAGGAAGCTGGTTTCAACCGCCTCAAGAGGCGCTTGGTCAAGGTCGAGGGCGGCGAAGACTACGTGTATCCCCTGGGCCGCGAGTGGGATCCCAAGGCCGAGGTGTGCGACGACGGCGTCGACAACACGGGCGACGGCAAGGTCGACTGCGACGACGGCACCTGCAAGGAGAAGAAGGTCTGCCGCCAGGAGACCAAAAACAAAGTTGACCTCTTTGTGATGAGTCAGTGCCCCTATGGCGTCAAGACCGTCGATGCCATGGCCGACGTCTTGAAGAACTTCAACAAGGACTCCAAGCTTTTCAATTTCGAGCTCAATTTCATCGGCCAAGAGGCCAATGGCCAGCTGACCTCCATGCACGGCCAGGGCGAGGTCGACGAAAACATCCGTCAACTCTGCGCCCAGAAGCACTTCGCCAAGGGCTACAAGTTCATGGACTACGTCTTCTGCCGCAACAAAGACTATCGCAACCCCGAGTGGGAGCCCTGCGCCAAGGAGTCCGGCGTCAAGGCCGACGTCATCAAGAAGTGCTTCGAGGGCCAGGAAGGCAAGGATCTTCTGGCCGCGTCCTTCAAGAAGGCCGGGGCCGTGCAGGCGAGCGGCTCTCCCACCTGGCTGCTCAACAACCGGTTCGACATGCAGGGCCGTACCCCCGAGTCCATCAAGGCCGCTTTCTGCGAGAAGAACACGGGAGTGGCAGGCTGCGACAAGACCCTGTCCAACACCTCCGAGGCTCCGGCTGCGGGCGGCTGCGGCGCTCAGTGAGCTTTGAGGTCATAGATCTTTTCTCCCCGTCTTCGCCTCTTGCCTTTGTGACCCACTGACACCACCCTAGAGACCATCGCCGTTTTTTTCGCAAGGAGGTTCACCCATGCGCGATCCCATGGACGAGTTTCTCTCCCAGCCGGCCTTTGCGGTGGCCGGCGCCTCAACCGATCGAGCCAAGTACGGCAACAAGGTCGTGCGCGCCTATCTGCAGCAAGGCAGAAGCGTTCTCCCCATCAACCCCAAGGCCGACGAGGTCGAAGGCGTGCGGACGGTCCGCAGCGTGGCCGACCTGCCGAGCGCAGACATCGGGCTTTCCATCGTCACGCCGCCTGCGGTCACGCGTGAGGTTGTCGAGCAGGCTTTGAGCCGAGGCATTCGCCACCTGTGGATGCAGCCAGGAGCTGAGAACGAAGAGGTCATTGCCCTGGCACAGCAGCAGGGTGCGATCGTCCTTCACGGTGGGCCCTGTGTGCTGGTGGCGCTCGGGTACCGCGAGTAGAACTGGCCCTTGGGCGCTGAGCGTGACAGGAGGCTTAGCGCCCGCCGCAAAACAACTTCCATTTTCCGTCGCCGATTCATCCCGGTCGGCTTCGTTGCTCGTCGGTTGAATACCAAGAGTATTCGCCCTTCTCCCGCCTTGCCGAACGGGCGACTCGACGCCGCAATTCTGGGAAGTATTTTTGCGGCGGGCGCTTAAGAGCGTGTCGAGCTGCCGCAGGAGCGCAGCTTTGGCGGTGTGTGACCTGCGAGAACAGCTCGCAGCCCTCTATAACAGGAATGACAAAGCACAAATGCGAGCTGAGCAGAGGTTCTACTCTATGGTCATCCTGTCCAAATTGGGGCCCCAGTCCACGGAGGTCACGCGGATAGTCATGGTCCCACCCGATAATGCCAGGGTGATGGTACTGGTTGTCCAATCACTCCATGTCGCACCAGGTACCCCCTTGAAGGGTATTTGGCCAGAGTCAACCCCATTTATGAACAGCGTGCACGGCCTGCCATAGATGGACGAAGAATACCGAAATTTCAGTGTGTAGGTTCCCGCCTCCGGGAGATTAACGTTGTTCCATTCTATCCAGGCGCCTGCGCCACCGTAGTCCATATATCCCGTGCCCAGATACCCCGGAAATTTGTTGGAAAACCCCGCATCCCCCTGCGCAGTGCAGTCCTCTGCTTCATAGACCGCGACGGGTTCATCCCGGTCGCAGTTTGGGCCCATCCAACCCTCTTCACAAACGCAGGAATAGGAGTCCACGCCGTCAAAACACGTTCCATTGACGCATGGTTCAGGATCACAGTTGTCGACGCAATCGATGGTCCCGCACACTGTGTCGGTGTCGCTATCTGTTCCGTTTCCGGTGCTCGTGTGGGTGTCAGAGTCGCTATCTGTTCCGTTTCCGGTGCTCGTGTGGGTGTCAGAATCGGTGGTCGTCTCGAGGTTGCTCTCTGTCTGGGTACTATCGGCAGAGTCTGTGCTCGTCTTCAGCGCAAATGTATAGCCACAGCCAGAAGATCCGAACATCAGAACCATCAGCGACAGGGTCGTTAATATCCTTGCGTTGGCCCTTCGAATTTTCCTCATGAGAGAGCCCTTGTTTGTTTCTTGACCATCGCACTCCACATGATGCGGAAAGGATAGCAGAAAAGGTGAGCGGGTGACTAGCGGCGGGACGAAGATCGCGTTTTGGGGGCTCGCCTCATGCGAACCTACTTAAAACGAGGATGCGCTGCCTTGTTCGTACAAAGACACTGCCCTGCATCGTCATGAAGCGTTATGCGGTCTTCTCGAACTCCGCGTCGATAATGTCGTCGTCTTCCGACGAAGAGGAGCCGTTCGTCGGTTCACTTTCCTTGCCCTGGAACGGCGCGCTCTCCGCTGAGGCGCTTTGGTACAGGACCTCGGCGAGCTTGTGAGAGGCCTTGGTGACGTTGTCCATGGCCGCCTCGATGCGCGAGGTGTCCTTGGCTTGCAGGGCGCTCTTGAGCTCCCCGAGCGCGGACTCGACATTGCTGGCGTCGCTCGACGAGATCTTGTCTTTGACCTCGGCGAGGGTCTTCTCAGTGGAGTACAGGAGGTGCTCACCGCGGTTGCGCACCTCCACCTCCTTGCGCCGCTTCTCGTCCTCGCCCTTGTTGGCCTCGGCCTCTTTGACCATGCGGTCGATCTCTTTGTCCGACAGGCCGGAGCTGGCGGTGATGACGATCTTCTGCTCCTTGCCCGTGGCCAGATCCTTGGCCGAAACGTTCACGATGCCGTTGGCGTCGATGTCGAACGTGACCTCGATTTTGGGCACGCCACGGGGTGCGGGCATGATGCCTTCCAGGTGGAACCGTCCCAAGGTGCGGTTGCCCTCGGCCATGGAGCGCTCGCCTTGGAGCACGTGGATCTCCACGGACGTCTGGCTGTCTGCGGCCGTGGAGTAGACCTCGGTCTTGCGCGCCGGGATGGTGGTGTTGCGCGGGATCATCACAGTCATGACGTTGCCCAGGGTCTCCACTCCCAGCGAGAGCGGGGTCACGTCGAGGAGCAGCAGATCCTTGACCTCGCCGGACAGCACGCCTGCTTGAACCGCGGCGCCCAGCGCCACGACCTCGTCGGGATTCACGCCCTTGTGGGGTTCCTTGCCAAACAGTTCGGCCACGCGCTTCTGCACGAGCGGGATGCGGGTCGAGCCGCCCACGAGGACGACCTCGTCTATGTCCGAGGGCTTCTTGCCCGCGTCTTCCAGGGCTTTGCGCACGGGCCCCATGGAGCGCTCGACGAAATCCTCGATCATCGATTCGAGCTTGGCCCGCGAAAGGCGCAGGTTCAGGTGCTTGGGACCGGCGGCGTCGGCTGTGAGGAACGGCAGGTTGACCTGGGTCTCCATCATGGACGACAGGTCGATCTTGGCCTTCTCAGCGGCTTCCTTGAGGCGCTGGAGCACCATGGCGTCCTTGGACACATCGATGCCCTGGTCCTTTCTAAACTCGGCGATGAGGTATTCCATGATCCGCTGGTCGATGTTGTCACCGCCCAAGTGGGTGTCGCCGTTGGTGGACACCACCTGCACCACCTTGTCCCCGACCTCGAGAATCGAGATGTCGAACGTGCCGCCGCCAAAGTCGTAGACCGCGATGACTTCGTCTTTCTGTTTGTCGAGACCGTAGGCGAGCGCCGCGGCCGTGGGCTCGTTGACAATGCGCTTGACGTCCAGACCGGCGATGCGGCCCGCGTCCTTGGTGGCCTGGCGCTGGGAGTCGTTGAAATAGGCAGGCACGGTGATCACCGCCTCGGTGACCTTCTGGCCCAGGTAGTCCTCGGCGGCTTTTTTGAGCTTCATGAGCACCTTTGCCGAGATCTCGGGGGGCGAGAGCTTCTTGTCGTCGATGTTCACCGCGGCATCGCCGTTGCCGGCTTTGGTCACCTTGTACGGCAGGGTCTTGAGCTCGCCCGAGACCTCGTCGAACTTGCGGCCCATGAGGCGCTTGATCGAGTACACGGTTTTGAACGGGTTCGTGATGGCCTGACGGCGGGCCACCTGACCCACGAGAGTTTCACCCGTGTCGTTCCACGCCACCACAGACGGAGTGGTTCGGCCTCCCTCTTCGTTGGCGATGACGACCGGCTCTTTACCTTCCATGACAGCGACGACGCTGTTCGTTGTTCCGAGGTCTATTCCGATGATTTTGCCCATGGCGTTTCCTCCTTGTGTCAGGAGGCAGCGTAGGCACCGATGCGCGGCGGTAAAGGGGGCTAAAGCCGGAAGATGCAATGACGCCGTCGGTCAGCCCCCTGTGCGCGAGACGGCAAACAGCCCCACGAGGATTCCCGCGGCGATGCCGAGGGTTAGCCACACGTTCGAAACGAAGTACGGGAAGACCATGAGCGCGGTGCCCGCTGCCATGTGAAAGAACCTCCCCTGCTTCTTGCCATAGGCGAACACAGCCAATCCGATGGTGCCGACGAGCAAGGCAGTGATGAGCGTGCCTGGGCTGAAATCCATGGGGTTGTCATACCAGAAAGCCCCTGGACTGCACTGTCTATTCTTACCTTTGTCTTGTTGGCCCTGGCTACGCGCCGAAGGCCGTCGCCACGCGCTGCTCGAGGTCAGACAGGCTCGGGGCCACCCACTGCACGCCCTGCTCGCGCCGCAGCCAGGTGAGCTGTCGTTTGGCGTAGCGCCGGGTCTCTAGCTTGATCTGCTCGATAGCGAGGTCGAGGGGCAGCTCGCTGCGCAGGTGAGCGGCGAGCTGCTTGTATCCCAGGCTGCCCATGGCCTTGCAGTCCTGTGGCACGCCGCTGTCGAGAAGCGCCCGCACCTCGGCGAGTAGGCCCTGCTCCATCATGCGGTCCACTCGGTCGAAGATGCGCCGGCGCAGCAGGTCTTTGTCGATGTCGAATGCGAGGATGAGCGCTTCGTAGCGCCAAAGAGCAAATCCGTGCTCCAACTGCCAGCGCGACATGGGCACGCCGGTCACCTGGTACACCTCGAGGGCCCGGGAGATGCGCATGCCGTCGTTGGGATGCAGGCGCTGTGCGGTCTCTGGGTCGATCTCAGCGAGTCGTGCGTGAAGGGCTGGAAAGCCCAGCTTGGCCGCTTCTTCGAGCAAGGCGGCTCGCGCCTCGGCCACTGGCGGCGGCGCCTCGTGCAGGCCGTGGAGCAGAGCGCGCAGGTACAGACCCGTGCCGCCCACGACGAGAACCCTTTTGCCTCGCCCATGAATCTCCTCGATGGCGCTGTCCGCGTGCTTGACGTAGCGGGCTGCGTCGAAGGCCTCCATGGGCTCGGCCACGTCGATGACGTGATGCCGAACCTGGGCTCTTTCCTCTGGCGTGGGCTTGGCTGTGCCGATGTCCATGCGGCGGTACACCTGCATGGAGTCGGCGCTCACGATCTCGGCGTCGAACCTTTGGGCAAAAAAGAGCGCCGCGCTGGTCTTGCCTCCGGCAGTGGGTCCTGTGAGCACGACGAGCTTGCGCGCCATGGTCATCCTCGGTGCACCCGGCGCTCGAGCTCGCGCCAGGGCAGACGCGTCAGCACTGGCCGCCCATGGGGGCAGTGGCCGGCGAAGTCGATGCTCTCCATTTGGGAGAGCAGGGCCGTGACCTCGGCAGGCGAGAGCTGTTTACCGGCGCGGATCGAGCCGTGGCAGGCCATGGTGGCCAAAAGGTGGTCTTCATCGAGGGAGCGGGAACCCTTTCGCCCTTCCTCGAGGGCGAGCACCATGTCGGCGAGCAATCGCGCTGGCGAGGACAACGCCAGCTCGGCCGGCACCGCGTGGATGCCGATGCGATCCGGTCCTGTGCGACTGACCTCGAGGCCGTGTCGACCGAGTTGCTCAGACAGCTCCTCGATGCGATCCGCCTCGGCTGGACCGAGGTCCAGGTTCACCGCGGTCAACAAGCGCTGGCTAGAGAGCCGGCCTGTGGCTGTGAGCTCGCGCTGCAGCCGCTCGTAGGTCACGCGCTCGTGGGCCGCGTGCTGGTCGATGATGACGAGCTCGTCGTCCGCCTCCAGGAGCAGGAAGGTGCTGCGAGCTGAGCCGATATAGCGCAGATCCCGCAACCGCGTGGGATGGTTCGTTTGGGGCTGCGGCTCGAGCCCGAGCTGCAGAGGCTGGGGCGGCGCCTCACCTGGCGGCGGGTCTGTCACTCGCGGTCGCGGCGAAGGTGCGGGCAGAACCGGTTCTGGTCTCACCGCAGGAGGCGGCGGCACCAGGCGGTGCTCTTCGAAACCGAAGGTCGGCTCGCGGGGGACGCTGGGCGGCTCGTTCCGCAGGGGTGTTGCCTCCTCTTTGACGCGCAGGCCAAGGCTGCCCAGGGACCACACAGCGCTTGCCACCATCTGGCCGATGACCCGATGGGCAGCGCGGAACACGGCCTGGGGCTCGGCGAAGCGCACCTCGGTCTTCTGCGGGTGGACGTTCACGTCGAAGCTGCCCGGAGGCATATCGATGGCGACGAGGCCCACGGGGTATTGCCCTCGCTGCAAAGTACCGCCAAACGCTTGGGCAATGGCAGGAAGAAGGGTTTTGTCGCGCACGAACCGCCCGTTGACGAAGGTGTAGAGGGAACCGGCGCCGGCTCTGGACAGCTCGGGCGGACCGAGGATCGCCAGCACTTTCACCCCGGCTTCTTCGCCCTGCGCACGCACCAGGTGCTCGCCGCCGAACATCGCCATGACGCGCTCTTCCACGCGCTCGACCCGCGAAAGGTTACGCACTGTGCGACCTGCGTGAGACATGGTGAACCCCACGTCGGGCCGCAGAGCGGCGAGCCTGACCAGCGCCTCGGCGCAGTGGCTCGCTTCGGTGCTTTCTTTTTTGAGGAACTTGAGCCGCGCCGGAGTATTGAAAAACAGGTCCGCGACCTCGATCTCGGTGCCCACTGGACAGCCAGCGCTGCGCTGCTCTACGACTCGCCCACCTTGCAGGACGAGCAGCGTGCCTTCGATGTCCTCCCGAGTGCGCGTGCGCACGCTGATGCGCGACACCGCGGCGATGGACGGCAGCGCCTCGCCGCGAAATCCAAAAGTGGAGACGTCGTCCAGATCCTCGATGCGCCGGAGCTTGCTCGTGGCATGGCGCAAAAAAGCGGTCTTCACTTCGTCGGCCGCGAGTCCGGCGCCGTCGTCGAGCACGCGGATGCGGCGCACACCGCCGGCTTCGATGTCGAGGCGGATTTTGGTCGCCCCAGCATCGAGGGCGTTCTCCACGAGCTCCTTGACCACCGAGCTTGGCCGCTCGACCACCTCGCCGGCGGCGATTTGGTCCGCGACCAGGGGAGACAGAACTTCGATGGGGTGGCGGTCCATGCGGGGCTCCTTTGCTGTTAGGGGCGCTCGAGGCCGAACACGGTGAGATAATTGCGCACTCTCTCGTCCAGAGTCGGCGCGGCAATCGTATCGCACAGCTCGTCAGGACGGTAGCGGCGGCAGATGTCTGGACGCGTCTCGTATATCCCGCACAAGCCGTCTGACTGCAGGTGCTCGCACCGTCGGCCCAGGGGCTTGTGAAGAGCGGCGATGTCCGGCGCGACGCAGCAGGCCGAGCATCTTCGACACCGAGGCAGCCAAAGGGGAGCGTTCATTTCACGGCATCGTCGGGCAAGGTGGCGGCAATGGCACGGGCCAGGATTGCGGCAAGCGTTGGGTGCTGCACCGCGGCGAGCGCGGCTTCGATGTCGCTTGGCAAGGGCTGTGTCCGCTTGGCAATGGGGACGAAGCGGCCTCTCCTTCGGCGCGGAAACACCGTGGGGTCCAGCACGAAGCGCACGTCCTTGACCTTGGTGGGCCCGATCTCCTCGGCAATGCGACCGAGCAGCATGCCCTTGAGGAAGGACAGCTCGTGCAACCAGGAGGAGCTCTCGACGGCCACGGTCAGCACCCTTCGACGCAGAGACTGCGGTAGGGCGCGAGTGGCGATGACCGGTCCGGCGATGGTGCTCCAGCGAGCCCACAGCTCGGGGTGGACGTCTTGCTCGCCGCGCAAGAGGTCGCGGATCTTTTGCACCACATCCCCGTTGATGGTCATGGGTTTGGAGCGGCGTATGCGGAGGCGCGGCATGGGGGCAGCTTATCCAGCCTAGGCCTGCCGAGCAATGGCCTTTTGTCGCGTGGGCCCTTTCAGCCCTTGGGGTCCTTGCGGCCCACGATTTCGGACTTGCCGCCTTCGATGACCAGCACCTTGCGCGGCTGAGCTTGAGGTTTTTCCCAGTCTGCCAGAGGGTTGTCCTGCTCAGGCGGAGAGCTGCCCGTCGGTCGAGGCCACACCCACACCTTGGGCCGGTAGGTGAACGGCCCGCTGCCCGCGCTCGACTCCGCTGTTCGCTGCGCCTCCCGCCACTGCGCCATGCGCACCTCGCTGCCTGCGGCGAGGAAGATGAACACCGCGATGAGTGTCAGCGATGGAATTCCGTTGTACAGCCCGAAGATCGCCGCTGCGCCAGCGATGATCTTGCCCACGGTCGCGGCTCGAACAGTGGCCGTGAGGTGATCATACCGCATGGACAGAAGTCCGCGCAGCACGCGTCCTCCGTCCATGGGCAGGGCTGGAACCAGGTTGAACAAACCGAGTCCGAGGTTGATCTCCCAAATCCAGCTCAGCAGCTCCATGCGCGCGTTCGACGAAAAAGGCGACAGCGCCAACCCTATGGCCGCTGTAAAAGCTATCGCGCTCAACGCCAGCGAGGATAGAGGACCGGCCACAGCGATGGCGATCTCTTGCTTGGGGGAGGTGGGCATGTTGATCATGCGAGCCATGCCACCGAGAGGCGTCAGGATAATGTCGTGGGTCTTGACACCATAGCGGCGTCCCATCAGCGCATGGCCGAACTCGTGCACCACGACCGAGGCAAAAAGGAGCACTTCGAACAAAGTCCACAGCCACGGACCGAGCCGGTCGAAGAACTGGTAAGTGAGCAGTGGCAATAGAGCCATGCTCCAGTGGAGCTTGACCGGGATGCCGAACCAGGTGCCGATGTGGAGAGACCCAAACATACCTCCTCCATAACCCACCCGGGCTCGCGGCGCTAGTGAAGCTGTTCGAGGCGCCCGGATCTAGGGCAAGAAGGTTTTGTGCACCACGAAGGGTCGGCTGGTGGCGACATCGACGACGACGATGACTGCGTCGGTCGTCGAGAACGTGGCCGAGTTGGAGGAAGCGAGGTAGCTCGTGGTCGTGCCCTGAACCACGGCATCGCCAGGCTGAGCGACACTTGCCGTGCGGCCGTTGCCCGCGATGAGACCCGAGCAAGAAAATACGCCCGCAGCGTCGAAGATGTTGTAGGTCCCGGATTGGTTCGCCGTGGAGTCGGTGAACACCACGACGCCTCCCACGGCGAGGAAGGCGTTGAGCGCCGAGGTCCACTGACTCCCCACTGCCCGCAGGGTCGCCGCGTCTGGAGCGTTCTGGCGGTAGACCAGCAGCACGTCGTTCTCCAGCAAGTGGTCGGCGATGAAGGTCGGATCGGTAGAGGCCGCCTTTTGCCAAAAGCGTCCGATAATCGAAGCCACGGAGCTGATGGCGCTATCCACTCGGGCCATTTGATCGGCGTCGGCGTACTGCGTATATGCGAGGACGCGCACTGTTGCGCTTTGGGAGATGAATACCGCGTTGCCGAGGATGCGCCGCAGCACGGCGTGGCTCTGGGTGTAGTCATGGCCGATGGCGACGAGATGACCGGCGGCTTGCTCGCGACAGTCTCCTTCGTCGCAGATACCGGACTCGCAGACGCGTTCGCAGGTGCCGCAGTTGACTGGGCTCTCGTCCAAATCGACGCACTGATCGTTGCAGTTCTCGAGCTCCTCGGGGCACTGGAGCTCACACTGCCCGTAGACGCAGAACCAGCCCTCATCGCACTCGTTGCCGCAGAAACCGCAGTTCCCCGTGTCGCTCGAGAGGTCCGCGCAACCGACGGCGAATCCGCAGAACGCCCAATTGCCGCAGTCGGGGATGCACTGGCCGCCTATGCACAGGTCGTCGGCTCCACAGTCGAGGAAGCATTCGCCGCAGTGCTCCCTATCGGTGTACAGGTTGACGCATTCCTCGGCGCATTTGGCCAGTCCGCCCTCGCACGTGAGGACACATTCACCGGCGATGCACGTTCGCCCAGCCTGACACGCGTCTCCGCACCCGCCGCAGTGGGCTGGATTGATCTCTGTGTCGACGCACAGGCCGCCGCACCGAGTGAGCTCGCCGCAGTCTATCTCGCATTGACCCGAAGCGCACACCCTGCCCACGTCGCAGGCCTCTCCGCAGCCACCGCAATGGTCCGGGTCGCTTTGCGGGTCGATGCACTGACGACTGCACTCCAAGAGGGGCGGTAAGCACCCTTCCACGCACTGGCCAGCCACGCAGACAGGGTTCGAGGTCGGACATACGACGCCGCACGCTCCGCAGTTGAAGGGGTCGTAGTACGTGTCGATGCAGTCGCCTTCGCACTCGCTCATCCACTCCGGGCACTCCTGAGCGCAGCGGCCATTGACGCACGATGGCTCTGCGCCTTTGCACTGTGTCTCGCAGTTGCCGCAATGCGACGTGCTCGAAGAGAGATCGACGCAATCATCGCCGCAAAGGGTTCTGGGATCCTCGCAAGGAGGCAGACACTGCCCGCCTCGACATTCTTCGTCTGGCAGACACGCGTTGTTGCAGCTACCGCAGTGCTCCTCGGCGTAGAGGATGTCTACGCAATCGCCATCGCAGGGGTAAAGGTCGCCGGGGCAGGAGGAGCAAACCCCGTGGAGGCAGGGGACTCCGGTGTCGCAGACGTTGCCGCATAGGCCGCAGTTGTTGGGGTCGTTCGATATGCTGACGCATTCGCCAGAACACAAAACCGTGCCAGGTTGGCTGTCGCAGTCCATGCAGTCGCCTTCCCAACAGGTCTGTCCTGACTCGCAAGACTTGCCGCAGCCGCCGCAGTTGCTCTCGTCAGCGCGCAGGTTGACGCAGCCTTCGGCGCAATGCTCGTAACCGTCCTCGCAAGGCGCGCCCACCACCGAGCCACCGCATGCGCTCTGGAAAGCCATCGATAGAGCTGCAGCAAACCAAAGGAGAAGTGGTTTGAATGTCAGATTCCTACTTGCCATAGGGGTTCTCCTCTGCCTGGCCGCTCGCCGCTTTGGTTGGCGCTTTGTCGGGCGCGGCCTGCGGCGCCTTGGTCGGCGCTTTGTCGGGCGCGGCTTGCGGCGCTTTGGTCGGCGTTTTGTCGGGCGCGGCCTGCGGCGCTTTGGTCGGCGCTTTGTCGGGCGCGGCCTGCGGCGCTTTGGTCGGCGCTTTGTCGGGCGCGGCTTGCGGCTGCTTCTCCGGTTTCGCAGGGGTCTTTTCCCCCTCGGACGGCGCATTGGCGCTGATGGCTTCGCGAACGTGTTTGGCCACTGGCGAGGCTGCGAGGTCTTCGTTCATGCGCTCGATCACCACTTCGACGCGGCGGTTCAGTTGCATTCCTTGCCGGCCCTCTTTCCACGGTTCCTTATCGCCGAACCCTTTGACCAACAGCCGCTCTGGCTCGATACCCAGCTTGATGAGGTGTCGGCGCACGGCATCGGCGCGGCGCAGGGACAGCTTCTGGTTGAGCTTGGCGGGTCCGGTTTTGTCCGCATGCCCCTCAATGGAGATGAGAACGTATTCGGGGTGTGCCTCCGCGAGGTTCTTCACCTGCTCGAGAACTTGCTTGCCCTCGGTTTTGACGCGCGCCTGACCGAGGTCGAAGAAGATGCGATCGCCCAGTAGAATCTTGTTCTCTCGCACTTCGATCATGCCTTGGTCTGGACACCCGTCATCATCCTTCACGCCATTGATGGTCTCGGGCTGATCCGGGCAATCGTCGAGGTCGTCCACAAAACCGTCCTCGTCTTTATCCGGCTCTGGGCATCCGTCCTCGTCCTTGAAACCATTGCGCACTTCGGGATCGTTGGGGCACTGATCTGTGCTGTCGGGGACGCCATCCTCATCGTTGTCCATTTCCGGGCATCCGTCTTCGTCTTTGAACTTATCGAAATCCTCAGCCTGGTCTGGGCAAGCGTCCTTTTCGTCTGGGATGCTGTCCCCATCGTTATCTTTGTCTGGGCATCCGTCCGCGTCCTCGAAGCCATCGCGGTCCTCAGGCACCAGGGAGCATTTGTCATCGATGTCCAGGATGAAGTCGCCGTCGTTGTCTGTGTCTGGGCATCCGTCCTCGTCCTCTACGCCGTCGAAGTCCTCGGGCATGGTCGGGCATTGATCGTGCGTATCGAAAATCCCGTCGAGATCGGAGTCCGGCAGACTCTTGCCCTTGAACGGCACAGCCAATTGAAAGGCCAGGCCGGCCACGATGATGAAACCGTCCTGCGAGTCTCGCGGATCTGCGCTGTTTTCTTTGTAAATGTAGGTAAAGCGCCCGTAAGGGCCCACTGAAAGACCGTCGATGAGCGATAGACTGACGCCGAGGCCCGTGTCGATGCCGAATGGCCGCTGCGACCCGGTTTGAATGAAGTTGCCGTTGACGTCGATCCACAGGTGACCCCACAGATTTCCCATGTGGTCGATGCGCTTGCCCCAGGGGATGGCATAGCCCTTCTCGTCGTTGAAGAGACGCAGTCGAAGGCCTGCCGCGGCGCTGAACACATAGGCTTTGTCGAGCGGCGCGTAGCCATCGGGATGGGAACCCTGGAAGAACTGCATGTAGCCCACACCGGCCTGGATGCCGAACCACTCGGATACGGCCCACTCGGCCTTGCCTATGCCGCTCGCGCCCACGCCCAGTTCCTCGGCCTGCCACCCTGTGAGCGGGAATGCGGCTCCCCCTTCCAGGTGGATGTTGAATTTTCCGGTTTCGGCCCTGCCGAGGCTGGTCAGACACAGCCCCATGCAAAGCGTTACGAGCCCACAAATTCGGCGCATTGGCATCCTGTTCACCGCTTTTCTCCCATGTCGGTCGAAAGACAGTCTATCTATAGAAAACGGCAGAAGCGTTTAAGACTTAATAACTCTTATATAAATGATGACAAATGGAAGATGACCACGCGGGGGCGGCCAGTGAGATCGGCAACGGTCTTTCCGTCCTGCCCGAGCAGCTCTGGGCCGAGCTGCTGCGCCACGAGCTCCGCCTGATCGATGCCGACTTCCAGAGCGAGCACACCGCCCGGCTCGAGCCAATCGCCACTGCTTTGCAAAATACGGCGAACGACGTCGAGCCCATCGGCGCCGGCGCACAGGGCGAGTCGCGGCTCGCGCCTGACCTCCTGCGACAGCGCGCTGTATTCATCCTCTCGGACATACGGCGGATTGGCGGTGATGAGACCGTAACGACGCTTTGGGGGCAACGCGTCCCAAAGATCGCCACACCATACGTGGACTCTCTCCTGGCAGCCCAGGCGCGAAGCGTTTTCCTCTGCGACAGCACAGGCATCGGCGCTGATGTCGACCGCGTCCACCGTGGCGTTCTTTCGTTCGCTGGCGAGCGCGAGGGCTACGCAGCCAGAGCCGGTGCACAGGTCGAGTGCGGATCCCGTGCTCCAATGTTCGAGGGCAGCAGCCACCAGGGTCTCGGTGTCTGGCCTGGGGATGAGCACCCTCTCGTCGACGAGCAGATCGAGAGACCAGAATTCCTTGTGGCCAGTGATGTAGGCAGTAGGCTCTCCGCCCCGGCGGCGGGCGATGAGCTCGCGATACGTGCGCAGCTCGGATTCTTCCAGCGGTCTATCGAACGACGTATAGAGCTGGAGACGGGAGCAGGCAAGGGCAAAGGTGAGCAGCACCTCGGCCTCGAGCCTAGGGCTCGTGAAACCGCGCTTGCCGAAGTCTTCGGTCGCAAAGCTCAAGACATCTGCGATGTGCCAAGTGCCCATGGGCCCTCTTATCCCCCACGGACCGATTCGAGGTCAACTCCCCTCCACGGCGTCTCGCAAGCCATCGCCCAAGAGGTGGATGCACAGCACAGTGGCCACGAGCAAGGAGCCGGGCAGAAGGAGCAGCAGCGGGTTCCCTCCGCCGTAAAAAGCGTCCGTGATGAGCTGTCCGAAGCTCGGGGAGGTGGAGGGAACGCCGAATCCCAGAAAGCTCAACGTCGACTCGATGAGAATGGCGCTCGCGGCGCCGAAGTTGGCTGCGACGAGGACCGGTCCCACGGCGCCGGGCATGATGTGGCGCCAGAGCACTCGTCGAGGGCTCATGCCGAGAGCCTGAGCCGCGAATACGTAGTCCTCGTGCATCAGCCTGAGCACCTCACCCCTCGTGACTCGAGCGAGGTCTGTCCAGCGGGTCAGGCCGATGACGAGCACGAGCTGCCATAGGCTTGTGACGCCGATGACCCCTTGAATGCCGAGAATGAGGAAGAACGTCGGAAAGGCGCTAAAGGTCTCGATGAGACGCAGGGTCACCCGATCGACAAGACCGCCGAAGTAGCCGGCCACGGCGCCGAGCAGGATCGCCACGGCCAGATACAGGGCTGTGGAGCCAAACGCCACCGCGATCATGGTCCTAGTGCCGTGGATGAGCCGGGCCAGCACGTCGCGTCCACTGTCGTCAGTGCCGAGCACGTGTTTCGCAGAAGGCGTGGCCAGCCGTTCGACGCCCACGATGTCGCGAACCTTGTTCGGGCCGTGGGGGACGAGTGGGAGCCAGGCCCATCCACCGTGTATCGCGATGGCGTCGAGGATGTCGTCGTTGTTCTGCCCGGAGAGGCTGGCATGACTCCACAGGCCCGGCAAAATGAAGGTCTCGGTGCCCACTCGACAGGCGATGGGTTGGTCGCTCGCGAGGAGATCGGCCGCAAGCGCCACGGCGCACAGCCCGCCCACGAACCACAGGCAGAACCGATTGAGGCGCTTAGCGATGAACCTACGCCCTGCGCGCGAGAAAAAGCTGCCTCGTCTCGAGCTCGGCCTGCGCCTCACGAGCCGCAAGGGAATGAGACTGGGTCGCAGGATGCTCACTGTCCGCTCCTTCCACCAGGAGCGATCCGAGGATCCACCTGCGCATAGAGGAGGTCGGCGATGACATCTCCCAAGAGAGTGAGCAGCGCCGTGACACTCACCACGGCGATGAGCCATGGGCGGTCGAAAGCGCGCACGGCTTCGAAGGTCTCGAGCCCCATGCCCGCGATGCCGAAGATCCGCTCCACCACCACAGAGCCGCTCACGAGGTACGGGATCTCGACCCCGAGCAAGGTGACCACCGGAATGAGGCTGTTGCGCAGGCCATGGCGCAGGATCGCCTGGGTCGGTGAGAGCCCCTTGGCGCGAGCGGTGCGCATGAAATCGCGATCGATGACTTGGAGCATCCCAGCCCTTTGATATCGCGCCAACGCGGCCATGGGCACCACCGCGAGACACAGCACGGGCAAGAAAAGGTGATGGGCGAAATCCTTGAGTCGTGCAGCGCTGCCGAGTGCTTCACTCCCAGGGGTCGACGTGCCATAGGTGGGTGCCATGGGGAGGAGGCCCGAGTCTGAGAACAGATACAAAAGAAGGATGGCGGTCCAGAAGGCCGGAATGGCATAGAGCACGAGCGAGCCGGCAAGGGAGAGCCTGTCGAATGCACTGCCTCGCCTCACCGCCGCAACGATACCCAAGGGAACGGCAAGCCCGTAGGCCAACAGGAGCGCGAGTCCCGATAGGGCCAGGGTGACTGGAAGGCGGCTTGCCAGTTTGCTGCGGATCGATATGCCGTCTCGCTCGGACATGCCGAAGTCGAGCGTGGCAAGATGTGTGAGCCAGCAAAAGTAGCGTGTCTGGGTCAGCGTGCTGAACCCGCGTTCGACGGTCGAAAGAGTCCTGTAGCGCTCGCGGCGTACCTGCCACCAATGGTCCCAGCGGCTGAGCTCATCGAGGCGCTGCGCAGCGCTTTGGCGAGGAGACAGGCGCATATCCTTGCCCAAAAGGGTTCCGATGAGAGCGGCGAGCCTGTCCTGTGCTTCTCCGTCGATGTCCTCGGAGAGAGCCTCAAAGAGCTGGGGCAGGGCGTAGGTATCGAGTCGTCGCAGTTCTTCGGTGGCGAGGCTGTCGACTCGTCTCACGAGGCGTTGCACGAGTCTTGCGACTCGCACTTGTTGATAGTCTGAGCCGTAGGTGGCTTGGTAACGCGTCCAGAAGGCCACCTTGTCTGCCGCTGATGCAAGGCCGATGCCTTGGGCGATGCGCGACGCCACGGGTTCGAGCGCTTGCAACAGGCGGTGCTTCGTGGGCTCTTCGAGTGTCGCAAGAGCTGGTAGCAAATGGGGAAGCCAGGCACCGCCCATGTCGCGGATGTCTCCGATGGCCAGTTGCGCTTCTGCGTCGGAGTCGCTGCTCAGCCGACTGAGCGCTGCTGCGGATGCGGTGCGGGCGTCTTCCACGTAGAGGTTCAGAAATAAGGGCAAGTGAGCGCTGTAGATGAGCGCCGGGTCAGCGACAGAAAGGTTTCTCGGATCAGAAGACGGTGGCAAGGAGAGATTGAGAATGACGAAGGTTGCCAGGCTGATGCCCACCAAGGTCGGCAAGGTGCCGAACATTCGCCTGCTCACAGCGCGGATCATGGAGCTGTCCTCGAGACGCGAGGACGAAGCAGCGCGATATCCAACCGTTCGCGCTCGAAGACAGGGTCCACGAGATCGGGGTGAAGGAGGGCCCCTTCTCGCCGGCTGTACAAGAAGGTTACAGGCTCGAGATCGAGCATTCGGCGGGACAACCGGGAGGCAAGCGCCCGTCGATTCGCCCACTCGGGCGTTTCGGCGAACTGCGTGAAAAGCGTTTGAGCCTCGAGGTCCAGGGCATCGATAGAGAGCTGTTCGCCCTTTCCCCCAGCGCGCAGGAATTGAGTGGGATTTGATAGATCATCATCGTTGATCGCGATGACCGCGACATCGAAGCTCCGACGAAACACTCTTTCGAGCAAGATGCGTCGCCCGAGCCGTTCGAGACTCAGTCCTATCCCCACCCTTGCGGCGTCCTCCGACACCAGGGCCGCGGCCCGCTCGAATCCTCCTGGCTCTTCGGAAACCAGGAGCCCGAGGTTCAGTTCCACGCCGGCTCGTTGCCGAAAACCCCCTTGGGCCGTTCGGGTCCATCCGGATTTTTCCAGAGACTCTGTGGCCGCTGCGGGATTGAATCGGCGAGCCTTCTTGTTTATGGGAAGGAGACCAGGCCAGCCTGTCTCGAGAAAGCTGGCTAGCCCGTCTAGGATGCGACAGCAAATTGTAGATCGATCAACAATCCTCGACAGGGCTCGGCGCACGGCAGGATCCGCCGTGGCAGGGCGACCGGCGTTGTAGACAAGCGCGGCTGTTTCTCTGCGCTCGTAGGTTGTGAACACTCCGGTCGTGGCCAGGTGTCGCGGCCGCCGCTGCATTCCAGTGACGACATCGAGCACGCCGGATTCGAACAGAGAGATGGCCACCCGATCGTCCGGTACGATGTGATACACCACCGTTTCGAAATGGACGGGAGCTCCGCCCCATTTTGGATTGCGGCGCAGAGTAATGCGCTGGCCCGGGATCCATGAATCCACCATGTAGGGCCCACTTCCCAAGGGACGCCGCGCCTCTGGCAAGCTCGACACCTCGGTCATTTCAAAGACGTGCCGCGGAAGGATGGGAACCTGGCTCAGCGTGCGCAGGAGCTTGTCGTTAGGGGATACGAGGCGAACCGATACGGTGTGCTCATCGATCGCGATCACCTCGACCACACCCAGCTCTGACAACCGCGGCTGCAGCACCTCAGTGGGATCGATCAGCCTGCGCAGCGTGTGAACGACATCGTCGGCCCCGAGAGGGCGGCCGTCGGACCAGGCAGCCGACCCATCGAGGTGAAACACGTAAGTCAGCCGGTCCTCTGAGGCTTCGAATGCGGTCGCCAGCTCGGGCGCGAAATGGCCGGGCGAATCCTCTTGTCGGAGCAGGGTTCCGAGCACCTGATGCAACACGACGGCCCGACAGGTGCGCGACGGATCGACCTGCGGCAAGAGAGAGTTGGGTTCCTGGGCGATTCGTATGTCCAAAGTGCCGTCGAGGGGCGGCGCGGCGACGCTTGGGCTGGTCGTGGAAAGAGGCGCCTGCTCGCAGGCGCTGTCATCGGCGGCCGATATCGGGGAGTCCTGGCCTGGCGCGCCAGGGGCAGAGCATGCGGCGAGCGGTGTCATGACCAGGCCGAGGAAAAGGGGTGTGATGTGCGCTTGGCGAATCATTCTTCTCATGGTTATAAAAGACGTCTCGTTAAGAAACGAAAAAACCAGCCCCTTACCAAGGAGGAGTCATGGACGCTCGAACCTATGAAACCCGCCGAAACGCTCTGCGCCAGGCTGTCCCGCAGGGTGCTTTGCTGCTGCTCGGACACAGGGAAGCCGCGCGCAATTACCCGGCCAACACTTACCGCTTTCGGCAGGATTCCAACTTCCTCTACTTCGTCGGCACGAACTGTCCGGACATGGCGTTGCTCCTCGAGCCAGATGGCAAGGCCACGCTGTACGGCCCGGCCGAGGATTCAGACGATCTCATCTGGCACGGCCCTCATGCCACGATAGCCGACCACGCACGCGAGGCGGGCTTGAGCAGCACAGCGAGCATGGACGATCTCCCCGGGGCCATCAGTGGTCTTCGAACCCGCGGGATCGACGTCCATTTCCTTCCGCCTCAGCGCGACTCTCAGGCTCTCGGGCTGTCCAAGTTGCTCGGCGTTGCGCCAGGCGAAGTCGCCTCGCATGTGAGCTCACAGCTCATCGCGGCAGTCGTGGCCCAGCGCTCCATTAAGAGCGAGGCGGAGGTTCGAGAGATCGAGGACGCGCTTGCCACGAGCCGCAGAATGTACGCGGCTGCCTATCCGCTCATCCGCGCTGGCCGCAAGGAGTCCGAGATCGCTGCTGCCATCCAATCCGCGGCGCTCGCCGAGGACCGAGCCCAATCGTTTCAGCCCATCGTCTCGGTGCGCGGCGAGGTGCTGCACAACGAGAGCTACGCCGGCACGCTGCAAGAGGGTCAACTCCTGCTCGTGGACACGGGCACCGAATCGAGCCGGTACTATGCCTCGGACATCACCCGCACCTATCCGGTGAGCGGAAAATTCACCGACCAACAGAGAGGGATCTACAGCACGGTGCTCGCGGCTCAGTTCGCGGCGATCGGCGCCGCCTCTCCGAGCCGTACCAATAAAGAGTTGCATCTGCTTGCGGCCCGCACCATCGTTGAGGGATTGGCGTCCTTGGGGCTCATGCGAGGCGACGTCGAAGAAGCCGTGGCGCAAGGGGCTCATGCCCTCTTCTATCCTCACGGCATCGGTCACATGCTCGGCCTCGACGTGCACGACATGGAAGATCTCGGCGACGCTGTGGGCTACGAGCCTGGCGTCAAACGCTCGCAGCAGTTCGGTCTGGCCTTCCTCCGGCTCGCCCGCAAGCTCGAGCCAGGCTTCGTCATCACCGTGGAGCCGGGCATTTACTTCATTCCGGCCCTCATCGACCGCTGGCGTCAGGAGAAGAGGCACGAGGCGTTCATCAACTATCCCGAGGTCGAGAAGTACCGCAGCTTTGGCGGGGTGCGCATCGAGGACGACCTGCTCATCACAGGAACCGGCTCCCGCGTGCTCGGCAAACCCATTCCCAAGACCGTCGCCGAGATCGAAGCCGTGCTCGCCCGCTAATTCCGCCGCATCCACGCCCAGCGCACAACGAGCAGCGCAGCCGCGATGAGGAGGGCGATCCACACCACCGAGGTGTAAGTTCGAACCCAACCGAGCAGCACCTCGAACCGCGAGGCGGCGAGGAACCCCAGCCCGATGAGCGCTGCGTTCCAAGCCAGAGCCGACACTGCCCCAAAAAAAAGAACCTTCCAAAGCGGCAAACGCACAAGGCCAGCGGCCACGAAAAACAAAGCGCGAATCCCGGGTAAAAACCGGTTGATCGCGATGTAGGAAGCCCCGTGCCGAGCAAATCGATCGAGCACCGGAGCCATCTTCTCCCGCGCCGCCCTGGCCCGGCCCGACATCTCCTCCACCGGCCCCCGGGACAGTCGCCAGCCCACGAGATAGTCCAAGTAGGCCCCGAAGACCGACCCTGCCGTAACCGCCAGCAACACCAGCGCCGGGCTATAGCTCGCGCGAGCCGCGAGAAACGCCCCGAGCAAAGTGATGGTGTCCCCTGGAAACGGCGGAATCACGTACTCCACCATCGCTGCCAGAGAGAGCGCGCCATAGGCCACCGCGCTCGGCCCTTCCGAAAACCAAGCCACCAGTCTTTCCAGCCAAGGTTCCATGCCAAGCATCTAAACCGAAATGGGCGCCCTCAGACAAAATTCTTGACACCAAACGCGCCTTGCCTATGATTCCCGCTCGACTTCGGTCGTTGAAAACCTGTTCCGGTTTAGCTCAGTCGGTAGAGCAAGCGGCTGTTAACCGCTGGGTCGGGGGTTCAAGTCCCTCAACCGGAGCCATTGAGGAGTTCACGAACTCCTCAAGATCACCGCCTCGCTGCGGTTTAATATAGCAAAAGCCCAATCTCCGGATTGGGCTTTTGTCGTTTTATCAACGGCACTAATTCGGGCATCAATATTGTGTATCTGAGTATCTGGGTCACTCAGATACAGATACACAAGGTTGACGGTTAACAGCTTCTGGAAAATATGCCATCAATTAGATGTGAATTATATGTTTTTATGTGTAAACCAGCGTTCGAGTCCTGAGTGCTACCCCATTCCACCTTTTGCAAAGCTGTGTGGTTGACAGGGAAACAAAGGAGCAATTGGTGACGATGAAATGTGGGGCGAGAGCGGTTTTCGGACTCTACAGGATAGGCCAGATTCGAATGCGGATGCGAACCGGACTCCTTCCGGGGCGACTCTTGCGGGGCGGATCGGTTGGCCTGAGTTTCCCTGTTATGCTTTTGTGAAGACGAAAATATCGAATACTTGCGCTTCTGGTCAGAAGCCATTGGAACCCTGTGATTCGACCTGGTCGGCCAATTTCCCATTCGCGACCGACCTTGAAGACCGGTCCGTCTGTCCTTTTTTTGCCGCGAACAGTAATGTTGAAACGCTGAGAATCTTGCAGGAGGAAACCGTGCACCACATTAAATCAACAGAGCTAGTGTGCTCCTCAACCGTGAGGGCGCTGATTGGCCTGATCGTGGCGTTGCTGCTCGTTACGTGTCAGCAGCCCCCAAAGCAAGCGACGGCGGAGACGACCACTCCATCCGAGTCGAACACTTCCCCTGTGAGCGGCGCACCAACTGTCTCGCCGAACAGTTCATCCGGGGTTGTGGTATCGAACTCGGCGGCATCTTCGACGGCTGTAGTGACGAGAGTGAAGATCTGGACTTTCGACGACGGCATCATCGACGCGCCGCCTGCTGGCTTTGAGCTCGGTCGCACCGGCAACGGTGTCGTGGGACGCTGGGTTGTGGTGGCTGACCCCACCGCATCGACGAAGCCGAACGTTCTTGCCCAAATCGACAAGGATAACACCGACGATCGTTTCCCCGTGG
>JALOQD010000478.1 GCA_025453525.1 Myxococcota bacterium
CAGCTCCGCGGCATACGTGCGCACATAGGAGAGCGCGGTCTGAGCCGACTCCTTCATGACATCGCCGAGCTGACCGGTGAGCGACAGCTTGCCCTTGCCCTTCATCTTGGTGGCTTCGAGGAAGATGATATCCCCGCCAGCGGGGGTCCAGGCCAGGCCAGTCGCGACCCCAGGCACCTCGCAGCGATCCGCGGTCTCGGGGTAAAACCGAGGGGGCCCGAGGACCTCTTCGACGAAGTCGTCCGTGGCCTCGAGCGGTCCATCGACCTTGCCCTCGGCGACTCGGACGGCCACGGCCCTGCACACAGCCGCTACCTCGCGTTCCATGTTGCGCACGCCGGCCTCGCGCGTATAGGAATCGATGATGCTCATCACAGCCGCCTCTAGGAAGTTGAGTCGGTTGTTCTCTAGCCCGTGCTCTTCGAGCTGCTTGGGAACGATGAAGCCATAGGCGATGCGCTTCTTCTCCTCGCGGGTGTAGCCCGGAATCTCGATGACCTCCGTGCGGTCGAGAAGCGCCGGAGGGATGGTCGAGAGGGTGTTGGCTGTGCCGATGAACATCACCTTGGACAGATCGTAAGGCACCTCGAGGTAGTGATCCGAGAACGCGTGGTTCTGCTCGGGATCGAGCACCTCGAGCAGGGCCGAAGCCGGGTCGCCGCGGAAGTCGTGACCGAGCTTGTCGAGCTCGTCGAGCATGAAGAGGGGGTTGATGGTGCCGGCGCGTTTCATGCCTTGCAAAACGCGGCCTGGCAGGGCGCCCACATAAGTGCGGCGATGACCGCGGATCTCGGCCTCGTCGCGCACGCCGCCCAAGGAGATGCGCACGAACTCGCGGCCGATGGCTCTGCCGATGGATCGACCCAGCGAGGTTTTACCCACGCCTGGCGGTCCCACGAGACAGAGGATCGGTCCCTTCTTGCCAGGCTTGAGCTTGAGCACGGCGATGTGCTCCAGGATGCGGCGCTTGACCTTTTCGAGATCATAGTGGTCTTCATCGAGCACCCTGCGCACCGCCTCCACCTCGAGCTTGTCCTCTGTGGACTTGGACCACGGCAGCTCCACCAGCCAGTCGAGATACGTGCGGGTCACCGTGTACTCGGCCGAAGAGCTCTGCATGTGGCGCAACCGGCCGAGCTGCTTGTTCGCCATCTTCTCGGCCTCGGAGCTCATACCGACGGATTTGATGCGGTCTCGCAGCTCGTCGAGCTCGTCTTCGTCGTTGTCGCCTTCGCCCAGCTCGTCCTTGATGGTCTTGAGCTGTTGACGCAGAAAGTACTCGCGCTGGGAGCGGCCCATCTCTTCCTGAACGAGATTGCTGATCTCCTTTTTGACTTTGATCATCTCGAGCTGACGGGTGAGTAGCTGCAAGCAGGTGCGCAGCCTCAGCTTGAGCTCCACGGATTCGAGGACTTTTTGTTTTTCCTCCACCGCGATGGTCAGGTTCGACGCCACGAGATCGGCCAAGGTTCCCGCATCTGCGACATTGTCGAGCACGGCCGCAGCCTCTCGGGGCAGATTGGGAAGAAGCGCGATGAGCTGTCTGGCCGTCTCTCTCAAGTTCGTGGCTAGGGCGTCGGACTCGAGGTCCGGCGTTAGGCGTGACGATAAGTGCTCGACTCGCGCCGTGAGATAGGGCATCGACGCCAGGGTCTGAGCGATGCGGATACGCTGCACGCCCTGAAGCACCACCGAGTAGTTGCCGTCGCCGAGCTTGACGACCTTGAGGATGCGCGCGGCGGTTCCTATGGAGTACAGGTCCTCCCAGCCGGGTTCGTCCACGTCGGACTGCTGCTGGCTAAACACGCCCACGAGCTGCTCGTCAGCCCGGGAAACAGCCTCGATCACCCGAACGGATTTGATGCGGCCCACATTGATGGGTACGACAGAGGCTGGGAACATCACCGAGTTGCGCAGGGGCAGCACTGGCATCGTTGAAATCATCGGACTGTCACTCGATTGAGTCATCTCGTCGCTCCTGCTCGCCCAGCATCTTTGGCGACGCCTAGGGCAAATATTCGATACCTTAAACAGACTAATGGGTCTTCGAGTTTTGTCCATGGGAGTCTGTCAGAAGCCGATGACTCCAAGATCCGCAGAGAGCCCATCCGTCCTAGAATAGAACCTGGCGCCTATAGCTCGTCCCTCGTCCCATTCCGACCACTGCCGAAACGCATGACAGCCGTGGACAAGAGCCGCAGCGGAGTCAAAATGAGGGAACGCTAGACCCGATTGAATACAGCCCATGGCATCGGAGAATACACCCCAGACCGCTCAATCTCGCCTCGTGGCCGAGCTCGAGACAGCGCTGATACATGCGCCTGAAAGCGCGGAGTTGCACAGTGCGCTGGGCAATGCTCTCAAGCGCCAGGGTCGATTGCGCGAGGCCCTTTTCCACCACCGACAGGCCATTGAGCGCAGCCCGAGCGCGCCAGAGTTGCGTTCCAATTACGCTGCCGCGTTGCTCGTTGCCGGAGACCTGAACGGCGCTATCGATGCGTTTCGCGCCGCCCTCGAGCTCATGCCGCAGCACGGTGAGCTTTGCTATAACCTGGCCACCGCGTTGCAACACGCTGGTCGATTGGCCGAAGCCGCTGCTTCCTACCGTCGCGCGCTCGAGCTCCTGCCAGACCACGCGCGGGCAGAGACCAACCTCGGATGCACCCTCAAGGGCCTTGGCCAGGTCGAGGAGGCGATCACCCACCTTCGCCGCGCTGTGAGCCTCGAGCCGAGTAATTCAGACGCCCAATG
>JALOQD010000226.1 GCA_025453525.1 Myxococcota bacterium
GGGTATACCGGCCTCGTCTCGACGGGGCCGGTTCCAACGTTTCTCTCGCTCCTCGTTCTGCTTTTGACTCGTCGGTTTGAGGTCGAAGACTTCGCTAGCGTCCATGCGACGCGGTGCGCAAAAAAACCGCGGGCCTGTTGCTTGGGTCAGAGCCCTAGCCATTGAGCGCAGGTGCTTTAAAACCCAAGCTCACAGGCACTACTCATCCAACCCAAGGGCTTGCAGCTTGCGATGCAGTGTAGAGCGGTGCAGACCCAAACGCTTGGCAGCCTCGGTTCTGTTTGGAGTCTCGGCGAGCACGGTTTCGATGTAGGCTTTTTCGAGCTCTTCGAGGTTTTTGTAGCTCGAGAGGCTCGGGAGGCTTGCGGGCGCTGAGATCTTGCTGAGCGCCTCGGGCAAGTGCCCCACGTCGATGAGCTGGTGCTTGCAGTACACGAAGGCGTGCTCCAGAGCGTTCTCGAGCTCTCTGATGTTGCCTGGGAAGTCGTGGGCCAGGAGGGCGTCCAGGGCTGCCTCGGTCAACCCTTGGATGTTCTTGCCAAACCCCAGGTTGAACTGCCGTATGAAGTGCTCGACGAGGAGGGGCACATCGGCGAGCCTCTCCCGCAGCGGCGGCAGGTTTATCGTGAGCACGTTGATGCGGTAGTACAGGTCTTTGCGAAACGCGCCAGTCTGCACCATCTCGTGTAGGTCGCGGTTCGTGGCTGTGACCACTCGTACATCGGCGCGCATCGCCGTGGTGCTTCCGAGGGGCTCATAGACTTTTTCTTGGAGCACGCGCAACAGCCGGATCTGCATCGCGGGAGAGATGTCGCCGATTTCATCGAGGAACAACGTGCCGCCCTCGGCCAGGGCGAACCTGCCTAACTTGTCCTTCTTTGCGTCGGTGAAAGCGCCGGCCTTGTAGCCGAATAGCTCGGACTCTAGGAGGTTGTCTGGAAGGGCCGAGGTGTTGAGCGCCACAAAAGGTCCGTCTTTGCGGTCCGAGAGGCGGTGGAGGGCTTTTGCAATGATCTCCTTGCCAGTACCGCTCTCACCGCGCACCAAGACAGTGGTCGTGACTTTGGCGAGCAGCGGCAGGGATTCGAACACCTTGCGCATGGCTGGAACGCGGCTGACCATGCCTTCACACACGGCGTCGCCACGGACCTGTTTGCGCAGCTCCTCCACAATGGACTTTTGGCGGTCTGCCTCGGCTTGCGCTTCGGCCAGTCTGCGGCGCTCGAACTGCCGGCGCAGAGTGACGTCCTCTACTTGGGCGAGCAGTGCTATCCCTCCTGGCTCGGGGCACGGCAGAGGGGTGACCACCCATGCCGTTTCCATCGCTTGCGCGTGTTTGCCGGACTCGAAAGACGCGTCGAACGTTGCGCTCGCACCTGTCGCCAACTGGGTCTTGATGTCAGCGCTCAGGTTCACCAACTCGTCGAGCCCGGCGCCGGCGCCGCATCCCAACATTTCCTCGAACGCCTTGTTGACCTCGAGGACGCTCCCTTGCGGGTCGATAAGAGCCAGGCCCACAGGCGACTGGTCGAATACCCGCCGAAACCGCTCCTCGCTTCGCTGGCGGTTGTCCTCTGCGTTCTTGCCCTCTGTGATGTCCACCAAACACGAGCGCAGGCCCCAGAGAGCCCCGTCCACATAGATAGGGGCGGTTTGGGTGAGGAAGTGCTTCACCCGACCGTCCTTGCCCACGAGTCGGTACTCCTGGGGCCCGATCCGATCGCCTTGGAGTATGCGCTGCAGATTCTCGGACCCGCGCTGTGCGTCTTCGGGGTGCAGCAGTTGAGCGAGAAAGAGGCCTTTCTCAAAGTCTTTGCTGGTGTATCCAGCCAAATCATAGGCAGCCTGGTTCACGTACGTGATGCGAAAATCTAGGTCGATCTCGCAGATGATCCCAGGCAGAAGCTCAGCGGTGTCGGCAAAGCGTTGCCGCCAGTCAGGTGGGGAGTGCTCAGTCATGGGTTCTGCCCCGTTCTCGCTGCAGCGGCGGTGAAAGCCACGATGCGCTCAGCGTAGAGGTTGTAGTCTGCCCGCAGGTTCTCGGGTAGCTCGCTCGGATGCGAGTACTCCCGTGGTTCTTCATGCCCCGTGTAAGACGGGACCGGAACATTTCGGTGGCCGGCGACCACGGGATAGAAGGTGTTGAGCGGATTGTTGGAGCGCACGGCCTTCCATAGCCGCAGGGCACTGTCGAAGCTCACTCGGTCATCGAGAGTTCCGTGCATCAAGAGAAATGGAACGACTACAGTGGCGATGCGCGACTCGTTATCCAGTGGCTCCATCAAGGATTCGCCAGGCAGATCGTAGCCGACGGCCTGCTCCATGACGGCGTCGCTGCTGGCAAAGGTCGATTCGACAAAACAACCCACCACCGCCCTACCGCTTTCAGGAGAGCATAACCAGATAGCCGCCACACCGCCCATGGAGTAGCCCACGGACAAGACGGCGCGGGAGCTCCTCCTCAGAGCGTAGTCATACACTGTCTCGACATCCTCGTAGAGATGCGCCTGCGTTGTTTTCCCGCTGCTCGCTCCATAGCCGCGGTAGTCGTAGGTCACCACATGGAACCCCATCTGCTCGAAGTATCCGACTCGACCCCAATATCGCCTCATGTTTCCCCGATTGCCGTGGCTGAACAAGACCGTCATCTCAAGGTCGGGATCGATGCGGGAGTCCAGCTTGGCAACGTCCCGCTCTACAAAAATGACGTGGAGCTCGTCGCTGCCTTTTCCGACCGGAATGAGCTCGCTCGTGATGCGTGCCCGGGCGATGCCGTTGAGCGGCTCACTTGTAAAGTCGTAGTCTTCGAGGCTGGCCGGATCGCCATCGTACATGAGCGAATCGAGCTTCACGCACGAGGAGAGCACGCCACCGAGGCACGCGACCAGGCAGCAGGAGCGTATGATCATTTCGACGCCTTCTTTCCTTGACGCGACAGCAGGCCAATTTTCAGACCGAGCAGCACACCGAGTGCGCCGCGGTCTCCAGGCGACACCCACTCCAAGGGCGTCGAGGAGGTGTCGAAACCAGCGTTGAACCACACGCCAGCCAGAGAGAGCGTGGTGCGTCCCACGTCGACTTCGACGCCGATGAACGGATTCCAGATGACAGTTCCATTCCAAACGTCGAGAATGAGCTCTGAGCCGATGAACGGCGCGGCTTTTGAAAATCCATAGCTCATCGCGAGATCGAACAGCGGACTGACCCGGACCATCTGCGAAAAATCCGTGAGCAATCCCAGACCAGTGCTCGAGGCCATGTGGAAGCCTTCGCGCCGCTCATCGCCCACCAGGCGGAAGGTCGCTTGCGCGTCCGCGGTGAGAAAGCCGCCAACCACCAGGGTCAGGGCGTTGATATGGGCCGAAATATCGAGATCATCCAGGATTCCGTAGCGAGCGCCCAGCGGCAGGCTGGGCATGGGAATGGGACCGCCCAGGTTGTTGAAGATCGGACCGCCGAGTCCCATCTCGGCTTGCAGGGCTCCCTTGCCCAGTGTGCGGCCTGCGTGGGACGGCAGGCAACCCATGCCGCCCAATGCAAGCAAGGCGAGCAGTGCACTCATCCGCATGACTTTTCCAAGTGGGCTCACAATCGCTTTCGTCCTTTTTGTGCGCCCGATGGGCGCTGCGAGGCGCTCACCGCCATGGTAGCACAGACACGGACACACGGACTAACACAGACACTCACGGACTAACACGGACACACGGAGGGACACGGACAGTCCGTGTTTTTCGCCGAGTCCGTGTTCGTCCGTGTTGGTCCGTGCCCCCGTACCTCTCCTGCGTCCGTGTTCGTCCGTGCTCGTCCGTGTGTCCGTGTGCTTTAGGGGTGCGCGCCGAGCGCTTCGATCGTCGGGGAGCCGGAGTTGGTTTGGGTGAGCCGGGGTTGTCCGTAGTAGCGCAGAGTTCCACTGCCGCTGATGATGGCCTCGAGGCTCTCGGTGGCCCAGACTGTTGACTCGCCGGACCCGCTGATGCGCACGGTCGCGGTCTGGCCCATCGCGTCGGGCGCGGCGTAGGTTCCGCTGCCGCTGATGGTGATCTGTTGCGCTGGCACCTTGCCCGCGACCTTCACGGTGCCTGAGCCGCTGATGTCCGTCCTGAGCGCTCTTGCGACCAGCGCAGCGAGCGCGATCTCGCCAGAGCCGGAGATCCGCACCTCGGTTGTGTTGGAGTTGAGCGCGCCGACGTTCAGATCCCCAGAGCCAGACACTTGCAGTTCGAGGGCGTCGGCGTTCAGCGCGGCTGCTGTGAGGCTCCCGGACCCGGACACGCTGAGCCCTTGGACCGTCTTTAGGGTTACGTAATACGTTGGGCGGCGGCTCGGTCGATAGTTCTTCATGGCGCCACTGCACCCGAGGCCGATTTTCAATGTGCCAGCCTGCGCTTCGCTCACGATGTCGGGCAAGAGATTGTCATCGGCTTCGATCTTGACAGCGTCGGTTTCGCCCTGGACGAGGATCAACTGCCCTTGACCGCAAAGGGCGATCCTGCTGAATCCGTTGACCGCCCGATCTTGGGTGACGATCTTTCCCGACCCTGGCACGGTCGGCAGGCCACAGGCGCTGCCCAGGCAGGCCGCGAGTAGAATGAGAGAGTACGTACAAGTTGATGTTTTCATAAAAGCTTACTCCTGGAAGGTTTTTGTTGCGACGCGCAGAGCGCCGCTGTTGATACCCACTTCTACGGGGGCCTGCGGCACTTTATTTCACTGCATGGCAAACTTTTCTCTTACTTTACGCAGCGCGCTCCGAACGAGTTGGACGGATCGAAATAGTTGAGGTTACCGGTCGCAAAGTCAGCCTCATAATAGCACCCGATGAAAAAATAAATAATATAAGTACTGCTCCAGTATTTGCCGGTGTCCGAGCCGAACATGGCCGCGCACGGAGAGCTTTGGTCACACGAGTCGCAGGCCCAATCGTCGGGGAGCACGACAGTGCAGTTCTGCAGGATGCCCGAGGCAATGCTCGGTCCCAGATACTCCGGCGCAGTGGGCAAGCGGTAGCCGAGAGCTTCGCAGGCGTTCTTGGCTGCGAGCCAGAGGTACTGACCAACCGTGCCCGTGCACTCGCTGCCGTTCCACTTTTGGGGCAAGGGACAGCGTCGCCAGCACAGCACCGGGCTCGTGCCTTCCTGCTCGACCACGTCGGAGATGCCGTCGCTGTCTTCGTCGTAGGTGCAGTGGGCCACGCAGTTGCCGTCCTGGCAAAATGGAGTGCTCCCAGAGCATTTGGCGCACTCCTGCCCGCAATGCGAGGCGTCGGTGTCTCCACACGGCGAGCAGGTCTTTTCGGCATTGCAGTAGCGGCCGGCTTTGCAGTCTGTATCGGATTCACAGTCGGGCTCACTGCCCGTGCCCTCGTCGCTGCCAGATCCCGTGTCGGTCGGCCTCGGTCCGTCGTATTCGACCTCGACCTTGGCGCAGCCCAGACCCAGGGCGAAAACGGAGAACGCCAGGAGCAAGTGAGCTCGTTTCATTTCCGACCTTTCTCTTTTTTTTGTGTGGCTGCGTCACCGACCACAAGATGAATATAGGTCGTGCCAGGCGTTCGACCAACCGGTGCTCCCTAACTAGGGTTCACGCATGAATGAGATCCCCCAAAGGGGAAGGAGTTTTAGGGCAGCTCAGAGACGATGAGGGCTCCGGCTGCGAGATGCTCGGAATCGCCGCAGCTTTCGTCGATGAGGTCTGCCAGACAGGAAGGCAGAGCTCCTTCGATGCGCTCAGCCCGGGCGCAGATGGCGCCGTCCTCGTCCCACTCGGCTTCGAACGACCACTCCTCGCTGTCGATGCGAATCCCCAGACCGTCGTACATGTTCACTTCAACACCGTTGATGGTGTAGGAGCGGCCGTCGCCACAGAAATCGGCGCGCAGCAGTCTCGTACAGGCTTGGTGGTAGGGCTCGAGGGACACTTTCTGGCAGTGTTTGCCCACTTTGTCATCGTGCTTGTCCTTGCCCTTGCCCTTGCCTTTGTCGTTCGCTTCCTCACAACCCAGGACGGTCTCCCACGGCGGGTAGCCGGCGTCCACGCAACTGTGGAGTGCATAGCCAGTACAGGCAAAAGTGAATCGGGTTGGGTCGTCGACGTGGGATCCGCCGCTCGGAGTGCCTTGGCTATAGTCCCACACCCCGGGAAGGGGCATGGCCTCGACAGGTCGGCCAGAGGCGTCCTCACCGCACAAGGAGCGCGGTCCCTCGGTGGTGTCGTAAAATACTTCGTACTCCTGATAGGTTGGGCCTTCGCCGTTGGGGAGGCGATCGGCGAGAAAGACCGAGAGCTCGAGGGGCGAGCCGTCGTCCAGGGTCGAGACAAACACCGCGCCGTCGAGCTCACCCGTTTCGACGGTCCTTCCGGAGATGTCCACGCCCTCGAACCGCGCCTCCCGCAGCTTGATCGGGCGGATGCGCTTGCCCTCGTGGGTTGCGGATCGCAGCGATACCGAGGCCACGAACCGGCCGTCGAGCACCTTGCCGTTGAGGGCCACGCCGTTGAGATCGCGTCCTGCCAGGCCCATGGGTAGGTCAAGGGGGGCTCGAATGACCGGGTAGGTCCACTGAGCCAGGGCCGAGGTGCCGGCGAGCCCGCTGACCGCGAGAACGAAAATCGCTAGTGCGACTGCCGAGGTGCGTGTCGTTGGTCCATAACTCATAGGAGCCTCCTGTGGTGTGGTGTTGGCTGCTGGTTTTGTACTCAAGCAAGGCGCGTGCCGAATTTTTAGGGGTGCGCCGTCATGGGATTTTGAGCAGGAGGTGGACGAGAAGACAGGCTATCGAGCACAAGTGGCGCGCAAGAACGGCGCGGTCGCGCGCAGGGATGGCTCGATGGGAGCGGCGGCAAGAGGGGATGGGATGGGAGGGTAGGGGAGAAGGGAACTCAGGGAGAGAGTCGAGGGGCGTTGGCGCAGAGGCGCAGTCCTACGCTGACGTCCCGAAAGGAGGGTTCTGTGACCTCTCTGTCTGTGGCTTTGGCTGAGTTGGCTCCGAAGGAGAAGCTTCCTCCTCGGGCAGCGTACCCAGAACCCCGGGACTTGGTCCACTCCCAGACGTTGCCGCAGATGTCTTGGACACCCAGCGGGCTATCCGAAACGGGATAGGTGCCCACTTCATCCGGCCCCATGGCCTGTGGGATCTTGCCGTAGGTGTCGTCGAAATTCGCTTCATCGGGTCCGAGTTGGGCGCCATGGGGATACTCCCTGCCGTCCGCGCCCCGGGCCGCTCGCTCCCACTCGAGCTCAGTGCAAATCCGAGCGCCTGGCACTCTGCCGGATTTGTCCAGGAAGGCGGCAAACGCCTCGGCGTCGGCCACGGAGATGCCTGATACGGGCAGGTCGAGCCAGTTTTGGGTGGCTCTTTGGGTGCGCCCTTCGTATTGAATGCTTTCTTCTTCGAGCGCTGAATACGTCTTCTCGGTTGGAGCGAAGCTCAGGCGATACCGGCCGTCGTCGGCGAGCGACAAGGACAGCGCGCCGTGGAATCCTCCCTTTTCTATCCGAGGCAGGGCATCGTGCCTCTGCGGAGGAGGCAGCGCTCGCACGTACTCGAGCCAATCCCGATAGGTCGTCTCTCGTTTCGCGACGAGATACGCGCCTGTTTCCCTCTGATGCAGGGGGACGGTGTGGAAGAAGTCGCGGCGCTGCCCGTCTGGCGCGGCGCTTCCGTAGAGAAAACGGCCTTTGGGAACATAGACGAACCCGGGAGGAACGTCCTTCAGAAGCGGGGGTTCGTCGGTGATCTGGAGATTCTCCCCGCGACTGACGATGAACGGATGTCGGGCCGGTGTCCGACCTGGCGCTGTGACGACAGCGAGGTACGAACCGGGCGCAAGCTCCATCGACGACGATGCAGAGGGGTTGCCCGCTGCCCTTGGCACAAGGCGTCCGTCCTTCATCGACTCGTAGGAAAAAAGCTCGATGCGAGCATCGGCCGGGTGGAGCTCGAAGGTGATCCGCGCCTTGCGGGACAAGGCCTGACGCCGCGAACCGTTCGAATCGTAGAGAATGAGGCGCTCGAGCATCTCACCCTGGGCCTTGGTGTCGAAGACCTGCTCGGCAAGGAGGAACCTCGAGGCGAGCCAGTCGGCCATGAGGCTCCTCGTTTCTTCCCTCGTACCGTCGAGGAGCAAGGCTGCCTCGAACCTCCGTCCGGCCGTTGTCAGGAGCGTTTCAGCCGACGCGAGGGTCCCTCGATAGGACTGCCAGCGCTGCTCGGCCTGTTTGTCGGCTCCTGAATCGAACAAGAGGAGTGCTTCTCGGCGCTCTGCCTGCGCCTGCTTCGTCTGTGATTGCGTCTTGGCGAAATCGCCCTGGCCAGCCGAGAGCTCGGCCTCGATCTTTTCCCACAGCTCGAGGCGAGCGCGGTAGGTCATGACGCCGTAGACGCCAACTATGGAAGCGAGAATGCACAGCGCCACGGCGATCGACACCGCCCGGTTGCGCAGGGCTTTGGCCTTGGAGGCATCGAGGAAGGCGATCTCTACAGAGGTGAGCTCCTTCTTTTTCAAACCGCGGGTTTCGACGAGCTGCGCTCGGGCAAACAGCAGCTCGCGCTGGCGTCCCAGTCTATCCCACTCCTTGACCGCCTGTCTCAGCCTGTCGCGGATCACTCGCTCTTCGGCATTGGCTGCGAGCCAATTGGACAAGGTCGGCCATCCGCGGACGAGCACTTCGTGGGCGATCTCGTAGGTCGTTCCAGCAGGCGTTTGGCCGGCCATCACCAATCTGCCGCGCACCAGGAATTCGAGAGCTGCCTCTTGCGCCGCGTCCACGGCGCCCAGCTCACTCGCGAGCAGCCGAGCTCTGGTCCCTGCGGGTGTGACCAACGCGCACAGCACCCGGCGCGACGCCTCTCGCTGCGCGGCCGTCATGGCCGAGAGCACGCTGTCGGCGTGCCGGGCCAGAGCTCCTTCCACGCCGCCGATGGCCTGCAGGGTCTCTCGACGAATGACCTCGTCATCTCCGCCCCGCGCGTCCCACAGCTCTGCCAAGGTGAACTGCAAGAGAGGTAGTCCGCCCTGTGTCTTTTCTGTCGAGGCGGTCAGCTCCTCCACGAGCTCTTCGGACTCGAAGCGCTTGCCACACACAGCGGCTGGGCCGGTGATGACCTCGCGGATTCTCTCCCTCGATAGCGGTCGCAAGAAGTAGAGCGCTCGGGCCATGCTATCGCCGAACACCGGGAGTTGCGCCACGCGGCTGAGAAAGTCGCCGCGTACTGTGGCGAGCAGTCGCAACCGGGCCGAAGGCTCGGACAGCCAGCCGAGCAGCTCGCAGGCGGCGGCTGCCTCGGATTCGTCGCTCAAGGTGACGAGCTCCTCCAGTTGATCCACGAGCAAGGCCA
>JALOQD010000227.1 GCA_025453525.1 Myxococcota bacterium
AATGGAACCCTCTTGGCAGAAGACTTTGCGTCGATCGGCAACTGCTCGAACATCTGCACTGACGCCAACACCACCTACACCGCGGGCACAGGTCTTACACTCACCACCACTGAGTTCAGCGTCAACTACGGCACCACGGCTACCACCGCTGCAGCCGGCAATCACGCCCACACGGGTTACCTGTCCTCGGCCGCCGATGCGGTAACGAGCGCGAACATCGCGAACGGGACCATCTTGACAGAGGACTTCGGGAACAATGCCGTCACGAACGCAAAGCTCGCCACGGACTCAATCAGTTCCGCAAAGATCATCGATGGAACAATCACCGGAAACGACTTGGCGCTTGGCAGCATTGCATCCGCGGAAATCCTCGATGGGACCATCACTTCGGCGGACCTCGGAACGCTCGCTAGTATTCGGCTGCAGACGGAAGAAACCACTACACGTGGGATGACGGCGGACAATGCAACGCACTGGGTGACACTCTCTTCGTACCCTGCGACATGCAGCGCCGCAAATCGCGGCGAGATCAGGCTCTTTAGAGGCGCGACCGTGTTGTGGGTCCCGGATTGCCTCTGTCTTTGCCACCAAGGTTCGGGTTATGCTTGGTCCTGCCTGTGCCCCAGCATGTGATTTCTAAGGCATAGCAGGGCATAGGGGACAGTAGGAGTTGGGGAACGTACATCTAAAACCACTTATACTCGAACAGGCGTGTGCAGGTATCTGATGGTCAACTCCGCGGCGTGGAGATTGACCGGGGCAAGCTCCGCGACACTGCCATTGATTGGGCTGGGCGCGAGCATCCGGTCATTATTGAGGTCGATCCGCCGCCTTCTGTAGCCTTTCTTGGCGCTCCTTCCACAGGGCTCTCCTTTGCTCCGTCACGCTTGGATCTTTTTGAAACGGCTCGATGGACATCTTCACGATACGCAGAGCTTCGTCGTTTTTGCCGCTGGCCTCCAGCATGCGCGATAGCCTATCAGCGACGAACCACCGCAGGGTGTGATCCTGGGGGTAGGCCATCGCAGCGAGGTCTAACGCCTTCTTGAGCGTGTCGATGGCTGCGGCTCTATCCTGCAGGCTCTCTTGAGCCAGGGCCTTAATCAACGCGAGCTTGAAAAAGTCGACGGGCGGCTTGCGAAACTGGGCGGCGAGGTCCTTCTCGGTGACTTCGATGAGCGAAAGAGCGGCCTTGGAGTCGCCGGTCTTCAGATGCGATTCGGCCAGACCCACGGTGGCAAGCAGCCTCGCCTGCGGCCTATTGGCTGGCTCCGCGGCTTTGAGCACTGCCTCGAACGCGGACTTTGCAGCCGGGTACTGGCGCCCATCGAGGAGCTTCACCGCTTGGGCGAGCTGCTCGTCCAGGGCATCGGGCATAGGCTGCGGCGGCTCCGCGGGAACGGCAGGCTGGGCAGGCATTGGGGCCACCTGCGCACCCTCGCCGGCAGGAGCGCGGTGAAAGACCTGGCTCTGCAGGACCGCGACCAGATCCTGGTCAGAGGCGACTGTCAGGCGCAGGCTCGATTCCTCTCGCAGACGCAGAAACCCTGACCCAAGGTTACCGACCGAGGCGAGGACGACGAGCCCGAGGGCGACTCGGGCCAAGGGGCTGCGCAGCGAAACCTCGAGCTCGCGCAAGGTCACGGCCACGGCCAAGAGCTCGGCCAGCAGCAGAAAGTCGAAGAGCGACCCTGCAACGAGGCAGAGCGCATACAGACAGCCCGTGAGGAACCAGAGAAACACGGCACGGGTCGAGAGCTTCCTCCCAGAGATGAACTGCACGACCGCTGTTCCCCCTGCGACAACGATAGGGAGAAAGGCGTTGCGCCAGTGCTCGGCCGTGGACATCTCCGCAGCCGCCGGCCAGTCGCCGAATACCGCCGCGCGAGCGTTAAAGAGCGGTCCGACGAGCTGGCTCATCCCGTACGACCACTGGTGCGGCCAGAACGGATTGACCACGAGCCCAGCCATGATCCCTGCCAGCACCGCGACGAGCGCTTTCCACTCGAGCGTGCGCTCGCACAGAGCCGTCGCTGCGACAAACGACAAAGCGACCAGAAGGAGCAGCAGCGATCGATCGCACAGATAGACCGATAGCCAGCTCACCGCGAACAGCGGCCACCAGCGACGCTCGAGAACAAGCCAGAGGCTCAGTACCCACGGCCCGGCGAGCAGCGACGTGCCAAAAAAATCGAGAATTTGGGGAACCAGCGCACAGGACGCTCCCAGTACGAGCAACGGCCACAGGAATGCAAAACGCACGTCGAATTTTTCGAGCACCACGCCAAGACAGAACAGCGTAAAAACAAAGGACACCACCACCGCGACAGCGCCGGCGAGCAGCGGATCCCCGAGCACGGCGATCCACGCGGCGAGGATTCCATGGGCAAGGAGGAACGGGTTGTAGAACGGAGCAGCCTGGTCCGCGGTGGGTTGCCACGGGAGCTCCCGGAGCCAGCCGCTCTCGAGATACTGCTGGGCGAGTGCCAGATGCGCCAGGGTTTCTGTAGCGGGCGAGCCGTATTTCAGAAACTGCGCAACCGAAACGACGTTGACCACGATGAGCAGAGACAAGGCTCCCGTAAAATAGGCAATTGGACGATTCGAAGCGCTATCAACCATGTTTTTTTTACCTCACGGCATCGTTGCTCTCGCGCCGACAATGAATGGCCCAATATCCACTGGCCCTGTCTTTTCGTCGCCAAGGACCTCAGCTAAACCGTCCAGTATGGGCTCCTTGGCACCCAGTGCCCTCGCCTTGTCCACAAACCACAGGGCCTGCTCCTTTGCCCCAAAGCGCGCGAGAAACAGGGCGTCTTCGTAGTGCTGCCAGACGAGCACCCGCCTCGTCTCCGGCTCCTGCCAGCTCGTGCCGAGCAGGCGATAAAACCTCTCCCACTTCTGCATATGCGCCCCTGCCGCAGCATGGACGTCGGCTCGCGCCATGGGCTCGGCCAGACCTTCATAAAGAACGCCATCGGGCAACATGAAGCGGAGCACGTCCTCGGGCAGGTCGAGCCACGGCTCGATGCGCACCGGGCCCTGGCCTGCCAAGCCGGTGAGCGCTGCCTCGGTGAGCTTGCCGCGAGAAAGGACGCTTCGCGCCAGCTCCTTGAGGCGCGGCGCCCGTTGAAGCATGGAGGCCAAGTACCCGGGATAGGACAGAAAGTAGGGGTTGACGACCAAGGCGTCGGGCCGATAGCCATCCACCAGCACCGTGGCCTGCATCGCAAAGAAGAGCTGATAGTGAAAGGCGAGAATCAACGGAGAGCCCGCGGGCGCGCCCATCGCCAGATCGGTCAGAAGACGGGTGGCTCGGAACTCCGAGAGGTTCACCTCTGCCGTCGCCCTTGGAATGGAGGCTGCGCTCATAACCACAAAGCAAGAGGCCACGAGTCCGGCCAGGAGCGGACCACGTCGAGGCGCCGCCACGCGAAGCACGTCGGCGGCTACGGCCACAAGCGCCGCGACGCACACCGCAAGACCGGCCACGGCTGGGAGAAGATATCCGTAGAAGTCGGGGTTCTGCGGATCGAAGCTCATGACAGAACGCACGATCACCGTGCCCCCCACGAGGACCCCGAGCACAGCGCCCGCGAGCCTGGTGCGCGGGAGCCGCACGAGCACATAGAGCCCGCACAAGGCCATGAGCACCGCCGCGACGCCCATCTTGTCCATGAGGGCCATCACCGCATTCAATGAGCGATCTACGGCGCTGAGGTCGTGGGTCTGAACCATGGACTTTTGGTAGACCTTTGCCGAGACGACCCAGAAGAAATCCGACAGCGATCGCACCATGCCCAGCGAGGCTAAAGGCGAGCTCATGGAGCGCAAGGGCAAAAAGAGATAGGGCAAGAGCCCTGCGCAGGCCACGGCCGAAAGGCGACAGGAAAGAGCGAGCGCGCCCTGCCAGCCTCTGTAGCGCGCCACCGCGACCAGCACGGGGATCGCCGCGGGCAAGGCCACCACAGTGATGAAATGGTGGTTCGAAAGACCGAGGCCACAGGCCAGCGCCGACAGATAGAGCGGGTGCTCGCTGCGATCCTCCTGTGCGCAGAGGACATAGCGCAAAAGGGGATACAGCGCCGCGAGCACGAGCGCGACCTGCAGAGCGTACACCTCGGCTCGGACGCACTGCATGAGATAGGCTGGGCACACCGCCGCGAGCAATGCCGCGGCCGAGGAGATCGCGTGGGCGAGCTTGCGTGCGAGTCGCCCTGCGGTCGCTCGAATGAGCTCAAAACAGATGAGATGCAGAAGAAGAGCACCCACGGCGCCGAACACGGCAGAGGCCACGGCGGCGCGAAGGGCGATATTGCCCAAGGGGAGCAGGAGAAAGGGCTTGGTCAGAAGGACGTAGAGCGGATGTCCGGGCGGGTGGGGCAAACCCAGAGTCCAGGCCGCGGCCGTGAACTCCGGACAATCGAGCCAATACGGCTCGGGCGAGGCCAGGGCCACGCCGAGCGCCAGAGGCAGCGCGAAGCTGACGCCGCAAGCCACCTGCGCAATGGTTTTGTCCTTCATCGAGGGGATGATATGCCACGGGGGCATTCTGCGGAAAAGAAACGGCCTCAGCTTTGCTCTGAAAAAGAGCCGCGGAAAATGCCCCCGTCTGCAACGCGGGATGCCTCACTCCAAGCTTTCGCGAGGCACACCCGCTGCGCGCCGGGGTCATTTTCATTCTCATTGGTGGTCGCGCCAGCGGCCATGAACGTTTGCTCTCTTCTATCCACCCGCTCCTGTGCCGCGAATCCGCACCACCTTGGCCGGGCACCCGACTGCCACGGCAAACGCCGGGATCTCTCCACTGACCACGGCTCCTGCGCCGATCACCGCTCCCTCGCCGATCTCGGAGCCAGGCAGGATGATCGCCCCTGCCCCTATGTCGGCTCCGTCTCCGATGCGCACCTGTCTCAAGCGCAAGGGGGCGTGCAGCACCGGGACCGACACGCGATGAAGCTCGTGCTCGCTCGTGAGCATGACGACACGCGGTCCTATGCCCACGCACCTGCCGATGTGCAGACCTGCAGCGCCGTGGAGGAAACATGCGGCGCCGATCCAGGTCCCCTCTCCGATGGTGAGAGCCCCGGCGTGATAGCCATCGAGCACGACGTCGTGGCCGACATAGACCCCCTGTCCGATGCTGACACTTGCGGGATGAAAGATGCGCACGCTGTCTTCCACGACCGCCGCGTCGCCCAAGCTGGCGAGCTGCCCCTGCCAGTCTCTCCCACTCCCGTGGCTGCGATAGTCCTTGCGCAAAGAGAAATCCAAGCGCTCACCTCGTCCAGGCCCAGCGCGGTCCAGTGTCCACGCAGCGCGGTTTGTCGTCCGCAGAGCAGTAGATTCTCACATGGAAATGGTCCACATGGGCCTTGCTCCCGGGCTGTTTCATGACTTGCCGGGCCATGCCGAGAACCCTTGGCGAAGCCCCTTGCGCCTCGGCGTAGGAGAGCAGGAGCTCCCTGACCTTCTCCGCGACGAAAATCCACTGAACGGAGGCCCGTTTCGAAGTCAGCAAGGCCTCGATGAGCGCCCAGTTGCGCTCGAGGTCCAGCTTGAGCTCCATCGGCGGGTCCGTGGAGAATCCGTTGGCGTCCATGGCTACGAACTCGCCGTTGACGACGGTCTTGCCCTTGCTGTTTCTCACGAAGAAAAGAAAATCCGCATCCCGTCCAGAGCAGTGGGACCCATGGTTCTCGATGTCGCCGCCGCGGGGACCGGAAAGGTCTCCCACGACGACCACGCTGCCCGGCTTCTTCCCCGCCACGCGGTGAGTGGCGTCCTCGACCAATGCGACGAGCTCGGCGGTTCCAAATCGCGCCCTGCGGGACAGTGTTTCGCTGCGGATCCGGTAGCCCGAGCCCTTTTTGGGCAGCACCTGGCCCTGCTCGAGGGAGCCATGCATGGCCGTACCCACGCTCGCCGAGGCCTTGGCCGCGCTCTCGGCCGGTGGCCCTGCTTTGACCGGGAGACCAGCGACGAGACTCGAGGCCGCAATCACGACAGCTAAATAGTACCCGGCCCGAAAGAAAGGAGTTTCCGGCGTCCTTCGGAAAGGCGAGGACTGTTTGAGTCGATTAAATCGATGCCCGAGTTCCGCAGCCTTGGAGAAGGATGCCGAAAACGGGACTTTCGGAATGGGTACTAAATAGGCAACACGACGACACATTTCGAAAACGATGCTAACAACAGGACTTGCCAAACGACAAATTTGAGGCTAAAAGCTTTCACCTTAAGGCCTCGAATAGGGGCAGCCACTGCTGCGGTCCACACGCGGTTAAGCCCCTCGCCTTGAAGGAAACAACCATCACCGGACCGGAGGCGCGAACATCGAACGCGTCTCGCTAGCGACATGGCGCTGGCAGAAAAGGAAACTCGAGAATGCCCCTGCACACCGAACGCAAACAAGAAATCGTCGCCAAATTCAAAACTCATGAAAAGGACACCGGTTCGTCTGAGGTGCAAATCGCACTGTTGTCAGAGCGCATTAGCTCGCTGACCGAGCACTTCAAGACACACCAAAAGGACCACCACTCGCGCCGAGGACTGCTCAAGCTGGTGAGCAAACGCCGCCACCTGCTCGATTACGTCAAGCGCTGCGACGTCGAGCGCTACCGCGGCATCATCAAAGTGCTCGGCCTGCGCAAGTA
The DNA here is from genome assembly GCA_025453525.1 of Myxococcota bacterium. GTDB lineage: Bacteria > Myxococcota_A > Polyangia > JAAYKL01 > JAAYKL01 > JALOQD01. The sequence goes on from JALOQD010000227.1 coordinate 6,654, forward strand.
ACACGCTCTTTTTCCAATCACCCATGCATCATTTGGTCCCCCCAACGAAATTTCTTTTTAGTGGAGCTCCATGCTCGCGCTCGCGCTGCGAGGTGGGTATGGACCTCGACTAAAAATTCCTCGTTGGAGACCTTCTTCTTTTAGGATGCATGGGACAGCCCGCCGGAGAATACCCCGGCGATTCGCAGAGGAAGGTCATGATAATCAAAGAGACAATCAAAATCGCTGGCAAAGAGATCGGTCTCGAGACCGGGCGCATCGCACGCCAGGCTGGCGGCGCGGTGCTCGTGACGCTCGAGGACACCGTGGTGCTCGTCACCGCCGTGTCCTCCCACGACCCGCGGGATGTGGACTTTTTTCCACTGACCTGCGATTTTTTCGAAAAGGCCTATGCCGGCGGCAAGATCCCCGGCGGCTTTTTCAAGCGTGAGGCCAAGCAGCGCGACGAAGAGATCCTCGTCTGCCGCCTGATGGACCGGCCGATCCGACCCATGTTCCCCGAAGGCTTCCACAACGATACCCAAGTCGTCGCCACGCTGCTGTCCGCCGACCGTTCCAACAAGCCCGACGTGCTCGCTGTCACCGGCGCCTCCGCCGCGCTCCACCTGTCGTCCATCCCGTTTGACGGTCCCCTGGCCGCGGTGCGCGTGGGCCGCGTGGCTGGCTCGTTCATCGCGTTTCCCACCATGGACGACCTCGAGAAGAGCGACCTGGACGTGGTGGTCGCGGCGACGAGAGACGCCATCGTCATGGTGGAAGGCGGCTCTGACGAGATCAGCGAAGCAGACCTCATCGACGCTTTGGAGTTCGGCCACAAATGCGCCCTGCCGCTCATCGAGCTGCAAGAGGAGATGCGCAAGGCCGTGGGCAAGGCCAAGTGGGCCGTGACGGTGCCCAAAAAAGACGAAAAGGTCGCGGCGCGCGTGACCGAGCTGTTCACGCAAAAAGTCGATGACGCGACCCGCATCCGCGTCAAGCAGGAGCGCTACGGCCGTATCGATGAGCTCAAAAAAGAGGTCAAGGCCAGCCTCGCCGAGGAGTTCCCCGAGCAAGCCAAGGACATCTCCGAGGCGTTTTCGGACCTCAAGAAAAAAATCGTCCGCACCCGCATCCTCAAAAAGGGCGAGCGCATCGACGGCCGTGGCCTCTCGGACATCCGCCCCATCACCTGTGAAGTCGGCATCCTGCCCCGGGTGCACGGTACGGGCCTCTTTACCCGTGGAGAGACGCAGGGCCTCGTCACCGCCACGTTGGGCGTGGTCTCGGATGAGCAGCGACTGGACGGCCTGTACAACCCCGAGGGTTGGAAGAAGTTCATGCTGCACTACAATTTCCCGCCCTATTCGGTGGGCGAGGTCAAGCCCATGCGCGGGCCCGGCCGCCGCGAAATCGGCCACGGCGCTCTCGCCGAACGGTCCATAGCAAAGGTCTTGCCGGCCAACGAGTCGTTCCCCTACACCATTCGAATCGTGAGCGAGATCACCGAGTCCAACGGCTCGTCCTCCATGGCCACGGTGTGCGGCTCGAGCCTTGCCCTGATGGACGCTGGCGTCCCCATCAAGGCGCCTGTGGCTGGCATCGCCATGGGCCTCATCAAAGAAGACGACGATATTGCGGTGCTGTCCGACATCCTGGGCGACGAGGACCATCTGGGCGATATGGACTTCAAGGTCACCGGAACTGCCAAGGGCATCAACGCAGTGCAGATGGATATCAAGTGCAAGGGCCTGTCTCGCGACATCATGGTCAAGGCACTGGAACAAGCCCGTCAAGGCCGACTGCACATTCTGGGCGAAATGGCCAAGACGCTCGCCGAGCCTCGGCCGGAGCTGTCCAAGCACGCGCCGCGCATCACCACCATCAAGGTTCGGCCGGATCAGATCCGCATCATCATCGGCCCTGGCGGCAAGATGATCAAGGGCATCGTCGACCAGACAGGCGTAGACATAAACGTGGAAGACGACGGCACGGTGCACATCGCCTCATCCGACTCCGCGGCCGTGGCCAAGGCCCTGGAGATCATCAACGGACTGACCCGCGAGGCGACCGTGGGCGAGATCTACGAAGGCACCGTGGCCCGCATCGCGGACTTCGGCGCGTTCGTCAACATTTTGCCCGGCACCGACGGCTTGGTGCACATCTCGGAGCTGGACTGGAGGCGCGTCGAAAGAGTCGAGGACGTCTGCAAGGAAGGCGAGACCATGCGGGTCAAGGTCATCGGCGTCGAGTCCGACTCCGGCAAGATCCGCCTGTCGCGCAAGGAATTGCTCGAAAAGCCCGAGGGCTGGGAAGAGCGCCCCCCGCGCGATCAGAGAGATGGCGGAGGCCGTGGCGATCGCAACGACCGCGGCCCGCGCCGTTCTGGTGGCGATCGGCCAGGCGGGCCACCCCGCTCCGGCCGCCCGGATCGCAAACGCGAGGGCTGAGCTTTTTTCCGCGCCTTCCCTCTACGTTTCCAATCAATGCGATATGTGACCTTGACGCGCTTTGTGTTAGAAGGTTCTCTCGTTACTTTGAGCGCGCTTCGGATACGCGAGTGAGGTGAAGACTTGGACTGTACTCGTTGCGGTCATTTTTTCGACTCGACGCTTGATTCTTGCCCAGTCTGCGGACTCATCCCCG
>JALOQD010000228.1 GCA_025453525.1 Myxococcota bacterium
GTGTCCACGATGGCGTTGGCCGCCTTGGTGGCATCGCTGGAGCCGCCGTTGGTCACGCCGTTGTCCACCGTGAGAACCATGAGACCGGCGTTCATCATATCGGTGGCCAGGTCATCGAGGTTGGACCTGGAGCGGGAGTAGCCGTGCTGCAGATACACCCAGGCATTGGGGGTGCCACTCGGCAAGTACCATGTGACATTCTTGCTGCTGCCGAGGTTGAGGGTGCCGTTGACCTTGGTGCCCGCGTTCACCGCGCTGGCGAAGAGAAAGCACGCAGCCGCCAAGGTTGCTGTAAAGATTATCCTTTTCATGGTTGCGTCCTTCATTCTTCACAAGAACCGAGCGTCCAAGCCGCCATGTAGCTGCCGTCGTCCCACGCTTCCCAGTGCACCTTGTTTTTAAATTCGCATACGTCGTTAAACGTTTTGTGAAAATCAAAAGGGTGGTGGCCGCAGAGGTCAGCCTCTCCGCAGCTGCAGTTGTCGACGACGTAGTCTACGCAGCTGACTGGCTCGATGTGCCGGTCGATCTCCCGGCAAAGGAGCGGGTCTGGTCCACCTGCTGGCCACCAATGGACGCCGTCTTCGTCGCTTGGCAGGTTGGCCACGGCATAGCCGACAAAGTTTCCCTGGGATGGACAGTCGAACGAGAGCATGACGCACGAGCGGCCTGCCTGTGCCGTGGGGCTCACAAGAAGGAGTCCCAAGGCGCTCAGGGTGAAAAGGTGCGCAAAGACTTTTGGCATCGACTTCTCCTCGGTTCCTTTATGCAACTTTCGCTGCGGTTTTTTGTGTTGCGAAACGATATGGGCACCGCTACGAGTAAGACCGTTCTATATCAATGAAACCAAACGATTGCCGTATAACTAGAAGCAAGGCAGTTTAGACGTCGATTCAAAAGAGGTCAAGGAAATCAAGCCAGGGAAGAACTTTCCCTTGGATTCGGTTCAATACAGAGGGCTTTTTCTGTCGCCTCGCCATGGAGAGCGAGGCAATCCCCGCGGAGAGGTGGTACATCAAATCCCCACTACGCAGGTCCATTGGTCCGTGTGCCGTCGTTCTTGGCGTTGCCTGCAAATCGCGAATTCCTATGTAATCAAGTTAGATTTTATAAGCGCATGTCCTTGGTTGCCACGCTCGCACAGCAAAGGCCGCATCCCCGATCTTTTTGGCCCGCTTCTCGCAATTTGGTCCGGTAAGAGTCGTGGACGCACCACCCAAGGGCGCGTCCCCATCACGGCCGGAGAGGGACATGCTGCAAATCACTCGAAGCGCGAAGATGAGGGCGGAGATTCGGTCATCGGGCAGGGTTGGGCTCGTCGTGCTGTGCGTGGCGGCGCTGCTTCGGAGTCCGCTCGCCATGGCTTCGGACGAGGTGAATGTCGATGTGGACGTTGACGCTCAAAAGACCGTGGAGAGCGAGGAATCGACCTTCGACTTTGGAGTGTTCGGCGTCCTAGAGACCGCTTCTGGCCTCAACGCGGATCGCCCTTCGGTCGGCTCCCTGCTGCAAGTCACGCCTCAGTTGAAGTATCGGGAGATCTACAGACTAAAGCTCAATATGGGGTTTATGTGGAGCTACCTCGATCGCGCCCCCAATCCGTGGGACTTCACGGATTGGTCGTTGGAGTTGGCGGATTTGAGCATCGTAAAAGAGAAGCGCAGCGGTCTGAACCTTTCGGGCAACCTTCGATATTACATTCCCTTGAGCGTGGACTCGCGCAGCGCCGACAGCCGCGGCGCTGTCCGAGGTCTAGCCAAGCTGGACCTGCCCATTTGGAAGTTCAATATCGGCCTGAACCTCATGGGGTTCTATCGATTTGCACAGTACACGACCTCGGATCCGACCCGCTGGACCGATCCCGACAAGATGCTGTCCAATGGCAGGGTGTCGTTTGGAGAAGGGCTAGAGCTCGGCTTTGCGCCCATCGAGCGGGTCAACATCGGCCTGTCTTGGACGTTCTACCAGCACCAGGACTACTACCCCAAGCAGCCCTACGAAGGGAGCGGCTCTTCGTTCGTCGCCGACAGGCCGCGCAAGAACGATGTGTGGGAGCATACCTGGGCCGCTGGAGCCGAGGTCTCTGTCCACGTGTGGAAGCCGTTCCATGTGGCTGTCGGATATCAATCGGCCAGCCCCGTGCTTCTCGAGAGCGCGCGCGGGCTGCACTACAACCCGTTCGATCCCAAGGTCGCGCAGGTTTTTTTGGACTTGATGGTGATCTACTAGAGGCGAAGTGGCCAGCGGGCTTTTACGAGAATCGTTGGAGACCGCTGGCTCTCTCAAGGACGCGATAGAAAATTGGAGGTGTCTTCATGATGCGGAAAGCGTGCGACCGTAGGTGGATCGATCTGTCTCAATGGTGCCTTGCGCCCTTTTTCCTCGCCGCGATGTGGCTGGCCATAGGGTGCGTCACCGAGCCCAATCCGTTGGACAAGACTCAGCCTGAATCCGTGAACAAGGCCATGTTCGATGGAGAGTGGTACTACCAGGTCACTGTCACGGACACCGAATGGCACAACCCCATTACGTTCATCGGCGAGCAGACGCAGACGTTCGGCGGCGTGGCGTACAAGGTGCGTTGGGAGATCAACCAGGATCTGCTGAGCGGCTACCTCATTCCGCAGTCGTATTTGGACGCGGACGGCAAACCGGTGAAAAACGCCATTGGCCGTGAGTCGCTCGTGCTCAGCTTCCCCATCGAACGGCACTTCGACATCAAGTATCTGCAGAACAATACCACGCGAGAGGAGCTCAACGTCATTGTGGAGAACACCGACAGACCGTGGAACGAGCGCGACTACATGATCGTCGATTGGTCGAAGAACCTCGTCACCGATTTTTGGCAGCCTCTGGGCGCTGAGGCGGTCTCTGGCGAGATCATCCGCGAGCCGATCGCCACATGGAAGAACGTGGAGTTCTTCGACACCAGCGATGCGAAGATCGATACTCGCGCCTGGAACCCGGACAAAGACCTCGATGTGTACGTCATGAATTTCGACATCGAGGAGCAGATCTACGCGCCCCTGTCGTTCTCGTGGGAAAAATACTCCGACTCCCACGCAGAGCCCGCCCTGGTCAAGTATCGCATCTCCCTGATGAAGAAGGATCCCCGGGGTGCGGCGCCCAGCACCTACGAGCCCGCTGCCTATCCGGACGAGTTTTTCCGGCGCTTTGGCTACTTCCGCACCGAGTACGCGACCTATGACGCCATGCGCGGGCCGCTGGAGTCTCAGAAGCAGTACTTCATCAATCGCTTCGACCTGAGCTGCAGCGATGGCGGCGCCTGTAAGACCATCGATTTTTACAAGTCGCCTTCGATGCCTTCGAAGCAGGCAGACCCGGAGCTCCATGGATGGCTCGAGGACGTCGTGGATGCGTGGTCCGAGGCCATGCAAGTCGCGACTGGTCGCACGGATCAGGTCGTGAGACTGCTCGACAATGAACCCGTGCTCGATGAAGACGGCAACCAGGTCTTTGCCCTCGACGGCACGCCCCGCTACAAGTATGAGCCAGGCGACATCCGTTACAATTTTCTCAACTGGGTCATGAAGCCGGGCAACGGCGCGCCCCTCGGCTATGGTCCCTCCACCCCGGATGCCGACACGGGCGAGATCATCAGCGCGACCGTGAATGTATACGGAAACTGGGTAGACTACGTGATCACCCGCGCCATGGATCTCTACGACGTGATGGCGGGCAACTGCACCATGCAGGACATCGCCAACGGCCGATATTTCGACGAAGAGAAGAAGGCCTGTAGCGGCGGCGCTGGCGACAACCCCACGGTGGGGCCTGGTCAGATGCAGAGCCTCGACATGGATGCCGAGGATCGCGTCGCGGACATGGACTTTCTGACGCCTGCCCTGCGCACGGCCTATTGGCCCAAGGCCCGCTTGGACCTGCCGGTCAACGAGCTTTCGCCCCAGTCGCTGGCCGCCCAACTGCCGCGCGCCAAGGAACTGTTCCGCCACAGCATGAAGCAGACGAGCCCCCTCGATACGGGCAAGCTGGGGATCCTCGCGGGCACGAGGTTCGAGCAGATGATGGTGCCCCATGGGACCCTCGGCTCCACCTTCCCCGGCGCCACCAGCGAGGAGGATGTGGTACAGGAGTTCAGTCCAGCGAGCCGGCTGTCTGCGCAAAACCTGCAAAAGATGAAGGCCTACTTCACCTCTTTGGCCCTGAGCACCCGTACCGAACCGAACGAGTACGAGAACAACGTCTTGGGGTTTGTCGAAAAAATGAAGGGCAAGAGCCGCGACGAGGTGAAGCGCGAGCTGCGCCACTGGATCGTCTACCACGTGACGCTCCATGAGATGGGCCACACCCTGGGCCTGCGCCACAACTTCAAGGCGTCGACGGACGAGCGAAACTTTGCGCCAGAGTACCACGAGGCCAAGGCCGTGTATTGGGACAAAGTCGAGAAGCTGCGCACCCAGTATCAGGCAAAGATCAATGCGGGAGATGCAAAGGCCTATGAGGACTACACCAAGGCCGTGCACGCCATTCCGGCGGACTTCGAGCGCTATTCCAGCTCGTCCATCATGGACTACAGCGGCGACTTCGAGGGGTGGGTGGAGATGCCCAGCTACGACGTGGCTGCCATTGCCTTTGGGTACGGCCGCAAAGTCGAGGTGCAGGACGGCGACCAGTGGAAGTGGGAGGCCTTTGACGCGGGCGATTTCGACAAAGCCGACTTCCTCGCGTTCGATGAGGCGAGCGCCTCGGGCCGCGTGGTGCGCACCTATCTGTTCTGCTCGGACGAGCGCGTGTGGGATGACGCGTTCTGCTCCACCTTTGATCGCGGCGTCACAGCCACGGAGATCGTGCGCAACTTCATCAGGGATTCGTACAAGGACTATTTCTTCAGCAACTTCAAGCGCGACCGAGAGTCGTTCGGTCAGTCGTCCAATTACTTCCGCAAGTGGATACGCTACTACACCTTTGCCAAGCCCTTGGCCCAGCTCCAGCTCAACTCCATGTGGTACCCGGAATTCTGGAGCTCCATCTGGAGCGGTCTCAATGCCGTGAACCGGGGCCCGGAGTCGCGGAACATGACTCCAGGCTATATGCCCACAGGCGGCGAGGACCTGTTCCGAGCCTCTATGTTGTACTACTATTTCTTGCTCTCCGACGTGCTGCAGAGGCCAGAATACGGCGTCCACAAGAAGTCCTTTGACCCCATGGGCAACCCCTATTGGGAGAAGATCGATCCACAATCCGTTTCTGATACAGACATCGTGGGCAGCATCGACATGGGGGCGGGCTGGGGTTGGACCGACAAGTGGGACAACCAGTACGACACCACCATTTATTACGACAAGCTCGTGCGCAAAGGCGTGGAGCTCGACAAGATCATCGCCTATGAAATCCTCTCGATTCCCGCGGCGCTCAACGAGTACCTGAGCCACGAGAAGGCCAACGGGCTCTCGTACTGGAACTCCCTGTGGAACGGCAGTGGCATGCAGCTGTGGCAGGTCACCCGGGCGTTCATCAACGATGGGTTCGAGCACAATCAAAACCCGTACTGCATGAACGACGAGGGCAAGCTCTCTGTCCAGCCCTTCGATATGCTCGAGCCCCTCAAGCGCACCGGCGTCCTGATTTTGCAAGGCTACGAGGCCCCGGCCCGAAGCTGTCCAGCCGGCTACTATCCCGTGCAGCCGGGCATGGACGACCTGTACGCGATCTTCCCCATGTTCTTCGGATTGTCCGGCGCCCAGCATCCCTGGTATCATAACCAGCTGTCCGACTACATGGACTCTCAAGTGAAGGGCGGCAACCACCGGTTCGATATCCCCGCGGATGCGACCGTGGCGCAGTTCGAGAACAGCACAGGCACCAAGATCTATCAGGCTGTGCAGACAGACGACGGTTTGTCGATCTCCTACGACATCGTGGACAAGGCGCAACGCGTGTCGAACCGCATTCGCTTTGTGCAGGCGTGCCTCGAGGCGGAGGTCCCCACCAGTGGGGGCAACCCGCCAGAGCCTTCGACCCTGATCGGCACCTACAATCGCACCTGCGAGGAGATTCTGGCACAGTGTTACGGTGACCGCGCTCAGGCCCCGTTCTGCGTCGCTGAGGGTTGGGACTCGCTGTTCGCCACCGATATCACCGCCTATTCTTGGCGCAGTGTGGACCGGGCCGAGGCCATGCTCATCATGATGCAGGATATGATCGACCTCGCTGGCCACTACGCCTGGCATACGCCTGGATACATGGACAACGACTAGCGATTCTCCTTACCTTCCCCTATCTCTAGAGACCTTCTTTTGTAAGAGCGCGACACCCAAAACGCCGAAAAGCGACCGAGAGGTTTTTTTTCACAAGCTCTCACCCGCGGCAAGCGCAGGCAAGCTCCAACCGCGAAAGGTCGCGGGTCTGGTTGTAGTCGCGGATCGCGGCGCGCAGCTTCTCGGTGCAGCGCGGGCAGCCGGCCGGAGCTCGAGCCGGTTCGAGGCCCTCGTCGCTCGCGCCTATCGAGAGCTCGCCCATGGCGTGAATGCGCCGCGCAGCGTCGAGCACCGACCAGAGACTCGGAGGGGTGTACGCGCTTCGACGGAAATGTTCTTCGAGCACCGACCCAGGCGCGACGAACGTCGGCTGGAGAGCCACACGCGCCGCAACGCCAGAGCGGCGAGCGACCTCGAACACATAACGCGACGAAGCGACCGCGTCGTCCACGGCCTGCTGCTCGGTGAGGCCGAGGGGCTTGAGCAACACGTAGGCCAACAGCCGCGCGCCGGTTGCGCCGAGCACAGCCACCGCACGCTCGAACTCTTCACGCGAGAACCCCTTGTGTACGAGCGCTTCGCGCACCCGGTCGTCCGAGCTTTCCAGGCCGATGCCGATCTCCAGGCGGTTCGCCCCGACGCGCGCCACGGCGTCCCGCACCCGGTCCTCGCGCAGGTGCTCGGGTCGGGACTCGACGAGGACGCGTAGCGCTGCCGTAGTGCCGAGCCGGTCGAACACATGCTCGCGCACCGCGGCCGGGATCTCCTCTTCGGAGAAAAACGAACCGGAATTGAAAATATCGATCTCGCCGATGCCCGCGATGGCGTCCGAGTCGGCGAAGACCGATTCGAACTGCGCGATGAGATCCTCGAACGGGACCGGAGCTCCGCGCGTCGTCAGCGAGAGGAAGCCGCAGTTCGTGCAGCCGCGCTCGGGACGGCGGGCCCAGGCGCAGCCGATGGCGCGGAAGATGAAGACGAGCCGGGTCGTCGCCGTGCCATCGACCGACGCAGTCGTCCGCTCGACCCAGGCCGGCTGACGCAGATCGGCGCTCATGGCCGGCGGACGAGGAACGGCCCGATGGCCAGGGCGTCCATGCGGGATTTGGCAAAGGTGCAAAGTGCGTGCTCCGGCGTGCAGACAATCGGCTCGGAGATGTTGAACGACGTGTTGAGCACCATGCCCAGCCCGCAGCGGGAGCGCACCTCACGCAGCAGCCGCGCGTAGAGCGGATTCGCGGATTCTCGCACCACATGGGCCCGGGAGGTCGCGATCCGCGTGATCCCGTTCTCCTGGACCACGGCCGGGATCTGTTGCGCGGCGCGCAGGTCGCGTACAGGCAGCGCGAGGAGCATGTACTCCGCGGCGTCGAGATCCGACGGAGCCGAAAGGTGCATCCCCACGTCCTCGACGAGCACGGACGGGGCGAACGGCCGAAAGCTCTCCCGCTCCTTGACCTTGGCGTTGAGGCGCGTGCGCATGTCGAAGCGGCTCGGGTCGGCCAAGATGCTGCGGTTGCCCAGCGCGCGCGGCCCGAACTCGAGCCGGCCCTGGAACCAGGCCACGACCTGTCCGTCGAGGATCAGCCGCGCGCAATCGGCGGCGATGTCGTCCGGCTTCTGCGCCGGCAAACCAGCGGCGCGGAGCGCTCGCTCGATCTCCGCTTCTCCGTGCTCCGGGCCGAGGTAGGAGTGGTCGAGCTGCGGCCGGCTCGTGTTGCGCAGGACTTGGCACCAGAGCACGGCGGCGGCGCCGATCGCTGTGCCGGCGTCGTTGGCCGCCGACTCGACATGGAGCGACTCGAACGGCGTCTCACGCAGGATCCGCGCATTGGCCACGCAGTTGAGCGCGACGCCGCCGGCCATGCACAGCGCTTTTGCGCCCGTCTTGGCGTGGAGGATCCGCGCCAGGTGGACGAGCACCTCCTCGGTGACGGTCTGGAGGCCGGCCGCGATGCTCGCCTCCTCGTACCGATCGACGACGCCGAGGCGCCGCGGCCCGAAGAGCGGCTCGAGCCCGGAGAAGTCGGGCGTCCGGAACCGCATCACCCGGTTGTCCACCTCGAAACCTCGAGCCGTCAGGCGGATCACCTGGCGGAAGCGCTCGGCGTAGTCGATCGCCGACGATTCGCCGATCGGATCCGTGGTGCAAGCGTAGCCCATCAGCTTTCCCGGGCCGCTGTAGGTGTCGAAGCCGAGATGCTCGGAGATCTTCTCCCAGACGAAACCGAGCGAGCTCGGGTAATCGATCTTGTCCAGGTTCGTCAACGTGTTGCCCTCGCCCAGGCCGAGCCAGGTCGAGGCCTGCTCGCCGATCCCGTCCACGCACAGCACTGCCGCGCGTTCGTGCCGGGAGGGAAATAATGCGCTGGCCGCGTGGCACAAGTGGTGCTCGAGGAAATGGATCTCGGCTTTGGCGAAGCGCTCGCTGAGAAGGCTGCCCGCGCGGCGCACATGGCGGGCGAAGGTCTCCTCGCCCTCGGGCGTCCCGAAGTCGCCGGCGGCGATCCCCGGCTCGGCGAGGCCGCGATTGGCCGCGAGCCGCAGCTCCGGATCGAGGGAGAAGCCGACGTGGTCGACATCCACAGGAGAGACGCCGGCATGGGCGAGCACGAACTCGATGCTCGCCCATGGCAGTTCGTCCGGGTTGTCTACCCGTGAGCGTTTCGCGTGCTTAACGCGGTTGAATCGTTCTTCCTCGACCGCCGACAAGATCCGTCCGTCCTTGAGCAGACAGGCCGAAGATTCGTGGTACGCCGAGTTCACTCCGAGGATCACCGTGGACATGGACACCTCCCAGTTGCTACCCGCCGTTTGGTTCGTTCAACGCGAGCCTACCACGGAAATTCGATCGCCGATAATAGAGCGATGGCGCTGAGGGGACAGGGAACGTTGCGCCGGACGGTGTCTGAGGAAGCGGCGCCCAAGTGGTTGACCACAGCTTCCATGCTCGAGTTATTCGACGTCGTGGGCGGCTACGAAGCCTACGTCCAGGCAGCCCGGACCAAGGGCGCCGAGATCCCCGA
>JALOQD010000229.1 GCA_025453525.1 Myxococcota bacterium
CTGCGCGACATCGACATGATGGCCCAGAGCTTCTTCTGGAAGCGGCCAGACGTCGAAACCGTCATCTTGCGGCCGGCTCATCTCGTCGGCGACGTGGCTGGAGTCATGTGCCGCTATCTGCGCATGCCGGTCGTGCCTCGCCTGGCTGGTTACGATCCCATGATTCAGCTCCTGCACGAAGAGGATGCCATCGAGGCCGTGCGCCTCGCCTTGTGCCCTGGCAAGCGCGGCATCTTCAACCTCGCGGGCATTTCACCCATTCCGCTCTCGCGGATCATCGAACGACTCGGCCGCCGCAGTGTGCCGGTGCCCTATGCCTTGGCGAGGCCGCTGCTCGCGCAATTGCGCTTGGTGGGCCGAGGCGCCGATCTCGCGGGTCACATCGACTATGTTCGCTACGTGTGCATGGTGGACGACAGCCGAGCGCGTCAGGTGCTCGGCTACAGCCCCATTCATGACATCGAATCCACCCTCGCCGGCGTCGATCTATGGACATAAAAGACCGAGCCGCAGGGGAGTGGGCCATCACATTTTGTCAAGGAGGGACGAGCCAATGAAAACACGGATCGTCGTCGGGATTCTCGCTACGCTCTTCGTCGCGTCCTCGCTGAGCGCCGGCGTGTTGCCAGGTCAGCTGCGAATCGAAAAGCTCAAGAACGGCCTCACAGTGGTCATGGTTCCCACGGCCAAGGAAGGGATGGTGTCGTTCTACTCCCTGGTGCGGACCGGCTCGCGAGACGAGACCGATGCCCGCCACACCGGCTTTGCGCACCTGTTCGAGCACATGATGTTCCGCGGCACCAAGCGCTTCCCCAAGGAAGCGTACGAGGCGAAGATCCAGGAGCTCGGCGCCGACAACAACGCGTTCACCGGGTCTGATCTCACATGCTTTACCGTGTCGGCGCCCACAGCGGCCCTACCGCACATCATCGACCTCGAGGCCGATCGATTCCAGAACCTCTCGTACTCGGAAGCGGACTACAAGACCGAAACGGGCGCCGTGCTAGGCGAGTACAACATGGCCACGGCCAGCCCTGGTCTGCCCTTGTACGAGGCGCTGCTCACCACGGCATTCAAGGCGCACACGTATGGCCATACCACGCTCGGCTTCGTCGACGACATCAAGGCCATGCCCGGGTATTACAAATATTCAACTGACTTTTACAAACGCTTCTACAGACCGGACAACACCACCCTCATCGTCACCGGCGCCTTCGATCCCACGGCGACCCTGGCGCAAATCGACAAGGCCTACGGCAAATGGAAGGGCAAACGGGTCGCGACCAAGGTAAAGCCCGAACCGGTCCAGACAGAGCCGCGGACAGTGCACGTTTCGTGGAAGGGCGAAACCAGCCATCGTATGCTCGTGGGCTACAAGATCCCGGCATTTCGCCCTGGCCCAGACAGCGCCGCCCTGGAAGTCGCGAGCCACTTGGCCTTTGGTGAGACGAGCCCCTTGTACCGCAAGCTCGTCCTCGAGGAGCGCAAGCTCTTGTCTCTCCACGCTTCGTCCGGTCTTGCGGAGCACCTCTCGCGCGATCCCTTTCTGTTTATCGTTGATGCCACGCTTGCGCAGGGAACGAGCTTCGACGAGATCCGCGCCGCGATCGATGGGGCCGTGGCCGAGCTCGCCTCGGCAAAGGTGGAGCCGGCGCGCTTTTCCGCCGTGCGCAACCATGTGCGCTCTGCCTTTGCCCTCGGTCTCGAAACCTCCAATGACACGGCCCTGGCCCTCGCGATCCTCATGTCTGCCACCTTTGATCCGCAGGCCTTGGAAAAATGGGTCGATGCCGTCAGCGCTGTCACAGAAAAGGACGTTCAGAAAGCCGCACAACAATTCTTGACCGCGCAGCGCCGCACCGTGGCGACGCTCTCCACTGCGGGAGAAAAGGGAGGTGCGAAGTGAAGAGCTCAGCAATTCTGCCGATGGGTTGCGCCATCGCGCTCGGCGCGCTCACGTTTGGGTGCTGCGAGCCCCTGCCCTGCAAGACACCAACCACGACGCCCGTTGCGCAGGCGATCCCTTTGCCCCAAGAGACTCCCGCCGACAGACCGCCCATGACGGTCATCGGACTTCGAGAGCCAGGCACTGGCACCGTATCGTTCCGTTTCTCGTTCACAGCCGGCTCGTCGCAAGACGCCGCGGACAAACACGGCCAAGCGCTCATCGCGGCGTGGCTCATGGCCGAAGGCGGCACCAAGGACCTGTCCTCGGCGCAGCTCAAGGAGCGGCTGTTCCCCATGTCCGCGGGAATAGGGTTCTCGGTGGACAAGGACCAGAGCGTGTTCTACGGCAGAGTCCTTTCGAGCGATGCCGCCGCCTACTACGAGCTGCTCGCAGGGGTGCTGCTGCATCCGGCCATGGCCCAGGGAGACTTCGAACGCATTCGCGGCCAAGTCAAAGACGCCCTCGTCTCTGGTCTGCGGGGCTCGGACGATGAAGAGCTCGGCAAGGCAGCCCTCGACCTCGCCATGTACCGCGGACATCCCTATGCTTCGCCCGTGCTCGGAGCTCGCGGGGATCTGGAAAAGCTCACGCTGGACGACGTCCGCGACTTCCGAGAGCGTCACCTGTGTCGCAATCGCCTCACCATCGGCGTTTCCGGCGAGATCACCGACGAGCTCGTCGCCAAGGTGCGCGCTGATATGGAACAGCTTCCGAGCGAGCGCTGCGAGCTTGCCCCAACCTTGCCCGGCGTAGCGCCTGCCGCAGGACGACAGGTCCTCATCGTCGACAAGCCACAGGCCTCTGCGACCGCCATCTCCATCGGTTTTCCCATCGACGTACGGCGCGGCGATCCGGACTACGCGGCCCTCAAGCTCGTGGAGGCCTATTTCGGGCAGCACCGCACGTTCATGGGCAGATTGCAGAAGCGTTTACGCGTCGAACGCGGCCTCAACTACGGCAACTACGCCTATGCCGAGCACTTCGAACAAGACGGAGAGGAGCGAGTTCCCGCGGTGAACGTGTCGAGACACCAGCAGGATTTCACGCTCTGGCTGCGGCCGGTCAAAGACGCGGACCGTCACTTCGCCTTGCGCCTTGCGCTCATGGAGCTTTCGAACCTCGTGGAAAAGGGCCTTTCGCAGCAGCAACTCGACGAGACTCGCACGTTCATGAAGGGCTATTATCCCAGCTTTGCACAAACCCAGGAGCGCCGCCTCGGCTACGCCATCGATGCCCAATTCTACGCAAAACCGGGAGAGCAGCCGCCCGAGCACATCTCCGCCCTGCTCTCGGCGATCGATGCGCTGACGTTGGACGCGGTCAATGCGGCGATCCGCAAGCACCTTCAAACCGACAAAATTTTCATCGCGCTCGTCGGCAAGGACGCCAAGGCCCTCTCTGATGCCCTCGCTTCGGACGCACCGTCGCCCATTGTCTACGCGAGCCCCAAGTCCGCCGACATCACAGCCGAGGATGCGAAGGTCTCCAAAATGCCGCTGCGGATCGACAAGCAGGCCATCACGGTCGTTCCAGCGCCCAAAATCTTCGAATAGGGAGCCTGTTTCCCCCCGCAGGCGCGCCTTGGTGAAATCGCTGGCCGGCTGATCGCATTTTGATTTAGTATCGGCTAACTCAAAATAGGCACCAACGAGACGACACGAAACTTTACGTCGAGAACAGTGGAGGTAACAGAGATGAGAACAAGTGTCATGACTAGGTTTTCGAGTTTCTTGCTCGTCACCGGCGCGATGCTCGTCGCGTCGGCTTCATTGGCCCAGAACGCGCCAGCTCCAGCTCCGGCAAAAGCGCCGCAGGCCCAGGAAAAACCCAAGGCCACGACCGAAGCACCAGCTCCGGCAAAAGCGCCGCAGGCCCAGGAAAAACCCAAGGCCGCGAGCGAAGCACCAGCTCCGGCAAAAGCGCCGCAGGCCCAGGAAAAACCCAAGCTCATCATCAAGGACGCGCCGGCTCAGATCGCTTTGCCAGAAGGCCCGGCACGACCCAAGCTCATCAGGGACAAAATCACGCTGCTCGAACAGCAAGTCGACGCTTTGACAAAAGACTTCAAGGCGGTCACCGGTATTGAGGCCCCGACAGCGCTGCGCGAGCGTTCGGCGGCGCTCCAAGCCGAGCTCGACGAGATCGCCGTGCAGATCGGCGAAATGCAAAGCAAGAACCAAGGTCACGAGACCGCCGCGACGCAGCACAGCGCTCGCCTCGATGCCATGGCCTCAGAGATAGAGAAGCTCTGGGAGGAAAACAAAGCGCTCAAGGAGCAACTCGCCGCGGTCAAGGCCAACCCCATGGCCGGCTACGACAAGGGCTTCTTCATCCGCACGCAGGACAAGAAGTTCGAGCTGTGGCTCAATGGTTACGTCCGTCCCTACTATCGCGCGGAGTTCCAAGAGCAATGGCAGAAAGACAGCTACGGCGAGCTCGTCTACGATGACGCAACGAACCAGCCCATCGGAGGGGACACCGAGGCGATCATCAACGAGTTCGGTTTTAACGCCGCTCGGCTGTCCCTCAAGGTCAAGCTGTTTGGCCTGGCTACAGGTGTGTTCGAGCCCGACTACCAAAAGCTGGCTGGCAAGGCAGAATACCCGCCCAACACGGGCGTCGGCAACGGGAAGTTCAACCGAGTCAAGGTGTACGATTACGCCCTCTCTTGGAAGAGCGTGTACGGCGAAATCGCGCCGTTCGAGTGGCTCACCGTGCGCGGCGGCCAGTTCAAGGTGCCGTTCGATCGCGAGACGCTCGTCGCCGCCAATCAGACCACATTCTCCAGCTTGTCGCTCATGACCTCTTCCTACAAACTTTGGGGCGAGTACATGACAGAGGACAGCCTCGCCTATCACTGGGACTACGCGACGCGGCTCGGCTCGTCGTTTGGCTACGATCGCGGCCTCCAGCTCGCTGGCAAGCTCTGGGAGAAGCGCTTCTCGTACGGCGTGGGCGCGTTCAACGGCGGCGGCGCAAATCGCGACAACGACAACACCAAGCTCATGTACGCTCTGCGCCTCCAGGTCGACCCACTGGGCGAGATGACCGCGGGCATGAGCGACCTCGATCGCACGGAGAAACCGCTTTTGAGCATCGGCGCCGCGTTTGCCTATAACCGGCCAGAGAACAAGAACCCCGTGACCCCCGAGGACAAAAAATTCGACTACTACAGCGAGGAGATGAGCGTCACCGGCGACGCGCTGTTCAAGTGGAACGGTCTTCATGTCATGGGCGCGTTCTTCTTCCGCACCGGTGATCACGGCAACGCCTATCCAGAGAACAACACCATTAACACGATCGGCTACATGGCCCAGGCTGGCTGGTTCTTCCCGCAGGTCGGCCTCGAGCCGGCGTTCCGGTACAGCGGCATGGATGCCAACCTCGAACGGGAAGGCGACAACGTCCACGAGCTCACCGGCGCCGTCAACTACTACTTCAAGGGACACAACCTCAAGGTCGGCGCCGAATACACGGCTGTCATGATGAACGATATGACCCGCACCTATCTGGCGCCCTTTGGCACATGGGAAGACTTCCACCACCGCTTGACCATCCTGGCCCAATTGGGCTTCTAGTTGCTCGTGCCCAGGTCTGTGCCACGCATCCCACTCTCCTTTTTGCCCTTGGTCTTGTTCGCCAGCTGCTTGGGATGCGGGCCGTCCGAGCGTGCACAGCCCACGTCGGGCAAGCCCGTGGAGCTCGGTGCTGTGAGCCTGAGTCACGCGGACGTTGTCCCTTTTGAGCTCGACGCTCCCACCTTCGAGCGACTCGCGCGCGCGGCCATGACAGGGCTCGTCGCCCCTGTCGAGCATCCCCCTGCGGGCAAGCTCACCGTCGAGGCCAGCCTCGTGTCGATGCAAGATGGAGGGGCGCAGCTCGGCCTGTCCGCTGGACTGCGCTTGGTCGGCATTCCTTTTCGCATCGAGATTCAGGTGATCGGCCGTGGGCAGGCGAGCGACGAAGAGACCACCCATCGCCTTTCGACCTCGGCCCTCG
The DNA here is from genome assembly GCA_025453525.1 of Myxococcota bacterium. Lineage (GTDB taxonomy): Bacteria > Myxococcota_A > Polyangia > JAAYKL01 > JAAYKL01 > JALOQD01. The sequence continues at coordinate 5,948 of JALOQD010000229.1, forward strand.
CAGACCTGCGCACGGCGGTGGCGCGTCATCTGACCCTCGTGGAGGCCCAAACCGAAAGGCTCGTGCGCGGGCTCAACGCCGCTGAGGCGGATGAACAACTCCTGTGCGCCCGCTTGCTCGGACTGCGGCGAGACAAGAGCGCCATCGTTGCCCTGGGAACCCTGCTCGGCGATCCTCGAGAGGCCGTGGCCGACACCGCGGCAGAGGCTCTGGTCGAAATCGGAGATCAGGCCGCCGTGCCGGTGCTCATCTCCGGAATCAGGCGTGGCGACCTACGCAGCGAAGTTCGGGCCATCGAAGCCATGGCGCGCCTAGGAGGCAAGGAAGCGCGGGCCTACTTGGAGATGACCGCGCAAGGCCACCCTCACCCTGAGGTGCAGAGCCTCTCCCGTTCGTGGTTGCAGCGCATGGATCAGGCGAAGCGACGTTAGAGAGCAGCCCCGACATCTTCGAGCGATACCTTTTTCCCAAAGGCGATATGAGTGGGGAGCTGAAACGCCTTGGCTCTCCTTGCCTCGATCGTTCGCTCGTGGGCAAAGGCAAAGGCCTCTTCGGAATCGAGACAGGCGTTGAATCGGGCCGAATCGAGCCCAATGACCGCTGCGAGGTCTTCCTCATAACGCTCTCGAGCCGACCCCGGAGCAGGACGGGGTTTGTGGAGAGCCGCATCGCTCCACTGCCAAAAGCTCTGCTGCTGCAACGCGCAATAAGCTCCTCGCACAGTCCGACAGGCATCGACAGACTCCCCTTTCGGAGCTTGCGCTGGACAATCGACTCGAGAGGTATCGTGACGCACGATGCGCAACTTCTCGGAGTGTTTCTCGAGCATGCGTCGCAGCTTGAGGTGGGCCGAGCGACAATACGGACACTCATAGTCGTTGTACTCGTGCACCACGACGGTCGGGTGAGTCGCACCTAGCCAGGGCAACCCGTCTGCGCCAACGCCTGTGGACAGCTCGCCGACGCGGAAGGAGGAGACTTCCCAGTAGGGAGGAATGAGCGCGATGGGCGCCGTCACCGTGAGCACTCCAAAGGCCAGCCAGAGGGCCGCGCTCAGCCGCTCCTTGCGAGCAGCAAAGATGAGCAAGCGCACATGAGCCAACGCGCCTCCGGTCATGGCGCGCCGGCTCGCCAAAATCGCGATCGCGGCCAAGCCCAAGGTGAGGAGATGGCTCGCGAGACAGAGCTGACAGACCGCGCGGAGAGTCAAGGCCGAAATCCCGAGCAGGCAGAGCGCGACAAAGGCCATGGAAACAGTCCAGACAAAGGTCGCGGCCAAGGCCACGAACCGTCCTCGCCGCACGCCCATGAGCGCGCAGAGTCCCAGCGCCCCAGCCCACAACGTGCCGAGGATACCCCAGACAGCCAAGGGAACGCCGGCGACGACCGAGTGCCGCGACAGGGCCACCCTTTCGCAATCGAACACCGTGCCGGTGCTGCAAAACGCTTCGTACGATGGGTCGGTGAACAGGCGCAGGTGAATCCAAGCCAATTCGACGCATACGAGCAAGCCCACCACCGAGAGCCCGAGATAAGCGGCGAGCAGCCACCGCGTTGCCTCACCACCTCGATCGATGGCGCCCGCTCCCTTCATTTCACTTGCAGGGGAGCGGTCATGGCCTCGGCTGTATCCACGAGCGCGAGAAGAGAGCCCGACGACCGCCCTGCGCTGACGTTTCCACTTTTGTCTACGATGACGGGCAAGATCTTATCGAGGTCCTCAAAAGCGAACTGAAACGCCTGCGGTACGCACGTCGCGGCGCCTGCCACCACGCCGAAACCCTTTGCTGCGCCTTCCTGGGACAAAACGAAAGCCCGAAGTTTGAGCGCCCAAGCTGGAGCGCTGGCAAGGTCCTTCGGCACTGCGGCCGCTCCGAGGTCCACCTTCTCCGTCGAGCTGGCCACCCCTTCACTGACCTGGCCCAGCCACGCGAAATCGAGCTCCGCGGCGGTATCAACCCCCAAACCCACGAGCTTTGCCCACGCTTCGACCTCGAGCGCCACGTCCAGGGCGTCTTCGAGGATACGCAGCCGGTCCAAAACGGCAAAGGCGTCTGGAGGCGGCACGATGGCCGTGAACCTAGGAGAAACGGTCGCGCGCCCACCTCTACACTCGATGTGCGTCACCGAGAGGTCTCGAACTGCGGCGCGGCATTGAGACAGCCCGGTCGCGTCTCCAGGGTCGGCGCAGTACTTCAGGTCGCAGGCCGCGGGCTCCACGAGACCCCGACACGATCCGAGGCAGGCGTCACCGTCGCAACGGCCTCGACACGCGCCCGGCGCAGGACAACTTTCGTCAACGGGAAATCCGCACCGTCCATGGCACACGCCAGAGCAGAGTTGCACCCCTGTCGCGACGCAGGCTCCGGTGCACTCGCCGACGCAGCTTCCCTGACACCTATTGTCTTGCGACAATGAGCTGCACGTTCCAGCGCACGTCCCCAGACACATGCCAGCACAGCTTCGTGGGATCTCGGTGACACAGGCGCCCAAACACGGACCATCGCAGTTCGAGCCGTCGCTGACCGACGGCGACAGACACGCGCCTTGGCAGACCGTGTTGCAGACACCGGTGCACAGACCCGCGCACAGCATTTTCGGCATGGAGAGACGGGCCCTGCGGCACTCGTCGGAGACATAGCAGCCCAGGTGATTCTGGCAGGCCAGCAGGACATCGACGAGACTCGCGGCGTCGGTCGAGCAAACCGCTTCCTCGCGCGCGAGAGACACCTCGAGGTCTGTTCTGCCGAGATCGATTTGCGCAGCCTCCCACAGCATTGCCGCCGCGGACGTCGACAGCACCGCTCCTTGGTCCACGCCATACGCGCGGAGCGCTCCTCTCATGGCCTCGGACAGACGTCTCGAAGCGGCGCTGTGCTGCTGCGCTAGATGAACCGCAGCCTCGAGGGAATGGTCCAGGCGCGGGTCTCCTGCGACGCTGAGAGCCCCGCTGCCCTTTTCTGGACAACTCTGGCAGGCCTCGAGCACGTCGTCGCAGCCACTTGAGAGCCACAAACACGCGCCAAAGGCGACCAACATTCGCGCAGATATGTTTTTCATTTCGGGCGCGCATTATAAAGCAGTGCGCGGCGGCAGACCAGCGTTCCGCGAAATTGCCCGTAACGACCGAAAACAGCTTGGTTTTCCTTTTGAGCGACCATCCTTGACGGCCCCTGAATGAGCGCGTTATGGTCGCAAGCAATTAAACAACCGTCGTCCGGGAAAGTCCCGAACACTCACGGAGGAGTCCTCTCATGGCAAAGAAGATCGCTATCAACGGTTTTGGAAGAATCGGTCGCTGCGCTGCGTCCACCGGATCCTTGCAATGAGCGACAACCACGTCCTAGAGCTCGCCGCCATCAACGACATCACTAGCCCTAAAACCTTGGCGCATATGCTCAAATACGATTCCGTGCATCGCATCTTCCCCGGAACTATCGAGGCAAGGGAGAACTCCATCGTCGTCAACGGAAAAGACGTCCCGATCTACGCAGAAAAAGATCCGGCGAACCTGCCCTGGGCCAAGCTCGGCGTTGAGCTCGTCATGGAGTGCACGGGGCTTTTCACCACTAAGGAAACCGCGGGCAAGCACCTCACCGCCGGCGCCAGCCAAGTCATCATCAGCGCCCCGGCCAAGGAAATCGATGGTACGTTCGTGTACGGTATCAACCACGAGACCTACGACCGCGCCAAGCATCAAGTCGTGTCCAATGCCTCTTGCACCACCAACTGCCTGGCTCCAGTGGCCAAGGTCATTTCGGACACGTTTGGCATCGTCGACGCGCAGATGACCACCATCCACTCGTACACCAATGACCAGCGCATTCTCGACCAACCGCACAAGGATCTGCGCCGCGCCCGCGCCGGCGCCCTGTCGATGATCCCCACCACCACGGGTGCGGCTCGCGCCGTGGGCCTCGTGCTCCCGGAGCTCAAGGGAAAGATCGACGGGCTGGCGATCCGCGTACCCACCGCCAACGTGTCGGTCGTCGAGCTCACCGCCAACGTCAAGAAGGCCACCTCGGCCGACGAGATCAACGCGGCGCTCAAGGCTGCTGCCAATGGACCGCTCCAGCACATCCTGCAGTACACGAACGAGGAGCTGGTCTCCATTGACTTCTTGGGCAATCCGCACTCTGCCATCGTGGACAGCAAGCTCACCCAGGTGTTGAACGGCACGAGCATTAAGGTCTTCGCCTGGTACGACAACGAATGGGGTTACTCCAACCGCATGATCGATCTCGCGTCGTATATGGTGAAGAAAGGCTGACCCATGGATTATTCCTCCATCAAACGGATCAAAGATATCGACGTCGCCAGCCGTCGCGTGCTGGTGCGTGTCGATTTCAATGTTCCCATCAAAGACGGCAAGATCACCGACGACACGCGCATCCGCGCCGCGCTGCCGACGATTAATGATCTCGTCACCCGCGGTGCGAGCGTCGTGCTCATGAGCCACCTCGGTCGGCCCAAGGGCAAGCCCGAGCAGAAGTACAGCATGGAGCCCGTAGCCTCGCGTCTCGCCGAGCTGCTCGACAACGGCGAGGTGCTGCTCACCGACTCTTGCTCCGGCGACGGCGCCCGGCGCGTGGTTTTCGATCTGCGAGATGGCCAAGTCGCCCTCCTCGAAAACCTGCGCTTCCATGCCGGCGAAGAAGCCAACGACGAAAAGCTGTCCCGTGAGCTCGCCACCTTTGGCGAAATCTATGTCAACGACGCGTTCGGCACTGCCCACCGCGCCCATGCCTCCACCGCGGGCGTGGCGGCCTTCATTCGTCAAAAAGCCATGGGCTTTCTGATGGAGAAGGAGGTCATGGCACTCTCCAAGCTCCTCGGCGAGGTCACACGACCCTATGTCGCTGTGCTGGGCGGCGCCAAGGTGTCCGACAAGATCGAAATTATCGAGAACCTCATGTCTCGGGTCGATGCCCTCGTCATCGGCGGCGCCATGGCCAACACGTTCCTCGCCGCCAAGGGCATGGCCATGGGCTCCTCGCTCGTCGAGACCGACAAGCTGCCGCTGGCCCGCGATATCATGGCGCGCGCCGAAGCGAGGAAGGTTCGGCTCCTGTTGCCCAGCGATTTGGTGGTGGCTGCTTCCCCTGAGGCCGAGAGGGGAGAGGTCGTATCCATCGACAAGGTCGCGCCGGGTAAAATGGCCCTCGACATCGGCCCAGCGAGCTCGGAATCGTTCCGCGAGCTCATCATGCGCGCTGGCACTGTCTTCTGGAACGGCCCCATGGGCATGTTCGAGAAGGCGCCGTTTGCCGAGGGCACGCTGTCCATGGCCAAGGCCGCGGCGACGAGCGCTGGCTATACCGTGGTGGGCGGCGGCGACTCGGTGGCGGCGGTCAACCAGTCTGGCCTCGATCACCGGTTCGACCATGTGTCCACCGGCGGTGGCGCGAGCCTGGAGATGCTCGAGGGCAAGATCCTGCCTGGCCTCGCGGCGCTCATGCCGTGACAAAAAAGGGGAATGAAGGGAGCACCATGAGAAAACCGTACGTTGCCGGCAACTGGAAGATGAACAAAACGATTCCCGAGTGCGTCACTCTGGCCATCGAGCTTCGCGAAAAGCTGCCCAAGGACACCAAGGCGGCTGTGGCGGTCATCCCGCAGTTTTTGGCTCTGCCCAAGGTGGCCGAGGTTCTGCGCGGCAGCGCCATTGGCGTGGGAGCCCAAGACGTCTACTTCGAAAAGAACGGCGCGTTCACCGGCGAGATCTCCTGCGAGATGCTCAAAGACGCTGGCGCCGCCTTCGCTCTGGTGGGACACTCGGAGCGCCGTCACGTCATTGGAGAGACGGACGCCATCGTGCGCAAGAAGCTCGAGGCCCTGCTCAAGTCCGGTCTCGAGGTCATTCTGTGCATCGGTGAAAAGCTCGAGGAGCGCGAGGCTGGCAAAACGCAGGAGCGTCTGTCCATTCAAACTCGCGCCGGGCTCGAGGGGCTCGCCAAGGCGGACCTTGCCGGGGTGACCCTTGCCTATGAGCCGGTTTGGGCGATTGGCACGGGCAAGACCGCCTCGACGGCTCAGGCCGAAGAGGCGCACCAGTTCATCCGCGGGCTCGTCGAAGAGCTCTTCGACAAAAGCGTGGCCCAGTCGTTGCGCATCCAATACGGAGGCAGCGTCAAGGCCGACAACGCCGCCGAGCTCATGGGTCAGCCCAATGTCGACGGCGCCCTCGTGGGTGGCGCATCCCTCGTGGCCGACTCCTTCCTAGGCATTGTCAAAGGCGCCTAGTACCTCGTCAAGCCTCCGATGACGGGTACTCAACTCCCCCTTCGTAAGGGGGCAGGGGGATTTCTTCACGTCCATTCGTCGCTCCCTTCTTTGC
>JALOQD010000230.1 GCA_025453525.1 Myxococcota bacterium
CCTCGCCGAAGACGGCTTTAACTGCGAAACTGAAGAAATTGAAGCCACAAAGGTGTGCGGGTGGTCTTGGATGGACTGGGGTATGGGCCCAATGTAGGCTTGGGCAGAGCTTCGTCTCTCCGCTGCACGCTCAATCAACCACCCCTCGAAAGCACAGGTGCTGCAGCAAACCAACGGTTTCTATTCGGGGTCCGCGGGGCATGGATAGGAAAGCTCAGCGTGCTCAGAGAATAACATAAGTCAATTTAGAACAACCTCCCCCAATATCGCTTTCGAACAAGACCGCTGTTATCACCAGTCGAGGGAGAGAAGGGCCGGCGGGATAGGCGCTACTTCGCGACAGGGACCGTGAGCACGGACTGATCCCCGGCGCTAAAGAGCAGATCTACCGCGAACATGTCCCAGTCGTGTCCGGCTTTGACATACTGCACATCCTGCGTATCCAGGACCAAGCTGAGGGAGTGACCTTGCGGCAGGTCGTAGGCTGCCATGTTCATCTCGATATCCAGAGCAATGGCCTCCTGCGGAACGGCCCAATGAAGGGTCCGCGCACCGTACGTAATGAGGGTTCCCCAGCCCCTCTCATCCGTGTCGTAGAGATAGGCGACGACCTGGGCGTTCGGTTGGCCCGGGCTCACCCAGAGCTCGAGATTCGGCATCCCGCGGATCTTTGTGGTTTCGGTGACTGGGCTCGATTGATAGACGACGCCGTGCCTGCGAGGAATCGAAGGAAGCCAAACGACGGGGTTCTTGACAACCAACTCAACAAGGGGCGAGGAGATCAATCCGATGAGGGAATCTCCGGAACCAATGCCGCCCGAGGTCGCTGCGGTGTCGAACATCCCACTGCGGATCGTGTCGACCGCGGGTGTGCTATTGGCATTGTTTTGCAAATCGCCTGAAAAAGCAGAGCCTCTCGGCGCCAAGTAAAAGCTCTGATTATTGAAAGCATGGCTGTCTGGCCAATCGCTATAGCTTTCGCGAACGCCTTGCTCAGCGCCCTGCAGCTCCATGATGATCGTTTCGCTGGGATCCATGACATTGTTTCCAGGAGCCCCCTTAAGCCAGAAATCAAACCAGTCATAAAGCTTTTCAAAGGCAAAGTTCTTAAAGCCCAAAGCACCCAAGATTTCCGCACTGGCGTGAATCCCCTCGTTGAGAACGAGTTTTTTGGGAACAGTGAGCGCACTGAACATCTTCATGGAGCTATTGGGTGTGAAAAGCTCGTCGTGATAGTTTTTGCTGATCATGACCGGTGCTCCTCGAGCATTGATTTTGTCGATGACCGAGGGAAGTCCCGGAGAGCGCAATTCCGCAAACTCGAGAATCTCGTCGATTCGCGCCTCGGAGCATTCTGGATCTTTCAAATCCATAGCAATGTCCCAGGTTGTTTGAGTCATGTTATCGCCCGCCACCATCGACGACAGAAGAAGAATCTCTGTCCAGATCAAGTCCGGCGTATCCTGACCGTACAGCTCGTCACCGAGCATGCCCCAGGTCGACATGGCCACGACCGTTTTCAGGCGCGGCTCTTCTGCCAGGGTCATGATGCCGATACCTGAACCATAGGAAATCCCGGCCATGCCGATATTGTCCTCATCGACAGGTGTGTTTTCGACCAGCCATGAAATGATCCCTCTGGCATCCTGAACATCTTCCTTGCTGGCAACATCCACATGGCCTCCAGATCGCTGCATGCCCCTTGCGGTATACAGGAGGACAATGTAGCCCTTCTTGGCCATTTTCCGGGCCGCTCCCATGTACTCAATCCCCCCATCAACGGCCCAACTAGAGAGAAAAACGACCGCTGGATAGAGCTTGTTCGGATTGGCTGGATCGGCCTTGGGCATGACAATATCCGCGATGAGGGTCACTTCCTTGTCGAGGTCTGCACCTCGCCTTAATACAAAAGAATCAGGGTCAGGGGTTCCGGGCAGAGGCATCCTCCGCCTCTCACAGTAATCGGCATGCTTCCTCAAATAGCCGAGCTTCGGCAGATCTTCACAAAGACTTTTATCTGCATGGGCGTTGGAAGCGCAGAAAGACAGAGCCAGCACAGCAACACAGCCGAGCAAACGGAAACGCTTCATGAAGTCCTCCTCTTTTTCTGAAGTTTCTAACGCTAATTATAGGCGGACTCCGAAGTGCACGGGGGAAAAACGTTTTTTTTATCCTGTATTTTACATAATCAACCAACTGTCCGTTGCCTGCCTTGTCTGTCAAGGGGATCGTGGGCATGCCGCACAGCGATCAAATCATGATTTTGGCGTTTGAGCGGGTCGCTTTGGAAAAAAAGAAGGACGGGGAGAGGTGCTTAGAATAGCGGTGAGCTACCGGCCAGCCTCGAACTGGTGCAGAAGCTCGGCGAACAACCTGGGCACGAGCGCCATGCGCGGCGCGGTGTCGACGAACGAGATCCTCATCTGGGTGGTGCCGGGATTGGGCTCGTTCTTCCCGACTTGGTAGAACCCGGCCATGGGACTGACGAGCAGGGTGAGCTCCTTGCCCTCGATGACGACCTTGCCCTTGCGGGCGCAGTGGAGGACGAACTCCATGGCGTCGAAGCCGGGCTTAACGATGTTCTTGACGTCCACCACAGAGTAAATGGAGGCGTCTGGGCTCGAGACGATGATCCCCGGCAGGCTGGATTTGAGGCCGGCCTTGACCTCGGTGAGGATGCGGCTGTAGTAGGCGCGCTGCTGTTTGTACCAGGCTTGCAGGTCCTCGAACTTCTCGTGTTTCAACGCCCCGAAGACGTATTGGCCAATGACGTTGGTGCACAGATTGGCGGTGTATTCGGCCACGGCCTTGACGTGGAGCTCTTCGTTGTCGGTGACCAGGGCGCCGATGCGCAGGCCGCAGGCGTTCCAGACCTTGGAGGCAGTCTCGATGCTGATGCGCCGGCCGGTGATGCCCGGCACCTCGGCCTCGGTGATGCGCCAAATACTGCTCGGTGGGCCATCCACGTAATAGAGCTCTCGGTACGCCTCATCGCTGGCCATCCACAAGTTGTGCTTCACGCAGAGCCTGGCAAGCTCGACCATGGAGGCGTGGTCGTAGTAATGGCCCGTGGGGTTGTCGTAGGGAATGACCACCAAGCAACCCGGCTTGTGCTCGGCAATGGTGGCCTCGATGGTGGAAACGTCCGGCAAACTGAACTTGCCATCGTCACCGAGCTTGCGCTGGACACTCACAGTGGCGCGTCCGGTGCGCTGGGCGAGCGCCTTGTAGTTCGTGTAAGCCGCATCAATGAGCAATAGGGGCCTTTCGGTGGATCCGGCTCCTCCGCACACGCCCAAAAGGAGCAGCTCCATGGCCGCGCTGCCGCCGTCGGTCATCTGGGCCTTGAGCCCCGCGGTGGACAGGCCGCTGGAGGCGATGACGTGGAGCACGGCCTCGCAGCACTCAGCCACGCCCACGGTCGTCGAGTACTCGCACACGCCGCCGAGAAATGGGCTACCTGGCTCGCCCAGGGCGTGCATTCGGCGTCGCATGGCCGGGTGCATGGGCAGGGTGACGTTGCCGATGGCAGTGTTGACCGCGTCCACCTTGTCTGGCCGCTTCATGAATTCGATTTGTGCGGTCCGGATGGCCGACGGTTGACGGGAAGCAAAATGAGCCGACAGCTGCGGTCGTTGCATGAAATCCTCCTATGTGGCCGCGACTCACAAAGGTGGCGCGGCACCTTTGCCCCCTTTTATGACGGAACTAGTGCTCTGCCAACAGTCCGCAATGACGTCTTTTCGCTTGGGCTACGTTCTGCGACAATGCCTCCATGCACAGAACCACATTGCCTGCGTGCTTTTTCGTAGCGCTTTTCGCCCTTGGCCCAGTTCGGACTGCCCAGGCCGCCATCCTGGTCCGCTTTCCCACCTTTGCCCATGCAAAGGCGCAGGAGCGTTTCGGCGCTGCTTTGGAAGACGCCCTTTCCAAGGAAGTAAGAATCGTCGGCAGGGTGTCGCCCCAGGCGATGCCCTCTGTCGAGGCGAGCCCCAAATCCCTCGCGGCGCTTTCCCGAGCGCGCGCTGGTTACCGGACCCTCGATCTCGACACCACGGCCGCGGCTTTGGAAGAGGTGTGGCGCGATTGCCTATCGCCCGAGCGGCTGGCTTCATGCGCGCCGACGCTGTTCGAGGCATCGATCCTGCGAGGCGCCATCGCGCTGGCCAAGGGCGATGAGGCGTCCGCGGCCTGGGATCTGCGCACGGCCCACGCCATGGCACCCCACGCGGTCGTGGACCCCAAGGTTTTTTCCCCCAAGGTGGTCGCGGCCTTTGCCCGAGCCTGTGCTCCGTCGTTCGCTCCAGCGCCACGGGAGGTCATTTTGCATTCGAAGCCCGCAGGAGCGGCCATTTCCGTCGACGGAACAACGGTGGAAGAGGGTGCGTCGATGCATTTGTCAGACGCGCGTCACGTGGTCATTGCGCGCCTCGCCGGCCACTCGCCAGCGCTGACCGTCCTCGAGGTGCGGCCCGGAGATGGGCCGCTCGTCCAGACCCTCGAGCTCGAGCCGAGTGAAGACGAGTCGGCCTTCCTCGACCTTCAGCGTCTTATCTCGGCCGATCCTTTGAACCTGAGCGTGCCGGGCGCTAAGGAGCTGCTCGCGAGGTTCGACATCGAGGGCGTGCTGCTCGTCGGCCGCGATGCGGGGCTCGCGCCGACGTCCATCGCCTTGCCCGGTCGCGGCCAGGTCTGGACCTTGCCCGATCTGGACCTTGCGGCGCCCTCGCTATCGCCGAGTTTTCTGGATGCCGTGAGGCTCGCCTTGGACCTGCCACGCTCCCACTCGGATGCACAGGGCCCCCCGGCTCTGGCAAAGGCGGAGCCAACGGAAGAGGAAGAAGGCTCACCCGATGAGGACGAGCTCAACGACGAGGAAGAGCGCGCCTTGCTCTACACGCCTGCCAAGAGTCGGGACGAGCAAAGCCGCAGGGAACAGACCCGCAAAGTGCTTCGCTCACCCTGGTTGTGGCTCGGCCTAGGCGCCGTGATCGCGGTGGTGGGCGGCGTGGTGATTGGAATCAGTGTGACCGACTGAAGGGAAAGGGGTCGAAAGGGGGTCGCACCAATCCATCCCAATTGATACATAAGAAGCAAGGCGCTCCCATGCGACCATGACAAGGCCAGTCAGCGGCCACTTTCCCAGCGCTTGGTATCACGTGATGCAAAGGCGTTCAGACGCGAGGCCATCGTTCGCCAGGATGCGGACGACGGGGTGTTCTCGACGTATTCGATTTCTTCTCCGAACGGGTAAAAAAGTGGCCGCGCTATATGTCAATTAGGGTGGATTGACCCCTGGTCTATCACAAAAAAGTCCCATCCCGTTTCCCGTTTTGCCGCTGTCGCGGGTAGAGTGTATTGGAAGCGAGGGTGGAGGCATGGACGCACAGGAACTCGGCGAGCTGTACAGCCGCGTTGGACCGGTCATCTACCGGCGCTGCTTGAGGCTGCTCGGAGATCGGGAGTTGGCCCGCGAGGCCACACAGGAGGTGTTCGTGCGCGCCACGCGACACGCAGAACGGCTCGATCCCGGAGATCGCGAGTGCCTGCCCTGGTTGTACCGAGTGGCCACGAACTACTGCCTGAACGCCCTGCGAGACCGACCGACCGAAGCGCTCGGTCGCAGCTTCGAGACCTGGCTGCGGGACGCGAGCCCGAGCGCCGAGGCGCGGCTCCTCACCAACGAACGCATCGCCGACCTCTTTCGGACGCTCGATGAACGAACCGCGCAGATCGCGTTTCACTCCTTCGTGGACGAGATGACCCAAGACGAAATCGCACAAATCATGGGGTTGTCGCGCCGCACCGTGGGCACGCACCTGCGCGGCTTCCTCGCCGCCGCGCAGACGAGCAAGGGAGCGCCATGAAACCCAACTCCAGCGACGTCCGCCCAGCTCTCTCCGACTGTCTGCAACAGATGGACATCGACGCCTATCTGCTCAGCGACGAGCCAGACGCTCACCCCGCGAGCAGGCACGCACGGACCTGCCCAAAGTGCCGAGAGGCCTTGACTGCGGCCGAGGACGAAGCGCGAGAGTTCACGAGGGATGTGCTCCCAACCACCCGGGCGCGCGTGGTGCTCAACGTCTTGCATCAAAGGCGAAGCGCTCGCCGCAGCACAATCTTCGTAGCAACAGCTGGCCTGTCCTTGGCTGCCGCCGCCTGCGCCGTGCTCCTGTGCCGGCTCCCCTTTGCCCCAGTCGTTGATGACGCGACGACTCCCTATATTGGAGCCAAGGGCGAGCTCGGCCTCGAGATTCACTGCCTGCGCGACGGACAGGTGCACCGAGTGAGCGAGGGTGAGCGCCTAGCGCCTGGTGATGCGCTGCGGTTCGTGCCTTTTGGCCCAGACGCCCGCCCCCGCCATCTTTTCGTCATCGCCATCGATGAGCGGGGCGTGGTCAGCAGTTACTATCCACTGGGAGGAACACAGTCCGTCCTGCGCGCTGCCAATGGCGAGCCGCTGCCGGGCAGCGTCATCCTGGACGACAGCGAGGGTCTGGAACGGTTGTACCTCTTGGCCGCGGACGCGCCGTTGACGCTCGCGGATATCCGCCCCAGGGTCGCCGCCGCGCTCGCCCAAACCGGCTCCCTCGAACAGCTCGGCCGTCTCCCCATTGCCGCCTGGCAAGTGTCGCTGCTGATCGAGAAGCAGCGAGGTGGGCGATGAGCGCGTTTCCTCCGGCCACCTCGGCGCTCGTTCTGGCGGCCATCGCCGTGCTCGGCCTGCCTCGAGAAACGCTGGCACAGAAGGTCGATCGCGTGGCCGTGATCGCGGGCAACAACCGCGGCGTCGATCGTCCTGCGGCCCTGCGCTATGCCGAACGGGACGCCAAGGCGATGCGCGAGGTGCTCGTCGAGATCGGCGGCTTCGCCCCCCACGATGTCTCATTGCTCCTCGGACAGCGGCCTGCGGAGCTGCGCACCGCCCTCACGGCTGCAAACCGCCAAATCGAGGCGGGCCATGCCGCCTCGTCCTTGCTCCTCGTCTATTACTCGGGTCACGCGGATGGCCAGGGCCTCGAGCTGACGGGCGAGCGACTTCCGTTCGCCGAGCTGCGCCAGCTCGTGGAGGCGTCTCCTGCGCAGACCAAGCTCCTCATCATCGACGCATGCCACAGCGGCGCCATCACCTCGGCCAAGGGCGGACGCCTCGGTCCCTCTTTCGATATCTCCTCGAGTGAGGCCGCCGGCACGAGCGGGCTGGCCATCCTGGCCTCGAGCGCGCCACTCGAGAGATCGCACGAGTCCTCGGCCCTGCGCGGGTCCTTCTTCACGCACTATCTGGTCAGCGGCCTCCGTGGAGCCGCGGACATGGACGGCGATCAGCGCATCACCCTGTCCGAGGTCTACGGGCATGCGTATGCCCGCACCGTCGCCGAGACCGGACGCACGGTGGCCGGCACCCAACACCCGACCTACGACTATCGCTTGAGCGGTCGCGGCAACGTGGTGCTCACCAGCATGGAGAAGGGCACGACACGCATCGTCTTCGGGCCCGCAATCTCCGGAGATCTCGTCATCTCGTCCCTCGACGACGAGCTCACACTCGAGGTGCGCAAGGCCCAGGGCTCGACGGCATGCCTCTCGTTGCCGCATGGCGAGTACCGAATCGCGCTGCGTTCCCGCGATCGCGTCTACGCCGCCCATGTGTCGCTCCAAACCGGCGAGACCGAAGTGCTCGAGGCCTCGTCGCTGCGCCATGACACCCGATTGTCCCTCGCGGCGCGCAAAGGCCAGAAGGCGCCGCGCACAGGGGCGATCTCACTCGAATACGGCCTGCAGAGCTCGGCCCTCAAGCAGCTCGCGGCCATCCACCTGGCGCTCCTCGGGGTCAGAGCAGACCTCGGTCCCACCTCCGTGTTTGGCAGGCTCTCCTATGGCCAAGGGGATGTCTCGGAAGGCCCGCTCGACTATCGCTTGCGGCTCCTCTCCGCTGAGGCGCGGCTCGCTTGGAGATTTGAGCACTCCCTGCTGGATCTGTTCGTTGGGGTGTTCGCGGGCGCCAGCTACGGCATGCAGCACCAGAGCGGTGAGACGGATCACCACGGGATGCTCTTGTCCTACGGGGTGTCCCTGGGACTGGACTTTCCCCTGGCCGGCGACCTGTCGGCGTGCGTGTTCTGGGATGCCGGAGGCCAATCGTTCCGCTTGGACAACCGACTGGCGTCGCACTTCGCCCTGCGCGGCACGTTGGGTCTCGCCTATGCTTTCTGACGGGAGGCTTTCCCATTTTGCGTCTGGCTCGGGTAAGGCTGGACAGGAGCGGCTGGAAGACCCAGCCTTTAAAGGAAGTGGAAACATGAAGACAACAAGAATTTGCCTGACGTGGATCGCGGCGCTGCTCACCTTGGCCCTGGGCGGCTGCGGAAACTTCACCGCCGAGCCCGTGGGCTCTGCTCCGAACGAGCTGTCCTACAAGGCCGCGATCAGCGACTGTGGCGGGTTTGGCGTGGAGCAATATGCGCCGCCGCCCCCCGACACCGATGACGACCTGACCGAGTACTGCGCCGCCGAGCGCCTCGTCTGGAGCTTTGACGCCGAGACCGGCGAACTGGCGTTCGAAAACACCCGCATCTCGCTCAACTGCTGCGGCGTGCATTCCATGGACATCGCGCTCGACCAAGGCGTCTACGTGCTCACCGAGCGCGATGAGCCAGAGAACGGCTCCCGCTGCAGCTGCATGTGCGTGTACGATTTCCACCTCGCGGTGGAGGAAATGCCGGCTGAGACCATACAGGTAGCGCTCGAGCGGGTGGTGACGGATTGGCCCGAGGCCTCTGGGCTCATGTGGAGCGGAGAGATCGACCTCTCCACCGGCAGCGGCGTGATCCTAGTGGACAGCACGCCCATGGGGTATCCCTGCCAGATATAGCCTTTGAAGAGGGGGTCAATCCACCCAAATTGACATACAGTGAAGCCACGCCTCTGCCCAGTCCGAGAAGGAGTCGATATGTTTGTGCGGGCGGGCGGGGTCTTTGGCCACGCTCGCGCCGGTCATGCCGAGGAGGTTGCCGAGCTTCGCGTGGGTCAGCAGGGTGTCTTTGGCTAGAGCCCACACCGCGAACCGCCTGGCCGGGTTGCCCTTGGGTCCCCGCACTCCGCGGCGTAGCTCTTTACGCGTCACTCCCTTGATCTCGCAAATTTTGGTTAGGTGTGCGGCATCGCTACGGAAGATCGCCTTCGCGTTTGGAAGCCCGGTGCATCACATGATGCCAGGCGCCGGAAAGG
>JALOQD010000479.1 GCA_025453525.1 Myxococcota bacterium
GCGGTCGAGCACCTGCGCCGCGCTTTCCGGTAGGCCAGAGAGCAGCTCGTCCCTCGGCACTGCGCGCCGGGTGCGCGAAGGCGTCACGAGCCGGAGAAAGATCTCCCGCGCCGCGCGCAGGTCCACGGGCGAGAGCCCAGACATGACGCCGTCCGCATGCCCGGCCAGCGCTCCTTCGACCCCGCCGAGCGCCGTGTACGCAGCCAGGGGGATGAGCTTGCGCGATCGGTCCCGCGCCTTCCACAGGGACGTCAGGGTGAACTGCAACAGGGGCAAGCTCGCCGCCTCGCCTTGCACCGCGGCCGCCATCGCGGTGGGGAGCCCTGGGTCTTCGTAGGCGTAGCCCACGTCCGCAAGCGGACGGCTCGCGATCTCGGCCAAAGCGCTCGGTCCTGGGCTGCTCAGCACCACCACCTGCGACAGTACACTCCGCGCAGCCGGCCCTTCTGCCAGCTTGCCCAGAAAATCGTCGCGCAGGGTGACCACAATCCGTACCGGCGCGTAGACGTCGTCCGCCGCCGAGCTGAGCGCCTCCATGAAGCGCTGCCGCACATCGTCCTGCGCACCAAGCGCGACGAGCTCCTCGAGCTGGTCGATGATCAACAGTACCTCGACGCTCTGCCGCTCAGCGAGCTCCTCGAGCCGGACGCCGAGACGCCCGGGAGTCGTCAGGAGCTCCCAGGCGAGCCCTGCTTCTTCCGCAGCGCTCTCGGGCGACCGCGCCGCCATCGACACCCCGGTTAAAACGTCCGTGATCTGGCTCTCGGTGCGAACGATCGCAGCGGCCAAGGCCTCGAACGGCGCCCCACCCGGACGCACGGCAATCGCCATCCAACTGCCCCGCTCCTTGAGCCGTGGCACCACGCCTGCCTGCACAAAGCTGCTCTTGCCCGCCCCTGAAGGCCCCACCACCGCGAGCAACGGCTCGTCGCGCAGCCGCTCCACAAACGCGGCCACCTCCTCATCGCGTCCGAAAAACAAACCTGCCTGTGCCTCTGTGAATGGCAAAAGACCGCGAAACGGGCTGCCCTCGCTGCTCACCCGGCCGCGTCCCATAACGATCACGTCGGTGAGCACCACCGCCACGTTGTCCATGCTCGGCCGGTCCTGGGGCTGCTTGGCGAGGCACCTCGCGACGAGCTCCTTGAATTCTATCGGCACATTGGGTGCTTCGATGCACGGCGTCTCCTCTCCGCACACCGCATCGCGAATGGCGTGCCACGTCTGGCCGCGGAACGGCCGCTGGCCCGCAAGCATCTCGAACAGAATCACGCCCAAGGCAAAGACGTCGGTCGCTGGGCTGCCCTTGCCTCCGCGCCACTGTTCCGGCGCCATGTACGGCGGCGTTCCGACAAAAACCCGTTTACCGCCAGAACCGGCTGTCACCGCGTCCGAGCTGTCTTGGTCCGTCCCCTTTGTCTTCATCGCTTCGGAATCGACCTGCCTCGCAAGGCCGAAGTCGAGAACGCGCAGTCGACCGTCCTTGGGCAGAAAGACATTCTCGGCCTTGAGGTCGCGGTGCAAGATGTTGTGGGCATGGGCCTCGGTGAGCGCCTCCGCAATCGCGAGCCCGAGCCGCGCCGCCTCGAGCGTGCCGAGCGGACCGCTTCGCAACCGGACGCCGAGCGACTCCCCGTCCAGATACTCGAGCGCGAGATACGGCTGCCCAGCGTGCTCGCCCACCGCGTAGATCGTCACGATGTTAGGGTGGCTGAACTGCGCCGTCACCCGCGCCTCGAACAAAAATCGTTTCTTGGCCTCTCTGTCCCCCAGATCCTCTGGCCGAATGAGCTTGAGCGCCACCCTCCGTCCAAGCTGAGTGTCCCGCGCCAGGTATACATCGCCCATGCCGCCCCGGCCGAGCACGTGCGTCACCTTGAAGTGGTCCACCATCGTGTTCGGAGCGAGCGGGCTGTCGCCGGTGTGCGCTTGGGGGTTCATCTGTCTTCAACATTAGTTAAGCAGGTCCGTCTGGCGAGGCAAACGCCGCCCTGAACGAAGCGGCCATCCTTGGTGTGAGTATCCGCGTTTTGCCGAGCCCGACGTCGCAGTTCTGAAAGCGCAACGATGGGGCATTGGGGTCGTCGAGTGGGGTGGGCGAATCGAGGGGTGATTCCGAGCCCTGACCTGTTTCAGGATGAACCTTTCCGGGCCTTGATTTCCAGGGCAAGACCACCATATTTGTACATGTGTTTGTCGTTCTAAATTTTCTAGGCTTTGCTCTGTTTTCCTAGATTTTTTTTCCAGAGCTAAGCAAAAAAGGGAGGTCAGCATGAAATCCCCTCAGCGTCTCTGTCTCATGGTCATGATGGCGCTTGTCGGTGCTTGCGGCTCCGATATTTCAGCAACCTCCAACGATTCTGGTGAGGGAAACACCGACACCAGTACTTTTAAAGATACAAATACGGGTTCAAATACAGACACAGGTGTCACGACCGATACCCATCCAGACACCGCCACCGACACAGATACGGAACCTGCAACGAAATACAACGTATATTTTGGCCTGCTCCATAGCCACACCAACATATCAGACGGTGAGGGATCGCCTGAAAAGGCTTACCGGTACGCGCGCGATACTGCCAAGCTCGATTTCTTTGGAATTGCCGATCACGACTATTATCCAGACGACATGACCGCCGCGGATTGGAAGACCATAAAAGATGCAGCCAATAGCTTCAACCAGGACGGCGCCTA
>JALOQD010000017.1 GCA_025453525.1 Myxococcota bacterium
AGGCTCCTCGCCACCCTGCTGATCGTCGACCTCTCGGATTTCACGTTCAACAAGGTGCAGCTCAAGGCCGGGCCTGGGCAGTAGCCGGGCCGTCAGGGGGAGGGCTATCGCAAGATCGGGGACGCTTTCCCTCGCACCGAAGGCGCGGCGGAATGCAGCCCCGGGTTTTCTTAACCCGGGCGTGCTCGTCATGCGTGGAAGCATCGCCCCTTCAGGGCTTGCGGACAAACAAAAAAATGGGAATTGATTCTGGGAACCGATCACCCCGGGTTAAGAAAACCCGGGGCTATAATCCTTCGCACCTCCGGTGCGAGGAGAGGCGTTCCCGATCCTGCGATGGCCCTATCGGCTTGTACTTGGTCTTCTCGCTTCGCCATTCGCCGCAATAGAAGCCGGGCCGTCAGGGAGGGCTATCGCAAGATCGGGGACGCTTTCGCTCGCACTGAAGGTGCGGCGGAATGCAGCCCCGGGTTTTCTTAACCCGGGTGGGTGGACGCGGCTTCGCGCTGTTTCTGCCTTTCCTCGCACCGAAGGTGCGGCGGAATGCAGCCCCGGGTTTTCTTAACCCGGGTTGGGTGGACGCGGCTTCGCGCTGTTTCTGCCTTTTGCTTTTCATCCGCGCTGAAGGCGCAGCGGAATGCAGCCCCGGGTTTTCTTAACCCGGGTTGGGTGGCCGCGGCTTCGCTGTTGTTTCTGCCTTTTGCTTTTCATCCGCGCTGAAGGCGCGGCGGAATGCAGCCCCGGGTTTTCATAACCCGGGTTGGGTGGTTTTCATAACCCGGGTTGGGTGGCCGCGGCTTCGCTGTTGTTTCTGCCTTTTCCTTTTCATCCGCGCTGAAGGCGCGACGGAATGCAGCCCCGGGTTTTCTTAACCCGGGGCTGGCGGGCTTCGTTGTTTCCTTTTTTCATCCGCGCTGAGGGCGCGGCGGATGGGCGCGCAGTCATGCGTGGAAGCATCGCCCCTTCAGGGCTTGCGGACAGACAAAAAAAAGCAAATTGAATCTGGGATCGGATCACCCCGGGTTAAGAAAACCCGGGGCTATAATCCTTCGCACCTCCGGTGCGAGGAGAGGCGTTCCCGATCTTGCGATGGCCCTATCGGCTTGTCACTTGGTCTTCTCGCTTCTCCATTCGCCGCAATAGAAGTTGTAGGCATTGTCCCAGAGCAGCTTCTTGCGGAAATCCATGGAGATCGGCAGCATCTTGACGTACTCCACGGCGGTCTTGTAGATGGAGTAAATGAGCGGCGCATCTGAGCCGAAAAAGACCTTGTCCGGCACGACCGCCTCGAGCATCTTGATGTGCTCGACGTTGTTGTAATACTTGAAGTGCATGAGCAGCGGGTGGGGCACCGTGATGTCGGTGTACACGTTCTTGTGCCGGATGCAGTTCCAGATCGCAATGCGCGGGTTGTTCATGTTGCCGCAGTGGAGCTGCAGGATCTTGAGGTCGGGGAAGTCGACCGCCACGTCGTCGATGTAGACTGGGTCTTGGTACTTGGCCCGCGTGCCGGGAATCTCCTCGACTCCGGTGTGGATCTCCACATGCATGTTGAGCTCGAGGCACTTCTCGTAGACGTCGTAGCACCGCTCGCGGTCGTTCGGATAACCGGCCGTGGGCGTGTGGATCTTGACGCCCTTGAAGCCGAGCTGCTTGGACTTCTCCATGGAGGCCATCTTCTCTTCGTGGCTCGCCTTCACATTGATGCCGGCCACGGCGACAAACCGGTCCGGATATTTGTCCAGGAACTCTTCCTTGATGTATTCCACCGGGCAATGCCAGCGCCAGTTGTGGGGCGGATCCGAAATGGTATCCATGCCCATGAGCAGCGCCTTTTCTACGCCGGCCTCGTCCATCAGGGCGATCCACGACTCGACGCTGAACTCCGGGATCTCCTCGGGTTTGGTGATGGGCTTAAAAGGATTCGGATCGCCAAGCGCGGCCCGCAGCGCGGCCTGGGTCGCCGAGGTTACGCCCTCCCTAGCCAGCCATAGCCGAAGATAGCCGGGCCGGTTCTCGATGCCCTTTTTCTCCCAGCCCGGATGGATGTGGCTGTCAAAAACCCGTAGCCCCATGAGCGGCAACTTCTTCGGCTTGTTTGCATTGGATTGGTTCTCAGCCATGGTGTTTCTCTTTCTCCTGGTCAAAGGTTACAGTTTGTTTTTGGAAGGCTGGTCGAGCTTGCCGAGCGCACGCAGGATCCTCTCCGGCGTCACGGGCACTTCGGTGATCCTGACGCCGACAGCGTCGTAGATCGCATTCAAGATAGCCGGGATGACCGGCCCAACCGGGCCCTCTCCGACTTCTTTGTTTCCAAAAGGCGCGGTGGGATCGAAGCTCTCGACGATGGTCGCGTCGATCTCGGGCATGTCCATGGTCGTGGGGATGCGGTAGTCGTGGAAGTTGGGATTCTCCATCTTGCCTTCCTTCGACATCTTCATCTCTTCGAACAGCGCCTGGCCCAGGCCCATGGAGATACCGCCTTCGACCTGCCCTTCCACGCTCATCGGGTTGATGGCCTTGCCGCAGTCTCCAGCCTCCCAGTACTTGATGATCTTGAGCTTGCCGGTTTCGACGTCGACCTCGATCTCGGCGACTTGCGCCGTAAACCCAAAGGCCGGCGTGGGGCCGATGAGCTTGCCCTGGTAGTCGCCCGAGGGCTGCGGAGGCGTGTAGCTGCCGGTCCCGAACAGCGGTCCGACCGTGCTCAGGTACTGGTGCACGGCCTCGCGGAACGCAATGCGCTTCTTGGGCGAATACGTGGCATAGATGAATCCGCCCGCGCACTCGAGCTGCTCGGGGTTGACGTCGAGCTTGATCGCCGCGATGCCGAAGAGCTTGTCCCGCGCGTCGATAGCCGCGCGCTTGACCGCGTGCCCGGCGCCGTAGGTCACGCGGCTGTCGTAGGTCCCGTTGTCCATGGGCGCGAGCGTCGTGTCTTGGCAGACGATGTGGATCTCTGCGAGGTCAAGGCCCAAGACCTCGGCCACCATCTGAGTGAGCACGGTGGTTGACCCTTGGCCGATGTCCGTGGCGCCGACAAAGACCGTGGTGCCAGCCTCGGTGTCCACCCGGATGTTGGCCGTGGAGTGAGGCCGGTTGCTCTTGTAGAGGAGGTAGGCGCCGCCGGTCGAGTAGTGCCCGCACGCGAGCCCGATGCCGCGGCCAAACGGCAGCTTGCCGTACTTCTCGCAGAAGCCGGATTTGGCGACCACGGTTTCGATGCAGCGCTTGAGCTCGCTGTGGCGCACATCGAAGACGGCCTGGGTCTGGTGGCCGGTTTCCACGGCGTTGACCATTCGAATGTGGAAGGGATGAATGCCGAGCTTCTGCGCGGCTTCGTCGAGCAGGCTCTCCATGCTCATGCGCACCTGAACGCCGCCGAGGCATCGCTGCGCGCCCGTGGTCGGCTTGTTGGTAAAGATGCGGCGGCCGCGGAACCGGACGTTCGGCAGCTTGTAGGGCAGCTGGGTCAGCGCGGCTGAGAACCACAGCGTCACAAAGCCCCAGCTCGAGTGCGCGCCACCGTCGAGGGTGTTGTCGAAATCGCAAGCGGTGATCCGGCCCTCGGGATCGAAGCCCATCTTCATCCGCATGTACGCTGGGTGCCGGCCCTTGTTCTGCTGGAACACCTCCTCGCGATCGTAGGTGATTTTCACCGGCTTGCCGAGCTTGCGGCTCAAGATGCACGCCACGAGCGAGGCGGGGGTGGCCTCGGTCTTGCCGCCAAAGCCGCCGCCGACCGTGGGCACGATGACCCGGATGCGCTCCATGGGAAGCTCAAGGGCGCGCGACAGCGTCTGATGAAAATAATGCGGAAGCTGGATGCAGGTGTGCACGGTCAGGTGACCCTTCACCGTGTCGTAGTCGGCCACGACCGACTGCGGCTCGAGAAAGGCGTGGCTGACATAGGAACAATAATAGTGGTTCTCCATAACCAGGTGCGATTCCGCGAACGCCTTGTCGACATCGCCGAAGTCCTGCTCGCCCTTGTAGTTGATGTTGCGCTCGGCAAAGTCGTGGAGGAGCGGCTTGCCCGGCTCCATGGCCTCGCGCGGATCGAGCACGAACGGCAGTGCCTCGTACTCGACCTCGATCAAGGAAACCGCGCGCTCCGCGGTCTTCTCGTCGAGCGCAGCCACAGCGGCCACGCCCTCGCCATAGTAGCGGACCTTGCCCGAGGCCAGGGCCTGCTCCGTGGGCAGGTAGTTGTTCACCGAGTACGGCTTCATCGTGGTCGGGTCGCCGACGATGACGGCCAGCACGCCGGGAAGCGCCTCGGCCTTATGCGTGTCGATCTTGACGATGCGGCCGTGCGGCACTGTGCTGCCCTTGATCTTGGCGTACACCAAGCCCGGCAGCGAGATGTCGTCTGTATAGATCGCCTTGCCGCGGACCTTGGCCGCTGCGTCCACTTTGGGAATGCTCTTGCCCACCCACGCGTAGCGCTTGGTGTCGTCCGTCGTCATTTAGGCTCCTTTTTGCGCGGCATCGAGCTGACGCATCTTCGCTGCGGCCACTTCCACGGCATCGACGATTTTTACGTAGCCGGTGCAGCGGCACAGATTTCCAGACAAGCCGATCTTGATCTCCTCGATCGAGGGCGACTTGTTGTGACTGAGCAGCGCGGCCGCCGACATGATCATGCCGGGCGTGCAAAATCCGCACTGCACGGCGCCGCGCTCGATGAAACTTTGCTGCAGCGGATGGAGCGCGCCGTCTTTTTCTATGCCCTCGATCGTCGTGATCTTCTTTCCCTGACTGGAGAGCGCGAGCGTGAGGCAGGACAGCACGGCTTCGCCGTCGATGATGACAGTGCATGTGCCGCAACTGCCGTGGCCGCAACCTTTCTTTGTTCCGATGAGCCCGAGTTGATCTCTGAGCACGTCCACGAGCAGGTCTTCGTGGCTCACCATCACGTCGCGGTCGTGGCCGTTGATGTTCAGCGAAAGGACTTGTTTCATGGGATCGTGTTCCTCCGAAAGGCCGGCGCCAAGGGGCCGGTCTAAGGTTTTTTTTTGGCTTACCCGAGCGCCGCCAAAACCTCTTTGAACGTCCGTGTAAACAGCGCACGGATGGCCTGGTGCCGATACGCAGCCGAGGCACGCTGATCGTCGATGGGCTTGGCCTCTCCCGCGCAACAGTCAGCGGCCTTGTCGATGAGGTCGGCCGTGGGGACATGGCCCTTCAGCATGGCCTCGGTCTGCACGGCGCGAAGCGGCATGGGCCCCACTGAGCCCATGACCACGCGCAGCTCCTTCACGGCACCGCCCTTGGCGTCCAAGGCGCAGCAGATCGCCACCGACGCCAAGTCGATCTCCGCGGCCTCGCGCAGCCCGACGATGCTGAAACGGCACGCCGACCCCGGCCACGGCTGCGGCACAAAGAAGCTTTCGAGAATTTCATCTGGCTGACGCGCGGTCATGCGATTGCCCAAGATGAAGTCCTCGAGCGCGAGCTCGCGTGTCCCGCGCTTGCTAGCGAGCCGAACCGTGGCTCGATACGCGATGAGCGGCGGCGGCGTGTCAGCGCAAGGTGATGCGTTGCAGCTGTTGCCGCCGATGGTGCCCATGGCGCGGATCTGCGGTGAGCCGATCACGCGAATGCCCTCGTGCAATGCGGGGTAGCATTCCTTGACGACCGGCGAGCGTTCGAGCGCCGCGAGCTTGGTCGCTGCGCCTACGGTCAGGCCTTTGCCTTTTTCGTACGAGAGACCTTCGAGCTCGCGCAGCGAGCTGATGTCCACGACGTACTGCGGCTGCTTGACCCGCGCTTTGAGGTCGTTGATGAGATCCGTCCCCCCGGACAGCAGCTCGACGGCGCCTTGGTGCTCGCCGAGGAGCAGCAGGAGAGCGGCCTTGTTTTCCGGAACCAAGTACTTGAACTCTGGCAGATGCATGGGCTTCCTTTTCTCTTCTTCTAGCAGAGTTGAAAAATATTCGCGTTCACCTAGACGAAGGCCGGCGCAGATACTTGCCCCGCGGCGCTCCGACGATTCCGCCATTGTCATAGATCAGCTCGCCGCGAAGGAACGTGCTCTTCACCTTGCCGCGCAGCTCCATGCCCTCGAACGGGCTGTAGCCCTGAGTGGACGGAGACTCCTCGTGCCGCACCACGAATGTTTGGTCTGGATCGAAGAGCACGAGGTCAGCGTCGTATCCCTCTTGGATATCACCTTTGTTCAACAGGCCGAAACGCTGCGCCGGGTTCCAGCACAGCAGCTCGGCCACATGCGCAGGAGTCATGCCCCGCTTGCTGCCCTCGCTGAAGAGGCCGGACAGGAGGTACTCGGTGCCGCCATAGCCCGCCTTGGCGGCGAACACGTCGCCCGGCGCCCGCTGGTCGATCTTTTGCACCTTGGGGCAGCACGCATGGTCGCTCGCCACCCAGTCGATGCGCCGCTCGAGCAGTGCGCTCCACAGGGCCTCGACGTCCGAGCGCTCCCGAATCGGTGGGTTGACCTTGGCGTAGATCCCGTTTGGCGTCTCCACATCAAGGACCAGGTGGCTCACCGTGGCCTCGCACTTGAAATTGATTTCGGGGTAGGTGCGGGCCATCGCCGCCGCCGACTCTAGGGCCTTGCGGGACGTGAGGTGCAGGAGATTGATGTTGGTGCAACCGGTCTCGCTCGCGAGGTAGCCCGCCATCGCGATGGCCAGGCCTTCGGAGTGCGGCGGCCTCGACGCGCTGTAGGCGCGCAGACCGGACCGTTCGCCCTTCTCCTCGACGGCCTTGGTGTAGGCCGCCATGATCTCCGCGGTCTCACAGTGCAGCGAGAGGCTCAGATACTTTTTGATCTCTGGATGCTCCTCGGCGAGCTTGTGCACAGCGCGCATGATCCCCTCGAAGTGGGCGAGGTCGTAGCGCTCGTCCTCTCCGATCATCAGGAAATCCTTCTGGCTCGACGAGCGGCCGTGGAGCCCATGCCCGCCGTAGAACATGAAGATCTTGAAAGAGCACACGCCGAAGTCTTCGAGCAGCGCGCCCATCTCGCCGATCTGCTGCCCGCTCATCGGGGCGACGTGATAGCCGTAGTCGACGTGGTAGTTGCCCTCAGAGCGCTTCAAGACCTCGGGGAAGAACGAGCTGTAAGGTCCGCCCTGGTTCAGGTAGTAGTGGCCGGAGCGCATGTAGTTGATGCTCGTGGTCACGCCGCCCATGGCCGCGGCCTGACTCTCGGTCTTCGCGTCCTGCTCCAGCGGGTTGTAGATCCCGACGTGCATGTGGCAGTCGACGATGCCGGGGAACGCGAGGAGCTTCTTTCCGTCGTGTACGCTGCGCGCCTGGTCCTCGGGGATCTGCGGCGCGAGCCTTGCGAACTTGCCGTCCTTGATCCCGATGTCCATTACGTCTTGGCTCTGCCGCTTCGGGCTGACGACCCGCACGTTCTTGACTAGCAAATCGAGCTTCGGATGACTGTTCATTGTCTCTCCCGTTCAGTTCAGGTTGCCTCTAAAACTCAAACCACATGTCCTTCCGTCGAACAATGCGAAACCCGATCCTCGAGCCCCGGCGATGCTCTTTTCTCACTGCCCCACGTAGTAGACCCGCGGCTCGGTCCCTTTCTCCGGCAGAAGCGTCCAGCCGCTCAGCTCTCGGATCACCATGCTCGCCGCAGAGTTGGGGTCATTCAGATCGCCGAAGATGCGCGCCCCGGTAGGGCAGAGCGCCGCGCAGGCCGGCTCCTCGCCTCTCTCCACGCGAAAGAAGCAAAAGTCGCATTTCGCGGCGACGCGCTCTGGGATGCGCCGGTGCACTGGCCGCTCGAACACGCGCTCTCGACCTTCGTGCATGAGCACGGTGCGCGGATCGCCGACGAGATCGCGGGCGTGGTAGGGACAGTGCTCAACGCAGGCGGCGCAGCCCATGCAGAGGTCGTAGTCGATCATCACGATCCCGTCTTCTCGGCGATAGGTCGCCTTAGACGGGCAGACGTCGGCGCAGCTCGGTTGCTCGCAGTGGTTGCACAAGATGGGCACGAACACGCGGATGACATCCGGGAACTTCCCCATCTCCTTGTCGAGCACCGACGTGAAGAGGATCCCGCCCGGCGTGTTGTGCTCGGACTTGCATGCGACAGTGCAGGCGTTGCAGCCCACGCACTTCTTCAAATCGATAACCATCCCGTATCTTTTCATCTTCGCGTGCTGCCTTTTTTATGCTTTGGAGATCTTCACCGCCACGCACATGTCGATCTGGCCGCTCAGTGTATCGATCCGCTTGAGGCACGGGGGCGGCAGAAGCTCATTGTGCGAAACGCCCTTTTTCTGGGAGATGGGCATGCCGCGGGCCCGATGTCCGAACGAGCCGCAGCACATCACCGTCTCGGGGTGCACGAGCTCGGTGACCTTGAGCTGGCCTCGATACTCGCCGTAGCGCGACTGCACACAGACAGTGTCCCCGGTCACGAGCCCCCGCTTCTGTGCCGTCGAAGTGTGCACCATGATGTTGTAGGAGTAGGGGTTCTTGCTCGCGATCTCGTCGATCCAGAGATTCTCCGAGGTGATCGAGAACTGGTGCGTGGGGAGCTTGGAGTTGGTGGCGATGAGGTCGTATTCCGCATCGGGTTCGTGCGCCTCGCAGGGGATCCAGAGCGGCACGGGCGAATAGGGCAAAAGGTCCCACTCGAGGCCGAGCTTGTCGACCGTCGCCGCGACCTTGTCCTTGTGGTCGAGGAGATACTCCAGGTAGATCGGCGCACGGCTCTTGAGGAAGGCCTTGGGAAAGGCCTCCTCCAATGTCTTGTCCCTGGTGATCGCCGCCGAGGTCTCTTTTATCCGGTCGAAGCTCCAGCTCTCCCCGAACATGGTCTTGGCCTGGCGCTCGGCGATTTCGCGGACCGAATAGTCGCGGCCCTTTTCCAGCTTGTGCTGCGCTCCTAGCCCGAACAGCGTGTTCCCGACTTCGTAGAGGTCCTCGAGGATCCCGAGGCGTCTCGCGATTTCAATATAGATCTCGGTCCACGGCTTGGCCTCGCCCGCTGGCTCGACCACTGCCTGCCGCATGAGCCAATACCACGAGCCCATGCCCGGCGCGACAAAGGCGTAGGGATCGTTGACCGGGAACATGTCCCAGCGCTCGAAGTCGTGGGCGTCCGGCAGCATGATGTCCGCGAGCTCAGTGGTCTCATCGGCCACCAGGCCGATCGAAACCTGGAAGTCGATTTTCTTGAGCGTCTCGGCCATCGCCCGCCCATCGTGGCTGTTCAACATGAGGTTGGTGCGGCCGTGGATCATCGCCTCGGGGCGATAGGTGATGCCGAACTTCTCAGGCTCGTCGATGCCCCAGGGGTACAGCCCGCGGGTGAAGAGCGAGGCAGGAAAGAGCTCGTGCAGATCGAGGGTGGTCGGCACGGCCACTGTGCTGCCGGGGTAGGGCTTGTTGTACTTGGTGATAATGTCGGACGGGATGATAAGCCCATCGTCGGAGACGCCCGGCTGCCAGGTTGGGCCGAGCGGGTTCACCCCGCGCTGCCCGCCGGGGACGTCCACCGCGCCGACCAGCATGTTCAGGAGGTGGATCGCCCAGCACGAGTTGAAGCCTCCCCGGTGCGCCGCGGCGCCGCGCTTGTAGTCGATGCCCGCGGGCCGAAGCGGCAGGGTGTGGCCGCCGATGTCGATGGTCGCACCGATGCTCGCGGCCTCGCCGAAGTCGCGGGTGATCCGCCGGATCTGCGCGAGCGGTATCGTGCACACACGAGCCATCTCCTCGAGATCGATGGCGGCGATGTGATCCTTGAGCAGCTGGAACGAAGGCTTGCACTGCGTGCCCCCGACTGTGTACTCCCCCTCGATCGCCGGCTGCGCGAGGCCGGCTGCGTCGAACGGTTTGGCCACGCGGTCCGAGAGGTCCATGATGAGCGGCTTGCGCGACGCGGGATCCCGGACGTAGCGCCCGTCGGGCCCGATCAGATAGGGGCCGTTCGTGCGATCCCGGATGAAGGCCGCGTCGAAGATGCCGAGCTCGGAGACAAGGACGTGCAGCATGGCGAGCGCGAGCGCGCCGTCAGTGCCGGGTTTGACCGGGACCCACTCGTCGGCCTTGGACGCCGCCACTGAGCAGAAGGGATCCACGACGACGAGCTTGGCGCCCTCGCGCCGCGCTGTGGCCAGCTCCGAGCTCGCGGACAAGGCGATGGTGTTGACCATGTGGCCGAGTTGTGTGCCCCACAAGATGATGTAGCGGCACCTCTCGAAGTCCACCTCCGAGTTGAGCGTGCCGTTCGTGATCAGCCAAACCGGGTGCGAGGCCGAGCCGCAGTAGCAGGCCCGGTTCCAGTGGAAGTTGTTCGTCCCAAAGGCGCGGGCAAAGGCCGTCGAGATCTTGTAGCCCGGGATGTCGAAGTGGGAGATGATCAGCTTGCGCGGATCGTCTTTGCGGATGCGGTCGAGGCGCGCGACGATCGTATCGAGGGCCTCGTCCCACGAGATCTCCTGCCAGCGCGGATCCTCTCCAAGCCCTTTTACAGGGTTGGTCCGCTTCATCGGCCTCAGCACGCGTTTCGTGGTGTAGAGGTCGAGTGGACGCGCCAGCCCCTTGGCGCATATGCGGCCCAGGGAGTTCGGCGCGTTGGGATCGCCCTTGGCCTCGACGACCTTGCCGCCCACTCGGTGCACCAAGATGCCGCAGGCGTTGTAGCAACCGCCACACACGGTCGGCACCCACACGTCCTGCCCTTGTATGATGTGACTATGATCTCTTTGCATGAATGCCTTTGCATGCGCGAGGGACGCCGCCCCGGCGCCTGGCCTGTCTATCCGATCGCCTCTCGGTTACCCAGCTCCTTGCCGGGCTTCCTGCCGATCTCATCCCATACAGCACCGTACCGGGGCTGCGTCTCGATGCGCTCTTGCCGCTGGACGCGCACTGGGCAATCCTCGTGGCAGGTCCCGCCGTGGCTGCAACCGCGAAGCTCGATCACCGCCCGCGTAGCCGCGTTGGCGACGTTGACGGAGGGTTGTTTCCGCTGCGTCGCGCTGGCAACAGCCGCAGAGAACGCCGTCGCGAACATGTGGAACATCTTGGTGAACCCAATCAGCGCGAGCCCCAGGAAACAGGCCGTCACGTGGATGTACCACACGATGTCGTATGCCCCGGCCCGATCCGCCTGCGCCGAAAATGGCCGCGTGATCGAGGCGATCCCGTAGGAGACGAACGCGTACTTCGGCTTCGAGTGGCAGGTCGCGCAGGAGGCCGCGTGCTGCTCCGCTCCGGAGGCGATGAGCTTTTCGTCGAAAGGCGGCTTCACGTGGGTGGCGGCGAGGCCATAGTGTTCGACCCAGTAGGCCTCGAGCGCGCGAGTCTCCTCGGCCTGCGCGCCGGAGCCGTAGTCGTTTGCCATGCGCGCGAACGCGGCATAGGAGTGGATCTTCAGGCCCTCGAGCAGGAACCCGGTGAGCATGATGGTGAGGAGCAGGACGAGCACGAAGACGTCCGCCGCGGTGGTCTTGATGGTGCGCCGCTTTAGGACGGCCCTGCGCAGGATGGCGAGAAAGAGCCCCGCTACCGCGAGCAGCCCGAACAGGTTGCGCAGGAACAAGAAAGGATTGAGCGTTGATTGGTAGTCGGGATCGATGGCCGTCGAGACAAAGGCGCCCAGGGCATGGAAGAGCAAGAGCCCAACGAAGCCGACGAAGATGAGGATGTGCATCAGCCAGACCGTAATGTCGCGTCGATCCCTCAGCACCCGCAATTGCAAGAGCCCATCCAGGAACACGGAGCCGAGCAGCTTGAAGAGCCGCGGGCTGAAGAAAGCCGTGACAATAGCCTTGAGGCTGAGCCCGATCCGCGAGACGGCGGAGACCTTGGGTTCCTGCGCCGATATCCCCACGCGCTGCGTGAAGAGCTGCACCAGCCGGAAGAGGAGGCCGGCGGCGAAGAAACTCAAGGAAACGTAGAGCGCGACTTTGAAGTACAAGTTTTTAGATCCTTTCCTCGGCTAGACCTCCGCCGGCCAGCAAGAGACCGGTGAGCTCGTCCAACTCGATGAGCTCCAGGCGGGTGATCACCCTGCCCAGGCTCTCTGTCTCCTCGCACGGTAAGCAAAGCCCAGCGTTGCGGCGGAACTTCTCGTAGACCTCTTCCATGCTAGCGGGGTTTTCCGGCTCGCCCTTGGCGAGCTCGACCTCGGCGAGGTGGCTTTGTCCGTCCTCATCAAAAAGGGTCACAGTGGCGCCGCGTTTTTGCGGGTAGAGCTTCTCCCAACGCTCGCTCGCCACTATTTCGATCCTGCTCGCGAGGCCCTGTATCTCCTGATCGCGGACGTTCTCGTCGCAGTACTCGCTCGCGCCGGCCTTGCCGCGCACAAGGGCGAGCGCGACCGAGAACGATGTGGAGAAACGGGCTCCCGAGACAGACGTGGCGTGGGGGATGCCGGCCAGGCGAAGCACGGCCGGGTAGGTCTCGATACGGACGCTGCGGATCCGCTCTGCCTCCATGCGTGCCTCACGCTTTGCCTCGAGCGCCGCGTCGACGGCGGGGTGGGCGTGCCGGCATGCCGAATAGAACTTGATGTAGGCTCTATTGATCTCGAGATCCTCACCGAGCCCGTGCGTCAAACGCTCGACATCCACCTTGTCGGAAAAGGCCTTGAGGAAGCCGTCGGAGCCTTCGAAGATCTGCTGTGGCGCCTTCGTGCCGCGGCTCGCAAGGACGGCGGAGAGGAGGCCGGACATGGCCGCACGAGCTGGCGTCAGGGGCTTGGCCTGCGAGCCCTCGCTCTCGTGATTGACTTGCAAGAGCCCGGCTCCGCCGAGCCCGGCGAGCCCCAGCGCCGCCTCGGCGCTTTCGACGTCGAGCCCGAAGATATTGGCCGCGGCCGCGGCTGCGCCGAACGGCCCTGTGATCCCCGTGGCGTGAAAACCGCGGTTCAGGCTCGAGGGGTTGATCGCCATGCCGACGCGGATCATCACCTCGTAGCCAACAGTGATTCCAGCGATGAGCTGGCGCGTCGTCGCGTGGTGGAGCTCGGCCGCGGCGAGCGCAGCGGGGATGACCACGGTCCCGGGGTGGAGCGCCGCGAACCGGTGTCCGTCGTCCATGTCGAGCGCGTGCCCGCACGCGGCGTTGACGAAGGCCGCATTCACCGCGGGCAGCTTCTGTTTGGCTCCGAACACGGTCGCCTCGGGCTTGCCGCCGAGCTCGACAAAGTACTCTGCCAACCTGCGCGGGAGCGCCATCGTCTTGAGCCCGGCCAGGGACACCCCGACGAAATCCAGTACGAGTTTCTTGGTCTGCGAGACCGACTCGGGCGGGAGATCGGCGAACCGCATCCCTTGGCCAAATCGTGCGAGCTGCGCAGAGATCGTGTTCATCTTCGTTCCATCATTCATCCGCAACCTCAGACGATGCTAGGCCCGCCTTTTGTCTTTCTCTCGAATGATGTCGCCGAGCGCGAGCAGCGACTCGGCCCGCTTGAAAGAGCCGAAATCGATCATCTTCCCGCCGAGCGTGGTGGCGCCGAGGCCTTGCTCGCGCGCCTTGCGATAGGCATCGACCACCCGCTGCGCGAGCTCCACCTCCGCTGCGGCCGGAGTGAAGGCTTTGTTCACCGCTGCCACATGGCGCGGATGGGTCACTTGCTTTCCGCAGAAGCCGAGCAGCTTGACCTTTCCAGTCTCGCGAGCCACGCCATCCAGGTCGATGACGAGCCCAAAGAACGGGGTGTCGATAGCCTGGATGCCAAACGCTCGCGCTGTCGTGGCGATCGCGCAGCGGGCATAGAGCAACATTGTGAAGAGCTCGTCCGGCGCGATGCCGGTGACGCCCATTCCGGCGCCCATCTCCCGCGAGTAGTCGCCGGCCCCGAAGCCCACGGCGACGAGGCGCTTGCTCGCCGTGATGATGTCTCGCAGGTTGACGATGCCGACCGGCGTCTCGATGAGCGCGACCAACTCGATGCTGCCGGGCTCCATGCCTCGATCCTTCTCCTGCTTGCGCAGCATCTCGTCGACCGCGGTGACATGCTCTTTGGTCTCGGTCTTGGCGAGCATGATCCCGGCGATGCCTGGCACGGCCACATAGTCGATGTCGGTCTCGGTAAGGCCGGTCTCGAGCGAGTTGACCCGCACGAAGACATCGACCCCCTGCTCCTTCAGCGCGGGGATGGCGTCGCGGGCAAAGACCCGGCCAGTCTCCTTTTCTCCCATCGGACAGGCGTCCTCGAGATCCAGGATGACCGCGTCGGCCCCTTCTCCCGCGGCGTTGGTGATCATCCGCCAGCTGTTCGCTGGGACATAGAGCATGGATCTGAGAATGCGGGTCATGGCGCTCCTCCTGCGGCTTGCCCAAATACACTGCGCAGCTTGGGCCCGATTTCCTCGGGCCTGTCGACGACGTGGGCCCCGACGCTGCGTAGCGCTTGGATCTTGCCCTCTGCCGTGCCACGGCCGCCTTCGATGATCGCCGAGGCGTGGGAGAATCGAAGCCCGGCCGGCAGGCCCTTGCCGGCGATATAGGCGACGAGCGGTTTTTTGTAGCCGCCCGCCCGGATCAGGTCCGTCGCCTCCTCCTCCATCACCGTCCCAATCTCACCGAAGTAGACCACGCCGTCGGTCTCGGGGTCTTCTTGAAACAGAGGCAAAAGCTCGGCAAAGGTCGTGCCGAGGACCGGCTCCGAACCGAGGTGCACGGCCGTCGATATGCCGAACCCGGCGCTGCACACGACCCAGCTCAAAGTGGAGGTCTGTCCCCCGCTCCTCGAGATGACGCCGATGCGGCCGGGCTTGAACGCGATCTTCGGTAGGTCGGAAGACCCAATGAAGCCGCCGAGCCCACCGAACGAAGCCTTGCCCGGCGAGACCACGCCTGCCGAGCCTGGCCCAATCAGGCGGATGCCGTGCTTGCGGGCCTGCGCGATGATCTCGAGGGAATCGTGGAGTGGGACGCGCTCCACGCGCATCAACACCGTTTTAATGCCAGCCTCGAACGCCTCAACCACTGCGTGCTTGGCCTGTGGCCCGGGGACGACGGCCACGGCGGCATCTACGCCGCCGACCGCTCGCAGCGCCTGCTCGACCGTGTCGAAGACCGGCACCCCCCAGACATTCCCGCCGCCGCGTCCTGGTGTGACGCCGGCGACCACCCGCGAGCCGACCTCTATCATGCGTCGCGCAACGCCCTGTCCGAAGCGGCCGGTGATGCCCTGGATCAGCATTCGTGTGTTTTCATCAACTAAAATTGCCATCGTCGTCGCTCCTCGGCCTACAGCGGGATTTCGATGTGGATGCAGCCGTGCCCCTTGAGCTGGCACTGATACTCGCAGGCCAAACATTCGTTGTCGAGACGTTTGATCTCGTCGGGATCCGAGACCGCGAGGACCGGTTTGTTGTTTTCAATTTTGAGGATATTGCGGCCATAGAGCCGGCAGGCCTTCACGCAGGCGAACCCGCAGGAAGGTTGGGACGTGCCCTGCTCAGCCGGGATGCACCGGCCATAGTCAAAGGTCACATGCATCTTCTTTGTTTCGAATTCCAGTTTGCTCAAGTCCATCGGTGCCTCTCTTTTATGATTTCTTTTCCATTTGGTAGTCGGTCACCAAAGTCCTTACTCGCTCCGAGATGAAATCGGTGTCGTAGATGTACTCTCGGCCGTAGAGCTCCCAGCGCAGCGGCAGATCCTTGAACCCGTCGCGGACGATCTGGTGGGCTTCCTTTTCCTTGTTGCCGCCGATGAGCATGATCACCGGGAACCCCGGCCGCCTCGCAGCCTGTTCGCGGAACGCTTTGACGAGCGCATGGGCGTGGTGCCACTGCTCTTGGTTGGCGAGACAGGCACCCATCAGCACGTAGCCGTCGACGGGCTGGGACAAGATGCACTGAATGACGCTGTAGATCTTGCTCGCCGGCGGATCGCCGCTCGTGTCGGCATAGTTGGCGATCTTGAAGCCCTGCGCCACGAACGCGCTGGCGCCGAGCATCGCGCCGCCGCCACCGATGCCGTGAAAGCCGAGCCATCCAGGTCCCTCGATCACGGGCGCCATCTGGGCGAAGTAGCCTGTGCCGCGATAGTCGTCGTTTTCGATTTTCCACGCCTTCTTCTCGAGCTCAGTGGGTGGCCGCTCCATGTCGCGGGGCAGCGCGATGCCGAGCTCGGGATGGCGGAAGACGGAGTTGTCGTCGATGGTGGCGTGGCAGTCGGCCGCGACGAGCCGCTGGTCCTTGGTCAGGATGAGCGGGTTGACCTCGATGGACCGCGCGTCGTACTGCACGAACGCCTGGTACACCTGGCAGATCGCCTTGGCGAGCGAGCGCTTGACGGCTTCGGACGGCGAGTTGCCCTCAAAGGTCACCCCGGCGACCAAACGGGACGCGTCTTCGAGCTGCACGCCCTTGAGGTAGTCGACCTCGAGCGAGGCGATGCGCTCCGGGTTTCTCTTTGAGACCTCTTCGATTGAGCTGCCCCCCTCGGATGAAAAGAGCAGCACCGGGCCTTTTATCTTGTGCGAATTCGAGACAATCACGCCGATGTAGAGCTCGCGTTCCGCGTCGAGTTGCTCTTCGACCAAGAGCTTCTCCACCACAAGGCCCTTGATTGTCTTGCCGAGGAGCTGCTCGCCTTTGTGCGCGGCCTCCTCTGGATCCTTTGCGAGCAGGATGCCGCCGGCCTTGAACCGACCGGTTGCCCAGACCTGGGCCTTCAGCACCACGGGCTTCTCGATGGAGCGGGCAGCCTCGAAGGCCGCGGCGGCGTTTGAAGCACACTGTCCCCGGGGCACGTTGATCCCAACGCTGGCGAGCAGGTCCTTGCCTTGATGCTCGTAGAGCCTTGCCATGAAAAACCTCCTAACCTCTAACCAAAAGGCGGCTGAGCTCGCCGATGTCTGCGAGCTTGTCCAAGCCGAAGACAGTGTCCTCGATCTTTTTCATCCGCTCGCGGCCCATGAGCTGGTGGGCCATGCTTTCGAACTTCGCGGTGATCTCTTCGTCGGTCATAGGGTTGCGGGCATGGCCGCGCGGGTAGTCCACCCGCCGGCTGAGGCGTTTGCCCTGCACGGTCGTGATCTCGGATATGCCGGCTGGCCGATGGCGATCCAGGCTGGGATCGCCGACGAGCTCCACCTTATCGATGAGCTCTTTGACCCGCGGATCGGCGTACTTGTCCGGCGTGAACTGCGCCGGGCCGATCTCGTGATCCAAGATCGCGATAGCGGTCAAGTAGTAGGAGCTGTGGTCGGCGGTCTCCTTGTTCTTCGGATACTTCTTGACCGGATCGCCGGTGTGCTCGGCGCAGCGCTGGCTCGTCGTGATATGGATCGCGGCGATGTCCTCGAACCGCAGGTCGTGCTCGCGGGCCAGCTCCAAGGTCGCGGTGAGGTGCCCATGCGAGGAGAAGTCCGCGATGATGGACTTGATGCACGTCTCGCGAATGGAATACTTGCCCTCGAGCTCGACGAGCTTGCCGAGGTCGTATTCGCCGCCCATGATGACTTCGACGAAGCCGTCGTGGCCCTCGATGATGCTCGTCGGCCCGGTGAACCCCTTGGCGGCGAGCTGCGCGGCCATGATCCCGGCCTGGGCCATGGTCGGGAAGCGGATGTTCTTGGTCATCGTGTACTCCTCGGCAGGAGTGTCGAGGATGCCGAAGACTGCGTGGCAACTCCCTGCGATGCCGACGGCGTTTTCCATCTGCTCCGCCGTGAGCCCGAGCAGCCGGCCAGCCACGATGGGCATAATGAAAGCGGCTCGCGTGTCGCCGTTCCAGCCGCGCTTCTCCATGCCCTTGCCCCTGACACCTTCGAGGAAGGCGAGCGAGAGGTCGTAGCCGAGGTTGATCGCCGCGATGACCTCCAGACCGCTCGACCGGCAGCGCTCGCCCAAAGCAAGGACCGCGGGGATGACCTCGCTCGGGTGGTAGCCCGTGCGGTAGGTCTCGCCCTGAATGATGAATGCCGTATCGTTGTAGTCCAAGTAGCGGACCATGGCGCCGTTGACCAGCGTGGCGTTCGCCGCCGAGGTCATCCGGCCGCTCCCGATGAGCGTCGCCTCCTCGGGGTGGCGGCATTCCAGGGCATGCTCGAGGAGAATCCGGCTCGCCTCGCTTTCGTACCCGCCCAGGGCGCAGCCCAGCGTGTCGAGGAGCACGCGCTTTGTCTGATGTCTCACCTCTTGTGGGATCAAATCCGGCGACAAGCGGCTGGCGAATTCGGAGAGCTTCCTCGCTGTGCTCATTTTCACCTCTTTCCTCCGAAAAGGTCGAAATTTCCGGCGAATAGAATCACAGTTTCCTTTGGCTGACAACGCCCCGCGGGCAGGATATCGCAACTAAACACTGAAGAAGTCCATTCACCTCGGCACTTCACCTAGGCTCTTGTCTGACCGCGCCAAGAGGTGTAATGAGTATCTCCAAATTTTGGAGGCCTGTTTCGTGAGCTTGAGCTACCCAGCGACTCCATGTCAGTTGATTCGGATTCCTTCTCGACAGCGGAAAGGAGAGCAGTCTTGAAAATCATGAAAGAGGTCTCAACCGAAAAAATTTCGTGTTCGGCAGTGGCGAAAGGCATCGCCGAACCGTTTAGCCTTGGCGCCCGCCCCAAGGCGCTGCCCGTTTGGGATACAGATAGATGTACCCGCTGCGCCCTGTGCAACATCTACTGCCCGCACGGCGCTGTCTATCGAAGACCTGATAGTTTCTTTGAAGCCAAACGCGATCTCTGCACAGGATGTGGCATCTGTCACCGCGAGTGCTGGTTCGGCGTCATCAGCATGGCCGAGGAGGCGTAAGTCATGGACAGATTCGGCTTGTATGCCGCCAATTTCTTCCCCGATGAGGAGCTCTTCACACCCGAGGCCAATCACACGTGTCCCGGCTGCGGCGTCTCGCTGGCGGTTCGCCAGGTCGGCAAGGCCGTTGGGCGTCGCCTCCAGGGCGCCGTTTTCTCTCGGGGTAAGGCCGTCCACGGATTGGAGTCAGCAGCCGCCTTTCTCGTTGTCGGCAATGGAAAGAACGAGCTCGTGCTCTGCCTCGACGACGAGCCCTCGGGGACGCTGGAAGACGCTGCGTCCAAGGGTCTTCCCCGCCTCGCCGCAGAGCAGGGGTTTCACTACGTGGCTTGCGCGTCTCCGAGCTATCCCTTTGACCTCAACGACAAGCTCCGGACAGCGCTCGCTACCGAAGGCGATTCGTATATCCACATCCTCTGTCCATGTCCGGCGGGATGGGATTTTCCCCTCGAGGACACGGTCAAGATGGGCTTTCGGGCTGTCGAATCACAGGCCTTTCCCTTATATGAAATCAAGAACGGTACCTATCATTTGACCAATGAGACACTGCAACCTCGCCCGCTCGAGGACTATCTGAAAGCACAGGCTCGGTTTGCGAAGGTTGCCGACGGCGAGCTCGCGAGAGTCAAGGAGCGCATTTTGGCGGCGTACCAAGATCTGCTTCTGAAAAACGCAAGCGCACGCCCGGTAGGAACAGATTTATGACGGTTATTCTTTCCTGAAAGGAGACGCCCCAATGGCAGAGGCAAAACCTCGTGCGGCAGCAAATCAGGAGGCGGCATCTGTTCACGGCAAGGCCGAATGGCAAGGAAACGCCGAGGTCCTCTTTGAGAGGATGTTGGCGGAAGTCCCAGAGGCTTTGCGCGAGACGTTTCGCGGCAAGCTCCTCGATGTCGCGTTGCAGAAGGCCGACGGTGGGCCAATTTGCAAAAAGCACGTCGTGGAAATCGTCCACGAGAAAGTCCCTGACCCATTCAAAACCAATATCCTGAAAGCCTATGCCACCATGGGCGGCGTGGATCTGGCCAGAGTAGAAGCCATCCTGGCTCAAAGCGCGGGCGGCCGAGACGTCATCATCGCGATCCTCCACGCTGTCCAGGCTGAGTTTGGCTACGTGCCCGAGGAGGCACTGATCCTCATCAGTCAGAAGACGGAGACGCCAATAGCGCACCTTTACAGGCTCGTGACATCCTATCGGGCTTTCCGATTGGAGCTCCCCAAACCGCATGTTGTCGAGGTGTGCATCTGCAGCGGCTGCTATGTGAAGGGCGCCGGCGAGCTGCTTCGATTTGCGCAGGAAAAGCTCGCGAGCAGCGGTGAACGTGTGGCGCTGCGCACTTTCCGCGGCTGCGGGTGCTGCAACGTCTCTCCGGTCGTGGTGGTCGATGGCGGCGTGTATTCTGGTGAGCGCGCCAAGACCAAAATAGAACAGATGCTTCGCGCCTAGCTTTTTGCCGGAGGTCTCCTGAAAGGAGCGAGAGATCATGTCAGAAATCAAATGGCTTTCAGATGGGCAAGAAGCCTTCGAAAAAATGCTCCTCGCGGTCCCGGAATCGATGAGGCAGAGCGTCAAACCCCAGCTTCTCGCCATGCTGGCTCAGCGCGCGGGAAGTGAGCCTGTAGGGCGCGACGTCATCTTTGCATTCGTCACGCAGGACCTGCCCGAGCCACAGCGCACGGTGCTCAGTGCAGCCCTCGGAATCAAGGCCTCTTCGGCCGAAGAGGCGCCCACGCTGATGGCGAAGGTCGAATGGAAAGTCTCTGGCGAAGTCAGAAAGCCAGCGGATTTGGAACCCTTGAAGAAAAGGGGGCTTGCGCTGCTCGTCCCGGATTCCGTGAGGGTCACGGTCGGAGGCGCAACGTGCGGGCTTGCTGCAGGATCGGCCTCGGTTCTGGAAGCTCTCAAGAAAGAGCTTGCCCGCGCGTCCATCAAGGCCGATGTCGTTTTCGTCGGCAGCAACGGCATGAGCTACGCCGAACCCATTGTGGACGTTATCTGCCCTGGAAAACCGCGAGTCACCTACGGCAATGTCACGGCAGCTCGCGTCCGCGATATCGCGCAGGCCGTGGCAGAGGGCACTGTTGTCGCCGACTTGGTGCTCGGGGCTCGACGTTCAGAGGACCTCCAGGGAATGTCCACGCCGCTCCAATATGCAACCAGCGAGGCGACAGGCGATTTCGCGAGGTGCCCAAGCACCTGCGATTTGCCGTTTTTCAAGAACCAATTGCGGCTCCTCACCAGAAATGCCGGGACCATCAGCCCTGAGAGGATCGAAGAGTACATCGCTGTGGGCGGGTATTCGGTCATCGCCAAGGCCCTGACCTCCATGAAGCCCAGCGAGGTCATGAGTCAGGTCAAAGACTCCATGCTCAGGGGCAGAGGCGGCGCGGGATTTTGGGCCGGCACCAAGTGGCAGGCCTGCGCCGACGCTGCCGGCGACAAGAAGTACGTTGTCTGCAATGGCAGCGAAGGCGACCCCGAGATCGGCATGCACAAGAGCTTCTTCGAGTCCGATCCACATGCGGTGATCGAAGGCATGATGCTCGCGGGCTATGCCATCGGCGCAGACGAAGGATATCTCTATCTGAGCGATCGCTATTTGCTGGCCATCGAACGCGCCGAGGCTGCTGTCCGGCAAGCCTGCGAGCTGGGGCTCCTCGGCGACAAGATATTCGGTACAGGGTTCTCATTCAGAATTACCATCAAGCGCGGCGGAGGCGCCTATGTCTGCGGCGAAGAAACCGCGCTCTTGAGCTCGCTGGAGGGGATGTTCGGCGAGCCGAGGCTGAGGCCGCCCTTGCCCGTGGAAAAAGGGCTCTACGGCAAACCGACAATTGTGAACAACTTGGAGACGCTCGCCAATATTCCGCTCATCGTCCAAAAGGGCGGGCGATGGTTTGCCGAAATCGGAACGAAGACCAGCAAGGGAACAAAGATCGTCGCTCTGGTCGGAAACGTCGCCAAGCCGTGTTGGGTAGAGGTTCCGTTGGGAACCAAGGTCAGAGACATCGTAGAGGGTTTTGGCGGCGGAACCGACACCGGAAGGCCGATCAAGGCCTTCCAGACCGGTGGCCCATCGGGTGGCCTCTTGCCCGCGAGTCTCT
Organism: Myxococcota bacterium; assembly: GCA_025453525.1. Taxonomy (GTDB): domain Bacteria; phylum Myxococcota_A; class Polyangia; order JAAYKL01; family JAAYKL01; genus JALOQD01. The sequence continues at coordinate 21,825 of JALOQD010000017.1, forward strand.
TGGACATTGCGTTCGACTATGATGCGCTCGCCGAGCAGGGCTCCTTGCTGGGCTCCGGCGGCCTGCTGGTGATGGACGAAAAGATCGACCTGTTCGACATGGCGAGGTTCTTTGGCGATTTCTTTCTCGATGAGTCGTGCGGCAAGTGCACGGTCTGCAGCAACGGAATGCCGCAGTTACATAAAATTGTCCTCCAGTTCGCAGATGGCCGCGGCACAGATGCGCATATTGCACAGGTCGAGCGGCTCGGAGAAGCGATGGCCGACTGCTGTTTCTGCGCTCTGGGAAAATCCGGCGCTGCGACCATGTTGTCTTTGGTGAGGCATTTCCCCGAAGAAGTGGAAAAACGAAAGCTTCACACACTGAACTGAGGAAAGACGCGAGCGTCCAATGGAGGTAATGCTCTCATGATCACCTTTTCGATGGATAACAGGAGCATCGCGGTTGAAAAAGGGACAACCGTGCTCAAGGCCGCGCAGGCCAACGGAATCGAGATCCCGACTCTGTGCGCCAGCGATGCTCTGACACCGTACGGCGCGTGCCGCCTGTGTGTCGTCGAGGTAGAGAAGGCCGGGAAGCGCTCGATACAGGCCTCGTGCAGCCTGGCCGTGGAAGAGGGAATGATCGTCCGCACCCAGAGCGCCCGTGTCATCGAGCGCCGGCAGCTCGTGCTCGAGCTTCTGCTGGCGAGGTGTCCTGAAGTCAAGGTCATTCAAGATCTGGCGAGGGAATATAACGTGGCAGACAAGGCTCCGCAGTGGACGCGGCAGAACGAGACGTGCATCCTGTGCGGCCTCTGCGTTCGGGCGTGCGCCGAGGTGGTCGGAGCCAACGCGATACAATTCGCGGGCTCCGGGGCGAGCCGCGTGGTGGCCAGCGCTTTCGACAAAAAGGCAGACGACTGTGTTGCCTGCGGGTCGTGCGTTTTCGTATGCCCCACAGGACATGTGAAGAAGATCGACCTCAAGAAGCCTCGCGTGACCTCGCATGAGGATGCCCCAATCGATGGACCTGTACGTGAAATCATCAATTGGAAGGTGAGTCAGCCTCTCAAGCTCTGTAAAAAATGCAAGAACCCGTTTGCACCCGCGAATCAACTGGAGAAGATCCAGAAGCAATTCTACATGATGCCGCAGGTCGTCGATTTGTGCCCCACCTGCCGCACCTATCCGCAAGTCGACAAAGAGAAATGCCTCGGCTGCGGCTCGTGCATGGAAAGCTGCCCAGTCGGCGCCATTGAGCTCGATGACCGCGGCGGCTACGATAAGAACGCCCAGATATACAAGCAGAATTGCATGGCCTGCCATACTTGCGAATACATGTGCCCGGTTTTGGCCATTGGCTCATAGAGCGGAAATAGAGGAGGACAGCTGAAATGAAATCCTATGACGTCGCTATCGTTGGAGCCGGTCCAGGGGGGAGCCACGCTGCGAAGTGGTGCGCCAAAAAAGGGCTCAAGGTTGTGGTGATCGAAAAACGGAAGGACACTTCCAAGATCACGAGGTATTGCAGCGAGCACATCATCCTCGATAAAGACTACAATGGCGATACCATTGTCTTAGAGCCTGCCGAGAAGCCGGGGACCGATGGTTTCATTCCTCCCAATCCCCATCACAAGATACGCTCGACCAACTTCGGGTGGGTCGTCGATTACAAGGGCGCGCTGTGCCCGGTCACGGACAAGAAGTACTTCTCCGCCGACCTCAAATCCTTTGCCCATTTCGCCTGGCCGGATAGGAGGCCTTTTGCCTACAAATACGACAAAGGCACAATGATAGCTGGCGTCCTCGCCGAAGCGCTGGCGCTCGGCGTCGACTATATGAATGAGACGATTTGTTACAGCGCCGCAGATTTCAAGGACCACGTCGAGCTCAAATGCGTGAGCAAAGGAAAGCGCTTCAAGGTTCACGCAAAGAAGCTCATCGCGGCGGATGGCGCCTCGGCTCAGCTCGGCCAGACACTCGGCATCAACAAGGAGCGCGTCCACTTCGTAGACGCTCTGGTCCTTGCGGTCTACATGTCCGGCGTCCATGGATACAGCCCGCACGACTGGTGTGGCTATTGGGGTTCAGTGTACGGATCCAACCTAGCCCCTCTCATGGGCACGGGCCCCTCCGAGCATTTCGAATGGGCGGACGTGATATTACTAGGCCATCGCCAGCAGTTGCCCTGGGATTCGTTTCACTACTTCACGCAGAAGAGCCCAGTGGCGTGGATGTTCAAGGACGCCAAGATCGAAAGATCTCATTCGTGCAATACAAGAGCGTTTTCGCCTCTCAAGGTGCCCTACAAGGGCAACTGCCTGCTCATTGGCGACGCGGCGGCTTTTGTCGAGACCCAGGCCCAAGGCGCGCTCAATTGCGGTTTCTGGGCGGCAGATGCCGTGGCAAAAGAGCTTGGGGGGCAGCCTGGATACGAAGAGTACTCGCAAACCTGGCAGAAGGCCTTCGAATTCCACGGCGACGGGATGAAGCAGGTGACGTCCGGTTACGGATTGGTTCCGTACTACACGGACGAGGAGATTGTCTACCTCTTCTCACTGCTCAAGGGAGTGACCCTCGACGGGAGCTGGAGCCAATACAAATCGCCGCGGATGATGTGGGGAGAGATTCATAGGCACCGGGACAGAATCCAGCAAGAGCGACCCGAGATCTGGGCGAAGATCCAGAATCAGCAATCCAAGACTCTTGAAGACAGCATGTCGAAGTGACCCTCGGCGGAGCTTAGGCTGTTCGCCCGCCCGATCTGTTACAAAGGTATTTCTCGCTCATTGCGCGACAGGAGGTTTCCATGCGGTTCGACAATCTCATCATCAGGCTCTCGGCGGTGCTCGGGCCACAGTGGCTTCAGGCGTACGCGCTCATCGACCTTCAGGCTGGCGTCGATGTGGACGAGTTCCGGTTCGAGTTGCCGCGGCGGCTCAAGTACCATCATGAGACTGAGAAGTACGTGGGCGGTGTGCCCGGCGACCTGTTCGTCGGCTTTTTCTGCCAGGGACAAACCGAGCTCTTCGAGGAGGTCGGGCGCATCAAAGCTATGAAAGAGGTGCGGGAGGTCAAGGACTGGGCCATCGCCAACTTCCCAGTCAGCCAGCCCGAATTAACAAAGCTCGATTGGCAAATCGCGAAATGCTTGCGAGGCGGCGCGCAAAAAACAGCCCAGGCCATCGCCGACGAGCTGCACGCCGATGCTGGAAGCGTGGCCCAGCACCTCGACTCGCTCAAGAAGCTACCCCTCGCCTTTAGCATCGAGCCACCCAACGAGAAGGCGTGGTCCTTTGCCGAGATACACATCGATTTTCAAGGCACCAGCTTCGGGGAGCGGGTCGAAGACCTCCGCAAAATCGGCAAGCCCTTTGGAGCAACAGGGAGCCGAAGGCAAGGCGCGATCATGGTCGAGCCCAAGAGCGTCGAGGAATTCACACAGATGATCATGGCCACCGCTCGGATTCCCGGCGTGAGAGTCGCGGACTTCGCCTTCTGCGAAGACATGATCTGGTCCCAACCCTGGCTCGACGCCTTCATCGACGAGCGCATCGCAGAGATGGCATAACAGCCTCGCCTCGAATTTAGTTTTTCTTTTTTGCCATGGCGGCCTTGCGGCGAGCGTCGACGGCATTCCAGAAGTCCGAGGGGAGTCCAATGAAGGTCAGCCCCAACATCCCGAAGATGTTGTCGACCATGATCATGTCTTGGTACTCAAAGTAGGCCGAGACGCCCATGAAGCGCGAGAACATCAAAGAGCCCGTGGCGCGTGTGGAGAGCAGGTTGTGGGTGATATTGTAGGTGACACTGCCCTGTAGGCACAAGAAGTGGTTGTAGTCGATGCCGTAGGACATTCCCACGACGTTGGAGTAGTACTCGGTGACTTGCTCCCCTTCGAATCCCTTCTCGTCATTGATCTGGAACAGGTGCTGCCCGTCCTCTTTTTGATATACGTTTACCGTGAAAGACGGAGTGCGCACATGCGCCGAGAGGTTCTCATAGAGGAACTGGTAGAAAGGCCGAACGTACCAATCTTGGATGGGAATGCGGATCTTGGCGCCGATCTCGGGCAATGGCTCGAGGTTCAGAGTATTGACCATGAAATGGCCAAAATAGGCGCGCCCGATGGTGGGGGTCTCCTGGTACACGTCGTCGGCCGCGTAGCGGAAATTATAGAGGTCGGAATCCGTGCCGATCACCGCTAGCCCCATGCCGACCGTGGGCGCAATGAAGAAATCGAGCGGTGCGGTGTACTGAAGCATGAAGATGTTGCCCCACATGAGCGAGCGATTGACGTTGGGGAAGATGTAGAAGACATTGGTCGCTGAGATCCACTTATAGAACCCGACCAACAACAAGCCTGTGCCCCAGCCCTTGCCAGACATGGTGATGGACCTGACAACGTCCTCGCCGGATCGCGAAGGCACCTTGGCATTGAAAGTCGTGGTGTTCTTGAGGTAGCCGCCAATCGGAGTCACGAGGAACATCCAATGCAGCGGTGGAATGGCAGGCAAGGCGACTTTCTCGGCGCTCTGCGCAGAAGGCGACGCGTCGGTCTGGCTCTCGGCCGGCTCAGGGTTGCTCGCAGGCGAAGCCGGCAGGGGCAGTGTCTCTGAGTTGCTTGGGGCCGGCGCTGCCGGTGGAGCTTGAGTCTCTGAGTCGCTTGGGGCCGGCGCTGCCGCCGGTGCGGGCTGCGGCGGTGCGCTGCCAGGGGGCGGAGCACTTTGAGCCAGAGCCTGTCCGTTTGGCAAGAAAAGGGCGACAGCCAGGATGCCCAAGGATTCTCCTTTAAACCTTTTCACCATCCTCATTTTAGTCGCTCTCTTCTGGGTACCAGCAGTCCTTGTCGTCGTCCTGGCAGTTGTCGCTCGCGTTCTTGCGGATGCACGACAGGCGGCAATGGTTGTCGGTCAATTGGTCGCGAAGCTTTGTCGCCTCGCAGTTGGAGAGCTTTGCGTTCTTGGCGACGTTCAGTGTGTCGCCCACGAAGTTCAGGCCGCTCAGCCCAGAGAGGGACGTGAGGCTCGCGTTGTCGTAGATCTGCAACTGGTCGCCTATGGACTCGAGCTTGCCGACCGAGTCGAGATCCTCGAGCGCCGGGTTGCGCGTTATCCGAAAGCTCTTTCCGACCTGTGTGAGCGCAGACAAACCGTCTAGGCTGACGAGTTTCTCGTTTGGGCTGTCGTTTTCACCGACTATCAAATTCCCTTTGACGAAACGCAGCCCTTGCAATCCATCGGCGCTCACGAGCGCTGCGTTTCCGCTGAGCTTCAGGTCTCCCTCTACGCAGACCAATTGCTCGAGCCCCGCAAGGCTCTGAAAATCGGCGTTTGTGACGATGAGGTTCCCTCGAATCCAGGTCTTGCCCACGAGCGCCTGTAGGCCCTCTTCGTTCTCGATGGGCTTCGGCGATGAAGCCTGGGCGCCGCCGCAGCTCTCCGTGTCGAATGACATCTCGGGCGGGCTCGGACAAGGCGGATCTATTGTGCCCTCGTCTCTACAACCGAGGAAAACGATGCACCACAGGATTGTGGCAAACCCGAATCTCAAGGCTGATCGGAGGGGGCGCTTGCCCTCGCGTCGCTGGCTCATCCGCTGCTCCCTTGGGTTCTTCTCCCATCGCACGCCCGATTGCCTCGCGATGAGCGAATGGGTTTCATGGGCTCCCCGTTTGTGGGGATCGCCAGCGTCCTAGAGACAGGTGCAGAATCCACCTATCGCCGCATCGACGTCGGCTTGAAGAGCGCAGAAGACTCCCCAACTTGGATACTGTGACATGCAGTCGCAGCAAAGCATCTCGCACGGGCAACTGCCCGTCGTGCAGTCTGGGACTGTGCAAAACGAAAGATCAGGATTTCCAACGTTGATCAGACAACGGCTGGCTTCTTCGCCATTGCATTCGTCGCCGTCCTTAGTACAGGATTCGCCGAGCCCAGAAGGGCTCGTATCTGCGTCGAAGCAGTCGGCACTGTCCGAGGTGGTGTCGGTGTCCCCGGTATCCGCGGTATCCGCGGTATCCCCGGGAGAGGAGGAGCCGTCCGTGCATCCTGAAAGCGCCGACCAAGCAGTGACCGACAGACAGATGAAGCCCAAGGCATAAATGGTCGATTGACTCACTGGCATAAAGCCCTCCTTCGTTCGTTACGGAAGCACGCGATTTTCAGGCATCAGGATAAAGAGCTTATTTTATAGAGCTCCGCTACGGCAAGGGAAATATGCAGACGACCGAGAAGAAATCGCTTGCCAATTGCCGCGGTGAAGTGGAAGAAATCGATCCTCTCGAGAAGCTCGTTTCTCGAACTGGCACATTGGAGAAAACGGCATGCATGCATTCGTCGATTGGCTAGCTTCTCTCACTCATTCCCTGCCGGTCTATGCTGCGATCTTGTTCGGTTTGGCGCTTTTTACTTCTTTTTTGGGCTTTTTGCGGACGGTGTATTTCGTCAGCCTGGGCTACGCGTTCTCGATCCTTTCGATGGGGATCTTGTCGCTTGTGGCGTTCGGCCGAAGCGCCTCTCTGCTCGCCCTCGTCCAAACAGCCCTCTTGGCGCTCTATGGGCTTCGGCTGGGGTTCTACCTTGTGGCCCGCGAAATCAAGAGCACCGACTACAAGCGCGTGCTCAACGATACCGAGACTCGGAAAGTGCCGGTAGGCTTGCGCATGGTCATTTGGGTCAGCGTCGGCCTGCTGTATCTCTTAATGTTTTCGCCAGGGCTGTTTCACCTCGCGGCCCCGGAAATGGCCGGTTCAGGGCTCACGGCCGTTTACGTTGGTCTGGCGATCATGGTTCTGGGGTTTGGCATCGAGGCGGTCTCGGATTTGCAGAAGTCGGCACACAAAAAAAAGAACCCCAAAAAATTCTGCGACGTGGGCTTGTACCGCATGGTGCGATACCCTAATTACCTCGGCGAGGTTACGTTTTGGAGCGGCTCTTTCGTCGCCGCGCTCGGCGCTTACTCGAGCTGGATCCAATGGGCGAGCGCCCTTACCGGATATGTGTGTCTCGTTCTCGTTATGATCGGATCGACAAAGCGGCTCGAGAAAAAGCAGCAGGAACGGTACGGCGCTGAGCCGGAGTTCCAGAAGTACAGCACCACCGTGCCCGTGCTGCTGCCCCTCCTGCCCATTTACTCGCTCAGTCGCGTCCGGGTTTTATTGGAGTAACGAAGAGGGGCCCAATGGAGGGCAACGATGGGAGAGTCGAGATGAAAATCCTGGTCGCTGGAGCCGCTGGATACCTCGGACAAAGCCTGATCCAGGTTCTCGCAGGTCGCGGGCACGAGGTTCTGGGACTGGACGTGCGCGAAGGGCCGCTCGCCAAGCTCGCGCAGCACCTCAAGGAGAGCCTGGTCGTGGATCTCACCCAGCCGGAGGCGCTCCGCGGGAGGCTGGACGGCGTACAGGTGGTCATCTCCACAGTGGGGCTCGAGCTGCCCAGGAAGGATCTCTCCTACTGGGACATCGACTACACCGCTAACCTGCACCTGCTCAAGGAGGCCGAGCGGGCCGGGGTCAAGAAGTTCCTGTACGTTTCGGTGATCCGCGCGGACGCGGAGGGCGATGTCCCCCCGCTCATCCACGCCAAGCGCGAGTTTGAGCGTGAGCTGCGGAGCTCGAAGCTTCAGTGGGTCATCTTCCGACCTACGAGCTACTTCAAGGACATCGTCAACATCTTTCTCAATGTGGCCCGCACCGGGACGATCCGCCTGGTGGGAACCGGCGCGATGAAGGTCAATCCACTGCACCCCCTGGACTTCTCCGAATTCATCGTCGATCACCTGGACACGGTCAACGAGGTGCTCGAGGTGGGCGGCCCCGACCTCATGACCTACAAACAGCTCGGCCAGCTCGCCTTCGACGTGCTCCAGCAGCCGGCCCGGTTCTCGTACATGTCCCCGGGCGAGCTCCGCGCCATAATTATGGTCAAAAAGCTCTTCAAGCCGGTCTTGGTCCCACTCTTCCAGTTCACCCTCTGGTGCACGACTCGCGACATGGTAGCCCCGCAGATCGGCAAGCGTCGCATCCATGAAGCCCTCGCCCAGGCCGCGAAGTGATCCACAACGTCGCCGCCTAAGGGTTCACGCAGGAATAAGTTCCCAGAATTGGGTGGCTGAGGCGCTCGGCCAGCAAGGCGCGAGGAGAGGGAATACTGGTGGTATTCACTGGACG
>JALOQD010000018.1 GCA_025453525.1 Myxococcota bacterium
CTCGCGTCGCAGGTTCTTCCGTTCTGCGAGCCGCTCCCCGAAGCCTCCATCTCTGGCGTCGGGCGATCGGCGGCCCGACGCATCGCCGCGACCCTCCCCCGGGAAGTACCGTGGCGCCTCAACGTGCTGCACGCCGAGTACCCTGGCTGCACAGTGCGCGCCGCTCGGGCTGCGCTCATCGAGCAGGCTATCGAAGAGGAGCTCCGAACATCGCGTCGCGCCTTACTGCGCCTGCGCACCATTGATCTCCAGGCGCCGCTCATTGATGCCGAGTATTTGGTGCAGCTTGCCCTGGTGCAAGCGGACCTGTCCTTCCTCTCGATCTGCGAGCCCGCGGCACAGCCCGCCTTGCAGCGCATCCTCAGCCGGCTCCCCGGAGGTGTGGCACAGGTGCCGGAGGACAAAGCTCCTCCTTCGCGCGCCTATCTGAAGCTCCTGGAGGCCGAGGTCCACTTGGGTTATGCCATACAGGCCGGAGAGACCGTGGTCGATCTCGGCGCCAGCCCGGGCGGCTGGACCTACATCGCTCTGGCCCGCGGCGCCCTGGTGACCGCGGTAGACCGCAGTCCCTTGCGAGCTGACCTCATGGCCCATCCGAACCTTTCCTTCAAGAAAGGGGATGCGTTCAAGCATCGTCCCGACGAGCCACCGGTGGACTGGATGGTCAGCGACGTCATCGCCTTCCCTCGGCGCATCGTCGACCTGCTCGAAGTGAGCAGGACTACCCGCTGCTCGAAGGCATCAAACAGCTGCTCGAATGCAAAACCAGCCGCTTCTTCCTGCGCCGGCTAGAGAGCAACAAGAACGAAGTTACGGTCATGGGGCTCACGCGATAGAGTCGAAGTCGCGCGGGCTGCGGAATAGAGATGCCTGCCGCTTGCGTTCGGATTGTTGACTTGGACGTGCCGACCACGTTCAATGGACCTCGCAACGCCGGGGCGGTCCTGGTCAAAAACGTTGCGATCGCATAGGAGTGCCCATGTACAACGCGCTCTCGGTATTTTTAGTGCCCGCTCCAGCTTCGCGCTCAGCGTCCAATGTTGGCACCATCGACGACCTCGTCCGATTGATTGTCAATGCCTCCCCTGTCGTGAAAGCCGTTATCATTGTTCTGTTTTTCTACATTTTCGCGTGCGCTTTCGTCATTTCCTACAAGTACGTTCAGCTTCGCCGGGCCCAGGGCCAGACCCACCGATTTCTCAAGCGGTTCTGGGAAAGCAAACGACTGGACGAAATCTACCAAGCAGCCGAGTCGCTATCCCGCTCACCGGTGGCAGCCCTATTCAAGGCCGGATATATCGAGCTGTCCAAGCTCAAGGGCAGTAAGCAAGAGGACAGGCGAGCCGACGAAATCGCTGTTGGAGACATCGAAAACGTCGAACGCGCTCTGCGCCGCGCCTCCACAGCTTCGATCACACATCTCGAGAACATGGTGCCGTTTTTGGCCACCACCGGCTCGACAGCGCCGTTCGTCGGTCTGTTCGGCACGGTCATCGGCATCATGATTTCGTTTATGCAGATCCATGCCGCTGGCTCGGCTGGCATGGACGTCGTGGCCCAAGGCATCTCAGAAGCGCTCATCGCGACGGCCATTGGTCTGCTCGCCGCTATCCCGGCAGTCATCGCCTATAACTATTTCCTGCGGCGCATTCGGGTCTTGTCTTCGGAAATGGAGAACTTTTCGGCGGACTTTCTCAATATCGTGAAGCGCCACTTCCTGTAAGAGAGGCAGCCATGGCTATCAATACCAGCAGCGGCCCCGGCGCCCCGATGAGCGATATCAATATCACGCCCATGGTCGACGTGATGCTCGTGCTGCTCATCATCTTCATGGTCACCGCGCCGATGATGACAAAGGGCGTGGAGATCGACTTGCCCAAGGCCCAGGCACAGCCCATGGATGTCGAGGACTCCAAGCTCGTCATGACCATCGACGCCCAGCGACAGGTTTTTCTCGGGCAGACGGCCATTCCCAATGATCGATTGGAGGACACCCTCGCCAATAACGAAAGGCTCAAGCGCGAGGGGGAGCTCTATCTCAAGGCCGACCGCACCGTGCCCTACGGCTTTGTGGTACAGGTGATGGCCATCATCAAGAAGACCGGTATCCCCAAGCTCGGCATGATCACCGATCCTATCGACGAGGAGTGGCCGCCAGCCGCCGAGCCCGCGCCGCTCAGGGCGAATTGAGAAATGGCAGCCTTGCTCGAGTCCAACCTCCAGAACGCTCATCACACGAGCTCATTGAGCAGCACCGCTAAAAGGCCCGACCCTCTCGTAAGGGTGCGCTGCTCGGTGTGTTGCCAGCGCCCGGTCGTGTGTTAATGTGGTTTGATGGAACTCGTTCTTGACGTCGTTCAAACGGTCGCCTCTTTTGTTGTGCTCATCGGAGTCCTCGTGTTCGTGCACGAGCTCGGCCACTTTCTCTTCGCCAAGTTGTTCAAGGTTAAGGTGCATACCTTCGCCTTGGGCATGGGCCCGCGGGTCGTGGGCTTCCAAAAGGGAGAGACCGACTACCGCCTGGCGGCATTCCCCATCGGCGGATACGTCAAGATGCTCGGCGAAGATCCCTCCGAAGTGCTCGGGCTCGAGGACAAGGGCAGGGCGTTCGGCGACAAGCCCATCTGGCAGAGATTGATCATCGTGGCCGGAGGTCCGGTGTTCAGCATTGCCTTCCCGCTCATTTTGTATTTCGCGATTCGCAGCTTTTCTTTCGAGATCCAGCCAGCGCTCATTGGCGCGGTGGTCGAGGGCATGCCCGCCCACGTCGCCGGCCTGCGGCCTGGGGATCGCATTCTGTCGGTGAACGGCGAGCCTGTGCGCGGCTTCGAGCAGCTCACGTGGCTCATCGAAGACAACGGCTTTGCCCCGCTAAAGCTCGCAGTGCGCCGTGGCGAGAGCCGTCTCGAACTGTCGGTCTCACCCAAGGCCGTCACCGAGAAGGACTTCCTGGACGCGCCCAAAACCACACCGAAGCTCGGCGTGGGCCCGATGATCCTCGATCGCGCCTTTATCGGCGTGAGAGACGGCAGCATCGCCGCCGCCGCGGGGCTGCGTTCGTTCGAGCTCGTGACCACCGTGAACGGCAAACCCGTGCACATTATGGAGGAGCTCGAGAAGCTGCTCCTCCTCGCTGCGGGCAACGCGGTTTCGATCACCGTTCGCACGCTGAGCCCCGAGCTCGAATTGCCCCTTCCCCTGGGCGAAGACATAGAGGATTTCTTCGAGCCGGCCGAGAAGACCGTATCCCTGAGCGTGCCGAAAGAGGCGCGCAGCCTCGCGGACCTCGGGCTCGAAACCTCTCGGGACTACGTGTTTGCCGTGGCCAAGGATTCGAACGCTGCGGCCATTGGCCTGACCCGGGGCGACAAGCTGCTGTCAGTGGACGGAAAGGTGCCGGCTCGGGGCAGCGTGCTCCAGATAGCGCTCGCAGATCCGGACAAACCGCACACCCTCGGCTGGCAACATGGGCAACAACGGCGCGAGGCACAGTACAGCCTCAAGTTCGTTCCAGCCGGAGAAGCGGGCAAGCTCGGGCTAAAAAAAGACATCTTCGATCCGGGTCTGACGCTTTTATTTCTAACAGACGCGCTCGAGGAGCCCAACCCGGCGCTCCTGAGCCTGGCCTGGCAAGGGATGTGGCGGGACATGCGGGAGAACTCGACGATGATGCTCGACGGTATCTCTGCCCTGCTCACTGGCAAGATCAGCTTGCAGACCATGGGTGGACCTCTGATGATCGGCGATCTTGCGTCGACCGCGGCCAAGAGCGGCCTTGTTTCCTTCCTGTGGATGATGGCGCTCATTAGCCTCAACCTCGGCATCATCAACCTCTTTCCCATTCCAGTTCTCGACGGCGGTCAGATTGTCTTTATTTCCATCGAGGGCTTGCTGCGGCGGCCGGTCGACACGAAGATCAAAGAGCGGATTTTGATTTTCGGTGTGGTATTGCTCGTGGCGCTGCTCGTGTTCGCGACGCGCAACGATATTATGCGGTTTATAACCCAGAGCTAATTGAAAGCCATGGCTTCTGCTCGCAAGACTGCCTTCGAGGCCCTCAATCGCGTCGAACAAAGCGGCGCGTACGCCGCGGCGGTGCTCGCGTCACTGCTCGCCTCTCAGTCTGAGTCCAAGGAGGCGTCCCTGGCCCATGAGCTCGTCTTTGGCGTGCTGCGACACCGGCCGTGGCTCGACAAGCTGCTCGAGGGCTGCCTGACCGGATCGGCGAACAAGCTCGAGCCCTCGGTTCGCAACGCGCTCCGCCTCGGCGCCTACCAACTCGCGTTTCTCGATCGCATTCCGGCGCGAGCGGCGGTGTCCGAAACCGTGGGACTGACGCGGAATCCGCGGACCCGCTGGGCCACGGCTTTGGTCAACGCGGTGTTGCGGCGGCTTGCAGCGATGCCCAAGGAGGAGCTCCGTCCAGACCTCGGGCAGCTCGATGAGCTCAGCGAGGACGAAGCAGCCCTGCGGCTAGGCCTGCCCACATGGCTACTGCGCCGCTTGACCCAGGATCTCGGGAAGCCTCGCGCCCTGTCCGCGGCGATGGCATTCCAAGCCCATTCTCGGCGAACCCTGCGCATCAACCCGCACCGCATGACGAGAGCGCAGGCCTTGGCGCTTCTGGGCGAGCAGGCAAAAGGCGGCGTTCTGTCGCCTTGGGCCGTGGATGTGCCGCGAGCCGCTGCGGCTGCACTCGAGGCCCAGGGTGTTGCGGCTGTGCAAGACGAAGGCAGCCAGCTCGTGGCTCTGGCCCTCGATGCCCGGGCCGGAGATCGCATCCTCGACGCCTGCGCCGGCCGAGGCGGAAAAACCGCCGCCATCGCCTCATCGGTCGGAACGCAGTGCGACGTCACGGCTGTGGACGTTGCTGTCGGAAAGCTCGACCGCTTGCAGCTCGAGCTCGAGAGCCAGGGCCTGTCGGCGCGGGTGGAGGCGGTAGATCTCACGGCAGGTCCTGGCGTCTTGGAGGGCGCTGCGTTTGACAAAGTGCTCGTCGACGCTCCCTGCTCCGGCACTGGCACCCTCGGACGTCGACCGGAAATTCGCTGGCGTCTCGAGCCCAAGGCCATCGGAGAGCTCGTCGCGATCCAATCGGCCATTTTGAGCACCGCTGCCTCTCTCGTTGCGCCTGGTGGCCGTTTGGTCTACGCGGTGTGCTCGCTGTGTACGGCAGAGGGTTTTGGGCAAGCCGAACGATTGCTTGGCCGGTTTGCCGATTTCGAGTGGTGCCATACTCTGCCGAGTGGTTGGCCCACAGCGGTGGAGCTCCACGAGGGACGCGGGCTCTTGTGCCCGGGCGAGCGTGGGACTGACGGGTATCAAATCGCCGTGCTCGAGCGCAAAAAGCCTGCGTAATTTTTGTCAACAAGACATGGGAAGTTGGGGTGATGCCTTCCCCTTCTGGCCCACCAGGGCGCATTGTTTTTTTTACTTGGCCCCTGCCGATATTGTGTGATACGAGAATTTTACAAGCAGGACGCAACCGATGGGAAGGGAAATGCCAGCCAGGATTTCCAAGCCCCAGAGATCTACCGGAAGAAGCGCAGGACCGGTGGAGCCTTGGGCCAATAGGTTCAAGAAGAGCGAGACGACGGAGCCGGCCATGGCGAGCGCGCTCCTGTGTGGGCTAGGAGCGGAAGGTCGACAGCGTCTGGAGGTCCTCGGAGCCTTGGCCAGTGGCATGGCCCACGACGTCAACAACGTGCTCGGCGCGGTGATGGCGCTGGTCTCCACCGCCCATTCGCAAATGGACACCGAACATCCGGCCGGAGCGGATCTCGAGCTCGCCTTGGACGCCTGCCGTAAAGGGGCTCGCCTGACCCGCACTGTACTCGATTGTGCCAAGGGGCATAGTCCAGTGCCCGAGCTGTTCACGGTCAATGAGCTCGCGGCTGATGTCGTGGAGCTCGTGTCGCGCTGTGCCGGACGACAGGCCGAGGTCGCCTTGGATCTCACCTCTGAGCCCACGCAGATCGAAGGGGATCCGAACGCCGTGGCCTTGGCGCTGCTCAATCTCTGCCTCAACAGCTTGAGCGCCATGCCAAAGTCGGGTCGGATCGTGCTGTCTACGCGCCGTGTGCTCGAACCCAAGACGCACTGGACCGTTGCCCGCCAGCCCCTGGGACGCGGACCCTTCGTGAGCGTCGCTGTGTCGGACACAGGTTCCGGCATGGACGAGGACACCCGCCAAAGGCTATTCGTTCCCTTCTTTGGAGCCTCGCCCTTTCGGGAGGGCACGGGGCTCGGCATGACGCTCGTGCTGTCTGCAGCGGCGAGCCATCGCGGCGCGGTGGAGGTGGTGAGCGAGCCCGGCAGAGGCACTACGGTCGCGTTGCATCTAGCGACTGCGTAAGTTTTGGACGGAAAGAGCCTTCTTGCTTTTTGGCGATATACTTTTTCTATGAACACGTTTGTCATTGTTCCAGCCTGCGCATGGGCGGCCGCATTTTTTGTGTTCGTATTTATCTATGCCCAGCCGCGGAAAAGCCCATTGCAGCGCGCTTTCATGCTCACCGCTGGGTTTATCCTCGGCTGGCTCAGCTTGGAGCTTTTTCTATACCTGCCCCTCTCCCATGGTCGTGAGCTGAGTATTCTTAGGGGCATCGGATTCTTCTGGATCCCCATCGGCGTGGTGTTCCTCCATTTCACCTACAAGTTGCTCGGCCGTCCGCTCGATCGCTTCTTCCTATTTTGCCTAGGACTGGCGGTCTGTGGCGTGGTCATCGATTCTGCCACTGACCTCGTGCTGCGCGGCTTCGAGCGGCGCGAGTGGGGAGTGGCGGACGTTCGAGGACTCTTTCACACCCCCATGGCCTTCGTACCGATGCTGCCAACCCTCTATGGCTTGTGGCTCGTGCGGCAGGCCTTTGGCCCATGCCCTCTCTTGTCTCGGCCGGTTCTGAGCCTCGTCTTCTTCGGTGGAGCCTTCGGCCTTTTGACCGCGATGGCGTTGAACGTGGTGCTTCCGAACCTCATGGACATCGACACGTTGCCGCGATTCGGCTCCTCTGCCCTCGCTTTGTCTTGCTTTTTCTTCTTTGTCGCAGTGCGGGGTCAAGAAGCTCTCACCATGCCGGTGGAACAGGCGGCCGATGAGATCTTTACTTCCTCGAAGGACGGGTTCGTCTTGCTGGACGCCGATGGCCGGGTTGCGCGTTTCAACTCTTCTGCCAAATCCCTTCTGATGCTCACCGACTCCGCTTCGCGGTCGAATCTCGAATCTCGCCCAGAGCTGGCCTCCCTGCTCCCCGAATTGCAGGATGACCAAGGCACGCAGACGGTTTCGATTGGACAGGGAAAGGACGAGTGCCACTACTCCGTCGTTCGTACACCACTAGCCCTGCGCCATGGCAAGCGAAGCGGCGAGATCGTCATGCTGCGCAACATCTCGGCTCTCAAGCAGGCCCAGCAGGTGCTGCGCCGCAGCAAGGAGGAGGTGGAGGCAGAGGTCAAACGCCGCACCGAGGAGCTGCGCCAAGCCCAAAAAATGGAGGAGATCGGTCGGTTGGCTGGCGCTGTAGCCCACGATTTTAACAACCTGCTCGGCACCATCATCGGCTTTGCCAACTCGGCTCGCGATGACCTTGAAGACGCCAGTCCCATCCGAGAAGACCTCGTAGAGATCCTTTGCACCGCGGATACGGGTCGGCGCACTGTGCAGCAGCTATTGAGCTTCAGCCGCAAATCCAAGGCTCAGCCAGTACCAGCGAACGCTGGCGCGACTATCAAAGAAGCCATACGGCAATTCAGCGCATCCCTACCGCCCACGATTGTCGTGCGGAGCACGATCGACGAGCGGCCGTGCAGGGTTCTCGTGGATAGCACTCGCCTCCAGCAGGTGATGATCAACTTGTTATCGAATGCCGCCTATGCCATGCAAAACGTCGAGGGGTCCATAGAGGTGCGAATGGCTCCCTTGGAGCTCGACTTCGCGATGCAGATCGGCCGCACGCTGCTCTTGCCCATGACCTACATACGCATAGAGGTGAAAGACCACGGCAGTGGCATGAGTCAAGACACTCAGGAGCACTTGTTCGAGCCGTTCTTTTCCACAAAGCCCAAGGGCGAAGGCATGGGACTCGGGCTCGCCACGGCCAAGGGCATCATCGATAGTCACGGCGGCGCACTGTCGGTCACCAGTGTTGTGGGCGTTGGATCCACTTTTACGATTCACTTGCCGCTCCTCCTCGACGACA
This sequence comes from Myxococcota bacterium, assembly GCA_025453525.1. Lineage (GTDB taxonomy): Bacteria > Myxococcota_A > Polyangia > JAAYKL01 > JAAYKL01 > JALOQD01. The sequence goes on from JALOQD010000018.1 coordinate 8,199, forward strand.
GCGAGACCACCGGCCCCGAGGAAGACGGGCCGACCCTCGGCGGATCCGAGCGCATTCTCCTCGTGGACGACGAAGAACGCGTGCTGCGGGGAACGCGTCGCCTCATCGAGCCGCTGGGCTATTCCGTGGAGGCTACCACGAGTGGCGAGGAGGCCATGGAGTGGTTGAGCGCTTCTCCAGATCTTTGGGACCTCCTCGTCGCCGACCAGGTGATGCCAGGGTTAAGCGGTCTACAGCTGGCGAAGAAGGCAAAGAGCCTTCGCCCGGATCTTCCGGTGATTCTCATCACAGGGGGTGGTTCGACCATCACCGACAGCCAGCTCGCCGAAGTCAAAGTCGCCTCGGTCTTGCGCAAACCAATTCGCAAGACCGATCTCAGCCGGGCCATTCGCGCCGCTCTTGGCGAAGGCCGCACCCCTCGAGCCCGGGGTTAGAGAAATTTAAGGAAAAGAAATAGCCGCAAGCGCGCCTTGGAACGTTGGGCCAGCTCAAGAGGCCGCCTTCTCGAGATCCTACCGCGCCGCTTTTACGACGGGCGGTGCGACGCTGGTCTTGACCTCGTGCAGGGCAGCGCCGAGCTCTGCGCCAAAGAGAAAGATGACCCAGCAAAGGTAGATCCACACCATGAACAAAGGCAAAATGGCGAGTGTTCCGTAGAGATACGAGAGCGTCTGCCCGAGATGGCGAGCGTAAAACGCGAAACCGAGCTTGAACAGCTCCAGCATCACGCCAGCCACGGCCGCTGAGGCCAAGGCGATCCGCGGTACCACATGGCGTCCGGGCAGCAGCCCGTAGCACACAAATAGCGCTCCCACTGTGAGCAGCAAAGGCAGAAGAGCCCGCAAGAGGCTCGCTCCAGGCAGCACCATCAGCTTGCCGGTAAGGTAGAGCGACAATCCCAGGGTGGGGGGCGCGACAATGAGCACAGCCAAGGCGATCCCGATTCGCACCGCAAAGGTACGCGCGCTCTTGCAGCGGTACACTTCGTTGACCGCGCGCTCAAGGTTGACGAGCAGGTTCACGGCGAGCACCAACAGCCCAACGCCACCGATGATCCCCATCGTAGAGGGATTCACCGCGTAGACCAGCTTGAACATCTCCGTGCCGGCCGCTGCCGCTGCGGACGGTAGCATGACCGTTTCGAGGTATTCGGTGAGCGCCCCCACGTACTCCCCGAGCTTGAGCGCCGACGCGATGGCCGCAACCACCGCGAGGAGGGGTACGAGGGACAAGACGGTCTGAAACGCCAGCGCGGCAGCCTTCTGGTGACAGCTGTCGCGCCACAATCGGCCCCATACGAGCCAGCCGAGCCGCAGAGCGTAAACGACAAACAGCTCGTGCCTATCCCGCACCTCGTGTAATGGCAACACTGTTTTGCGGGCGAGATCAAAGGCCCGGCGCATGTATTCGAAGAAGCTACGCATGGTACTCGAAAGTGTACTCCCAAAGAGGACCGAGAAAAGCGCGTCTCGACAAGATCGGACTTGAGCTTGCGCTTTCGGCGTGATGCCAGGCGCCAAGCTGCGCCTACGAAATGAGCACCCCACGGAGGCGAGATCGCGGTGTGGGTTCCCTACGCGCGGGGCATCGGAAGGGCAGCGATCTGCCTGTCCTGCCATCTGGAGAAGGCGAGTTGTCCAAAGATGGCTCCGCAGAACGCGCAGAACATGTCCCACTGGGTATCCCAGACGTCGCCTTGGGTACCGAGAAACGCCTCTGCTGCTTCGCCGGTGCCCGCGGCTACCCACCATTCGATGAACTCGTACCAGGCGCTGATGGCTTGGGCCACGCACAGGACGAGAAAAAAGGTCCACATGCCGGGCCGTAGCGCACTGGTGCGGAGCAGAACCTCTCGGACGACGAGCGCGGGCACGAGCCCCTGCATCAGGTGGCCGAGACGATCGTAGTAGTTGCGCTCCAGGCCCCAAGCGCTCTTCAGCCACTCGAAACCAGGGTTCAAAGCATAGGTGTACTTGCCGCCCACGATGAGCACGATGGCGTGGAGCCACAGCAGCCCGTAGAGTAATCTCGTCAGGGGAAATCGCTTGTACGTGAGCGCGATGGCCACGCTGCCAGCAAGGACCGGCACCACTTCGAGGAACCAGGTAAAGGTGTCGAACGGCCTGTAGGCTGACCACGCGAAGATCGACGCGAGGCTAGCGATGAGCGCGACGTTGAACGGAGCGAGCTTCATGGGGTTAGAGGAGGGCCAAAAGCAGAGCGATGAGGGAAGCGCGAGAAGCCGCGGTGTGGGCGGCGGCACACTCCATTGTGCAACCAGCTGCGCCTTGGCAGGAGTCGCCGTCGCAGCTGCCCTCGGCGTGATAGGTGATCTCCACCTCCGGCATGTGCTCCTCGATCCATTCGACGGCCGCGTCGATGTCGCCCTTGTCGATGAACTCACCGTCGCACTCGAAGAAGCCGTCCGCGTCGCACGAGGCGCTGCAGTCAGCGTGGGCGCTGGCCTGGCATTCGAAATCCACGTCGACATTGCACAGGTGGCAATCGATGTTGGCCTCTGCCCGGCATTCGCCCTCGCAACTCGCCTCGCAGCCGCCTTGGCAATCCACGCTTCCTGGCTCGTAGTCGCAGGAGGCGCTGCACTCACCTTCGCAGTAGCCCGAGCACTCGGCCTGGCACTTGGCCGCGTGTTCCGAGGCTTGGCACTCTGCCTCGCAGTTGCCCTCGCAGCTCGCGGAGCAGCGAGCCTCGCAATCAAAGCTGGGTGGATCGATGTCGCAGTCAGCCTCACAGCTCGCCTCACACGAACCAGTGCAAGACACACTGAGCTCGAACTCGTCGCAGTGGGGGGCACAGTCGAGGTCAACCGAGGCCTCGCAACTGGCCGAAAAGCCGATGTTCTCGCACTGCGCCTCGCACTCGACTCCGGCGTACCAGTTGCATTCCGCGGAGATTTCGACAGAATCGGCAGCGACGCCACTGGTGTAGGCGAGACCGAGGACCAGGAAGAAAGCGGCAAACGTGAAGCGCATGTTGGACTCCTTTGCGGCTTGGGGTGTGACCCATGACCTCGTTCTGCAATCAAACCGTCATTTCTCGATGTGAGGCTATTGCGAATTTCATGGGTGCGCAACAAAGAGGGCAGACGTCGAGCTCTTGCCCTGGCACTTCGCTGGCTAGCCTTGAAATCGCGAGGCGCTGACGTATAGTTAAAAAAAGTCACGTTATGGATACTTGAAAGCCCTCATCTGACGATGCAGGGGTGAAGACCGAAAACGGAAGAGGTAGACATGCGGATTTTTTGCGGCCTTATGTGCATGGCGCTGGCGATTGCTTCGTGTTTCATCTCCTTGCCAACCGCAGCGCAGGGCAAGGGGTCTGCAGAGGCTTCGACTCAGCTCGCCAAAGGCCATGCCGCCTATCTGGCGGGCAACGCCGAGGCAGCGCTTGCCGCCTACGAACAGGCCAAGGCCGCTTCTCCGGACGTTCCTAGCATCCACTTCTACCTCGCCTGCGCCCTTGCCCGGCAAGGCCGCGAAGACGAGGCAGTGGTCGCCCTGCAGACAGCCATTTCCCTGGACGCGGGGAAAAACCCGACTTTCGCGAATCGCTTGGGCCTGTTCCGGGGCCAACTCGAGGAACGCCGACAAAAATGGGCGGCCGCTGCAACGGCCTATGGGGAGGTGGTGACGCGCGGGGGACAGCCCCTGCAAGTCGTCGCCGCGGCAAAAACTCGGGCCGAGGTTCTCAGCGCCCGCGATAGACTCGCCGAGTCCTACGCGCCCGTGCGACAGCGACTCGCCGACACCCAGTTTAGGAGCCTCGAATGAGTGAACAGGGTGAAGGACCAAGGGTCGAGCCGAGCGCTCTGCCACGGCGCGATGAGACCCCCACATTCATACGCGATGTTGACCCTCGGGTTGAGGCGATCAAACAGGCGCGCTTGGCGGGCAAGTCGCTGTTTCCCGTCATGGAGATGCCGCAGAGCATCCGCATCTGGCGAAAGGTGCGCTTTCCGCTGCTCGCCCTGTGTGCGGTGATCGCGCTCACCATTATCGGGTCGGTAACCAACAATGTAATTGTCGCCTATCATGTTGAGGAGCGCATCGCCGAAGCTCGGAAAATGGAATCCTTAGGGACCATGGAGACCGTGATCGCTGCCGGCGAGACACTGTCTGAGCTTTCCGCAGCCCTCCCAGAACGTCAAAATGCCCAGGCGGCCTGGGCCTGGCAGGCAGTGCTGGAGGCCACATGGTTCGGTGCACAGGACCGGCTCGTCTCTGAGGCCAGGATCGCCATCGATCGGGCCGATGGCGCCGATCCCGCCACCATCGCGGCTCGCGTTGGTTTGGCCTGTCTCGAAAACAACCCCAAGGAAGGTCTGGCGGCGCTCAATGCGGCTGGTGGTCGGGCTGAGCCCCGCCTTGCATTGGCGCAGGCGTGGCTGGAGACAGCCCAGGGAGAGCCGGGCAAGGCCATGGCTCTCATCGGGAAAGCGAGCGGGCAATACCCCGGCTACATCCCCCTCGTCGTGGAGGGAATGCGCACGGCCTACCTGAGCGGCGACCAGAAAAAGACGCGGCTCTGGACTCACCGGCTGAAGGAAATCCTGCCCAACCACCTCTGGGCCAACCTCGTGCAAATCGCCCTCGCGCTGCCTCAGTGGGGCCAGGCCACGTCTTCGGAAGAAGCCGGGCGCCAGGCCGTGGCTTTCCTCAAGAAGCTCGCGCCGCAGATAGAGGAGGCTCCGCCGCGCCTGCACATGCTCGGGCAAGAGCTCCAAGGACGAGCTCTACTCGCGGTGCAGGATGTCGACGGCGCGGTTCAGATCCTCGGCAAGGGAGTGGTCGCGGCGCCGAGCCCGGAGCAACTGGCGTGGTACGCTCTCGCGGTTATGCTCAGGGACGGACCGCGCGCGGCCCTGGAGATTCTCGACAAACGTAAGGATCTTTCTGGACCCGTCGTGGTCGATGTTCGTGCCCAGGCTTTACTCGCGATGCACCGAGTGACCGATGCTCAACCCTTGATCGAAGAGCTCGAAAAATCGTCCAAGTTTCTCCATCGAGCTCGGCTCTTGCGTTTCGTGGCATTGGTGCGACAGGGCGACGAGAAAGAGGCCCTCGAGCACTTGCCCGAGCGGCTGCAGTCGGATTTCATTTGGCCGGCCCTCGAGCTTTATGATCAAGTCGCGGCGCTCGGGCGTCAAAAGGCCGTGGTCGACGTCATCGCGGCCATCTCCAAGGTCGATTCGGACTGCGGCAACGCCCTGTGGAGCTGGCATGGCAAGTCAGACCGAGAGGCCATTCGCGAGCTCAAGAGGCGCTCCCAGAAAAGCGCCTGCGCCTCGGCCCTGCAAGCGCGATTCCTGTTCGGCCGAGACGATCCCAAACAAGTTCTCGAAGCCGCGAATATCGCCAGGAAGGCGGCGGGTCACAGTCTGTGGGAAGGAGTGATTCGAGGACGCGCCACCTATCTCGTCCAGGGACGGGACGGCGGGATGGACGTCCTGGACCAAATCGCTGCCGCACAGCCTCAGGGCTCGCCTCTCCGAGTCGCCCTCGGCCGCGCCTATCTGCGGCTCACCACGCCCTCCAAAGCTCTCGGCGCCATAAAAGGAGACGATTCTGACGCAGCGCTCGCGTTGCAGATCGATGCCTCCAATGAAAAGGACAAGGGCCCGCTCATCGCCGAGGCCGTCGAGCGCTTCCAGAAGGAACACAGCCCTATGCTCGCGTACTTCGCGGCGTTGCAGCTGCAGCAAGCCAACAGGCACCCCGAGACCGTAGAGCTCGTGACGTCCGTGGCTCCGCACGCTGGCGCATTCGGACCGCGCCTTGCCGGGTTGGGGGCTAGTTCCCTGGTGCTCATGGGCAAAAAACGCGAAGCCGATCGCTTCCTAGATCAACTCAGCCGCAGCCTCAAGGCGCCTGCCGGCCAGGGGGCATCCTGGGACGCCCAAACAGAAATGGTCATGCTCAACCTCAGGCGCGGCGGCCAGTTCACCATCCGCGTTATGGGTTTGGTGAGCGATCTCATCAGCCGAAGCGTTCGCAGTGCCGACCTTCTCTACGCGTTTGCCATGGCCAACATCATCCGGGGAAACGAGCGTGGTGGAACGATCTATCTGCGAGATGCGATCTTCCTCGATCCGTCCCACGCCCAGTCGTGCAAGCAGCTTCTCGCCATGAATAAGCTCGGAAGTGATCTGCGCGACAAATGCCTCTCGGCCCGCCCAGATTTGCAGCTTTTGCCGGTTGTCCCTTAAGGACCTAGCGCCCTTGGCTGCTTTTTAAGGAAGCAGGATCGCGGGAGCTGACGGCGGTGCGTTATAGGGGCTTCTTTTGTTCTATACGGCTAGGAGGTTCTGCGTGAAGAAGATGATTTTTCTCTTGTTGGCTGGAGTCTTGTGCGCGGGTTGTGCGAAGGTCGCTCCCACCGACGGTGATGACCCGACGGAGACGGATTCGGGTGGGGACAGCGTAGACGGCACGGACACTGGAAGTCAGACAGACCCTGAGACCGATACTGGGACCGGGTCGGAGACTGGGACCGGGTCGGAGACTGGGACCGGGTCGGAGACTGGGACAGACGCTGTGATCTACGAACCGTTCGATTACCCAGCCGGCAATCTGAACCTCCAATCAGGCACCTCCGAGATCGGCCTCGCAGGCATGTGGACGGCGCTTTCGTCCGACGGCCAGGCTTTGGTCGTCGGTACTTCTCTCTCTTACGGGGCTCTCCCTGTGCTCGGCGGGTCGATCGGAACTTTGTCTTTTTTCCAGAACCGCTTTGGCGGCGCCCGGACCGTGAGCCCATCAGCGCTTCTCAGCAAGGGGCTGCTCGCGGATGGGGCCACCCTCTGGTTCAGCTTGCAGGTGGGATATGGCCGCGACCTCTCCGGCACCCCCCCAAATACTACGAATGCCCGCCTGGGGTTCGCGCTAGCCAATAGCTCGTTCAGCACAGGCAGATACCAATACTGGATCAATGATGAGGGTGGGCAGCTCGGCTCAGGCCTGGGCGTGACCTTGGGGTACGTAGCAGGCGGAAGCGGAAGGGCTGTGGCCACACAATTTCGCGACCTCGCCTCTGGCGATAACGTGACCGGGAACATTTTAGGCAATTTCACAGGCACCGCCTATGGCCTCGATCAACACGGGCTGATCGTCGGCAAGATCGTTTGGGGCGCTGTGACCGACACCATCGAGTTGTACCAGCCCGATACCAACTTGAACCTCGGGTCGCCCATCTCCACACTGACGGTGTCGGTTGAACAGTCAACGTACGACACGATAACCTTTGCCAGAAGTGACCCGGTTGTGATGGATGAGATCCGTTTCGGCGCGAGCTACGAGGCCGTGATCGGCGCTACCGCGCAGCCCTGACCATTACTTGTCCATTCGGATGGGCGCCTTGGCGGTCGTGGGACCGTCCAAGGTGACGTGGGAGCGGATCTTGTTCAAGCTCTTGGGACCAATGCCCTTGATGCGAGTCAAATCGTCCACCTTCTTGAACGGCGTCTTTGCCCGATGAGCGACGATGGCCTGGGCGCGGGACGGTCCAATGCCCGGTAGGTACGCGAGCTCTGTCTCTGTCGCCGTGTTGACGTTCACGACCGCCGGGGCGGTTTGGGCGGCAGCGCTCGCTGTGGGCGCAGCCGGCGCCGCGTGGATCGCCAGCGGCGCAGCGCAGGCAGCTACTAAGACGATGGCGCAGAGCAGTTGATGGATTTTCGTGTTTTTCATGGCAGCACTCCTTTGTTGTTCAGTCTGTTTTGCTTCTGTGGCAACCGCGGAACGCGCTTTGGAAAAGCGGTTTCGCAGGCCTTCATCTTTCCTTGCGGCGCGCCGGTTCGATGACGAATCAGGCCTACAGCAGGATGCGTGCCAACCCTGAACGCCGACCTGAGGCAAAGTGCGCATTTCCGCGCCAATGCGGGGAGAAAAGGGCTCTGGTCCAGGCGCGACGAGTCCATTCGCGACAGGTCGCAACCGGGCGGTTCGCCGCTTCTTTTCGCCACACTCCGCCATTGTCGCTTCCTTTGGGTCGCTGCATTGACAGGTCGTAGATCCTCGGTGCACCTTGTTTTTTGTCGAATCTCGCGCCGAGATCGCCCGTGTGGCGTTGCTCTGGCGTGGGGTAGGAGCAGGAGGCGACGATGAAGATCACCTGGAACAAGAAACCGCTGGCTCATCCTGAGGCCGAGGTCATCGCCGTGGCTTACTCCACCGACGAGGGTAGTGCGTTTGCACAGGTCGACAAGCTGAGCGATGGCGCCTTGCGGCGTGCGGCCAAACAAGAGGGATTTGCCGCTCGACCCAAGGGCGCGTTCGTCTGGCAGGGCGAGGTCGGGTCGTGGCGCGGTCGCATCGTGGCCCTCGGTGGTCCCTTTGCCGACGCTCCAGTCAAAGCGTGGCGAGCCGCAGCCTCCCGTCTCATCGAGCTCGCGGCGAAGTGCCACGCTCGCTCCGTGGACCTGTGGCTCGATGATGAGGACTTCGAACGAGTGGCAGGCCTCGTGGCCCAGGCTGCTGTGCTCGCCTCCTACCGTTTCACAAAATACAAGACCAAAGACGTGTTGCCCGTTTCGGTCGCGGCCCTGCGCTTGGGAGCCCGGGACGGATGCCGTCGGGATGCGGCCATCCGCCGAGCCATTGAGAGCGCGATGATCGAGGCCGACGCGGTCTGCCAGGCCCGCGACCTCGTCAACGAGCCCGCGAGCGCGCTGGGGCCTCTGGAGCTGTGCGCCTATGCCAAATCCGCGGCTTTGAGCCACGGTCTTGGCTGCAAGGTGCTCACCCGGGAGGCGCTCGAGAAAAAGGGCATGGGACTCATCCTCGGGGTGTCTGCGGCCTCTCCTCGACCTCCCTTCCTGGTTCACCTGCGGTACAAGCCCAAGGGCAAGCCCACGAAACGCATCGCCTTGGTGGGCAAGGGCATCACCTTTGACACCGGCGGCCTATGCCTCAAACAGGCCCGCTCCATGGACGAAATGAAGACGGACATGGCCGGAGCTGCCGCGGTGATCTGCGCCATGTCCAGCCTCGGTGCCCTGGGGGTCAAGGCCGAAGTGCACGGCATCGTCCCTATCGCCGACAACGCGATTGGAGGCGCGGCCATGCGGCCCGGGGATGTCCTCAAGGCCGCGGGCGGCCTGACGGTGGAGGTGATCAACACCGATGCCGAGGGTAGGCTCATCCTCGCAGACGCCTTGACCTATGCCACGGGCCTTTCTGCCGATGCGATCGTGGATCTGGCCACTCTGACCGGCTCGTGCACCGTAGCGCTCGGAGAATCATGCGCTGGCCTGTTCGGAAGCGATGAGAAGCTCTGTGCATCCATCCTCGGCGCGGCCGAGACGGCGGGTGAGGCCCTGTGGCGCATGCCACTGCTCGATGACCTCGAGGGCGAGCTTTCGAGCGACGTGGCGGATCTCAAGAACGTCGGGACGCGCACTTACGGTGGGGCCATCGTGGCTGCTTTGTTTCTGCGGCGTTTTTGCGGCAAGATCCCCTGGGTGCACTTGGACATCGCCGGCCCTGCGCGGGCCTCTCGCGCCACTGCTGCGTGCCCCAAGGGCGGCACCGGATACGGGGTGCTGACGCTGCTCGAGTTCCTGCGCTCACTGTGACTCTTTAAAACACGAAGGCGAGCCCGAACTCCATGGTGAGGTACTTGGGCAGCTCGGACGACTTGGTCAGATCGTACCCGATGTCCTGGACCAACACATCGGCAGTGCCTGGATCCCCGCACTTTTCGCCGCCTTGCAACCCGCTTGTCGAGGTCTCTGTCAACGTGACGCAGGCGCGTTTGTAGAACGGAATCTGCCACTCCACGGTCAGGCCCAATGCAAAGCTCGGCGCCAGAAACAGCCGTAACCCAGCCTGGGGCACGAGGGTGAACCCTTGCAGGGTCATGGTGACGCGGGTTCCTGCCCACTTGTCGTAGTCGTCTTGATACTCACTGGGGATCTCGAGGTCCGTGGTCTCTTCCGGAACCTTGGAGAAGTGCATCATCCAGGTCCAGCCGAGATCCAAACCGACAAAGGGATCGAGCATGAACTTGCGCACAGGGTGGAAGCGCAAACCTCCAAAAACGCCTGCCCAAAAGAAGAATCGCTCGGTCTGGGCCAAGCCTTCGATCGATCCCGTGGGGATCTCATGAGCCGCGCCTGAGGCCGACAAAGACAGGGCGAGCATCTCGAAAAAGCGGTAGCCTGCCCGCAGCCTCCCGCCCAGACCTTTTTCCGAGTCTCGGCAAAGGGTGTCGCCGAACGCATAGGACAGGACGAACCCGAGATCCATGAAGAAGCCTTCGTGTTTCCACTTCTTCCAGCGATCATCTGGCAAAGGGGCAACCGGCGCTGCTGGTTCGGTCACAGGAGCGGGAGTGGGAGAGGGACTCGCGTACGGATCGATGGCTGGCGTGGCCTCGCCTGGTCCGATGCCCGACAGATCAACGCGCCGCACTGACGGCAGCGCTCCGAGGTCCGCATTCCCGGTCTTTTTGGTGAGAGCCACGAGGCAGGCGTGGAGTGGCGTTCGCAGCAGCTCCCTTGTGTATCCACCCGCAGGGGCCTTGGGCAGGGTTGCGGACACGCCCCGGTGTGCACCGCGTCGCAGGTCGAATCCCACGACATGCACGGCTGGCTCAGACGCGATCACCACCGTGGCGAAGATGACGTCCGCTTGGACCGACAAGGCGATCTCGGCGAGCTGCGAGGCAGAGGGCAGGCCACTGGGCGCGATCCGTTGCGCTGCCTCGCGTACCGGTTGCTGATTGCCGAGGGCGAACTCGAACCACCGCAATTGAGCCCGCATCTCGCTGGTGAGAGCCTTGCCCTCTTCTTCGCTGATATCGCCTCGAGAGGGCACCACCGCGGCCAAGGGAGCAGCGGTGGGGGGCGGAGCGTCCTTGGGTGCGGCTTCTCCTGTGGTGGTCGGGGCAGCGACTTGGGCAGGCTCGGCTGGCCCTTGAGCCGTAGGGCTCGCCGGTGTTTGTTGGGCAGCGGCGCTGGTGGCGAAAAAGAGGGAAAGAGCGCCTAGGAGGGCCCTGCCCGCCCCATGTCGTCCAAGGTGAGCTGACCGGGCAGCACATGCCGGTAGCGAGAGAGCACCGAGTCGATGCCCTCTCGAATATAGACCGAGACCGGTACCTTCGTGCGCTGGCTCAGCTCTTTGAGCATTTGTTCTTGTTCTTCCGTGATGTAGATGGTCGTCGAGATTTTTTTGCGGGCCATGGCACTGCTCCTGGCCATTCGTTACCATATATTGCCATACACCCGCTATGGTTTTGTTCATCGTTATCGAAGCCCTTTTTCGCTCTTGGGCACTCATCTTGATGATGTCGGCGCGCTCTGGCGCGTCGTAAAGAATAGAAACGGCTTTAAAGGGAAGAAATTAAGACGACGACTTCTTGGAGCGGCGCTGTTTGCGGTCGCCGACCACGCCGGCCGCCACCGTTTGCTTCTCAATGACCTCGAGGTCCTTGAGAGAGAGCACGAGCTCTTCCCCCATGCGCTTCACCCGACCGCGCACCCGCACCTTGGCGCCAGGAAGCACCAGCTCTTCCACGCCCCGAAACGAAGAGCCATATTGCTTGGCGAGCGCTGCGTGCTCCGCGTGACCGAACTCGGGTGCCCGGGCGGGCATGACCTTGATCCGGCCTGTGTCCATCTCCAAGGTGAACGGCGCGTAACCTTCTGCCTGTTTGATTTTGTGGATGGCCGGCTGGGGACTGCGCTGGCCGGTGATGATGAGAAAGGAACGATAGAAAAAAGCGGCGCAGTTCTGGCCGCGTACCGGGGAGCGCAGCGGCTCCTCTACGCGCACGAGGCCCTCGACTACATTGAGGCCAGGAACCACGTCCGCGAACCGCGACGTGGGGGCTGGATCTCTCAAAAACGTTTTGATGGCACGCAGCATGTCAAGCTCCTTCTTCCGAGCAGGCGCACATTAGAAGGCCAGGCTTTAGTTGGCAAGCGCAATCGCTTGGGCTAGGGTGGCGCCATGAGGTTCGTGGATGAAGTTGTGCTTCCAGTCAAGGCCGGCGACGGCGGTAATGGCGCTGTGGCCTTTCGCCGGGAGAAATTTCGGCCCAAGGGTGGCCCTTCGGGCGGCGATGGGGGGCATGGCGGCGACGTTGTGCTCGTCACCGACCAGAATGTGGGCACCTTGCTCGACCTTCAGCACCGACCGATCATCCGGGCTGTCCGCGGCGAGGACGGAAGGGGCAGCGACTGCCACGGCAAGTGCGCCGAGTCCCTAGTCATCCGCGTGCCTGTGGGAACCATCGTTTTCGACAACGATACAAATGACCTTCTGGGCGATCTCGCCACACCGGGCCAGTCCTTGATCGCCGCGGCCGGCGGCCGGGGCGGTAGAGGCAACATGCGCTTCGCCACGCCCACGAACCGCACGCCCAGGCAGGCAGAGCCGGGCACTGCGGGACAAGAGCGAACGTTGCGCCTCGAGCTCAAGCTGCTCGCGGACGTCGGCCTTTTGGGGCTGCCCAACGTGGGTAAGTCGACGCTCATCTCGCGGCTGTCGGCAGCCCGGCCCAAGGTGGCGGACTACCCGTTCACCACCCTCGTCCCCAACCTGGGCGTCGTACGCCTGGGCGACGATCGCTCCTTTGTGATGGCAGACATCCCGGGCATCATCCGCGGTGCCTCAGAGGGCGCGGGGCTCGGCCTGCGGTTCCTTCGGCACGTCCAGAGATCCGCCGTGCTCCTGCATATCGTCGCTCTGCCGGCCGATCTCGAGGACACGCTGCTGCGCGACTTTGACGACCTATCTGCCGAGCTCGTGCGTTTCGACGAGCAACTCGCCGCGCGACCGAGGCTCGTGGCCCTCAATAAGGCCGATCTCTCCGAGACCTTGGCTGCCGAGCCCGCCTTGCGTGAGGCTCTTTCCGAGCGGGGCTTTGAGCTGGTCGTGCTCTCCGCTGCCACGGGACAGGGCCTCGGTGCTCTACGCGACGCCCTTGGCCGCATGCTCGTAGAGCGAGGCCAGCCCCTGCACGAGCCCATGCAGCCAGAGGACGAGAACCCCGGAAGCTGCGAACAAGACCGCACGGACCAATAGGGGCAGTCAAAGGCTCAATGGGCGGCGGGGAGTCCCTGTAAATCGGCGATGTCTCTGAGTATGAAATCGATGACCTCGTGGAGTTCGTCCTCGTCGATCGGCTTGGTGAGGAAGTGCTCGACGCCCATACTCCGAAGGATGGTCTCATCCCGATGACGCTCGTTGTGTCCGATGGCCACGAGTATCTTGGCGCTCGACAGCTTGGGCTCGCCTCGCACCATGCCGATGACCTCCAGCCCATTGACCTCCCCGAGATCGAGACAGAGCACGATGAGGTGGGGTCGGAAATCCTCGACGAGGCGCAAGGCCGTCTGCCCGTTGGCTGCAGATTGCACTCGGCACTTGGGCATGATGGTCTTGGTCACGCGATGGACCATGGTGCGGAAGTCTTCGTTCTGGTCTGCCACGAGCACCCGCAGGACACCACTCCCGGAGTTGGATTCTCGCTGGGATTCAGCGGCAGGCCGGTAGGGCTTGGGAGCGCTAGACGGCCTGTGCACCGGAGCCGGTGAAAACGAAGGCAGCATCGAGCCGCGACGCTTGGGAGGAGAAAGGGCGAGAGTCGCGCGCAGCTCGAGGAAATCCGCCAGCAGCTCGTCGGCGCTGCGGTGCCGCTCCCGCGGATCCTTGCTCAGAGCCCTCATCAACACTCGATCGATGCCCTCGCCGAGACCTGGTCGCTTGTCTGAAGGAAATGGCGGAAGCTCGGTGATGTGCTTGCGCAGGATTTCGACCCAGGTCTCCCCCCCGAACGGCAGGCTGCCGGTGATGATTTCGTAGGCGGTGACGCCCATGGAATAAAGGTCGATGGAGGGCGAGCGACTGGCCCCGTCTTGACCCTCTATGAGCTCTGGCGCGATGTACGCAGGCGTGCCGGCCATGGCCCGGACATCTTCCTCCATCTGCACCATGCGCACCAGGCCGAAGTCCATGATCACGGCTCGAGGCGGCTCCCCAGTGAGCAGGATGTTTCCGGGCTTGAGGTCCCGGTGAACAGCCCCGGATTGGTGAATGGCGCACAGCCCGTCCAGGCATTGGATGATGATGTCGAAGGCCAGATCCAGCGAGAGGAAGAAGCCGCGTCGATTGAACGATTGTACGAGATTGTCGACGGTCTGACCCTCAAGATACTCCATGACGAAGTAAGGGAGCCCACCGTGTTGTCCGTACGCGTATATCTGGGCGACGTTGTTGTGGTGAATGGACGCCATGCCCACGGCTTCGTGTTGGAATCGCTCGGCGTACTCCTTGGAACCTGCGAGCTCGGGCAAAAGGAACTTGATGGCGACCCGCCGTCGAAGCGCGACGTCCTGGGCGGCGAAGACCGTGCCCATGGCGCCTCGGCCGAGCTCCTCCTCCAACCGGTACTTTCCTTCTATCACGATGCTGGTCGTTCCAGCAGGACGGGGCGCTGCCGAATCAGCACGGCGGTCTGACGGGGATGGATGCACAGGAAAGCGCTCTCGCGACCCGCAGATCGAGCAACGCCTTGCGTTGCCGCGGACTTCATCCGGCAGGAGCGGTGCACCACAGATCTCACAACGTTTCGCCACCCAAACTCCCTCTTTCTCCGTCGCGGGCCATCAGGCTTCGAAGTCGAGGGCGCACAGCAGTTCGCTCAGAGCGAGCCGCTTGCTCTCTTCGAGGGCTGTGAACTTCAGGCCATACCCGCGGTTATCATCGTCCGGTTCCTTCGATTTCCAAGCCACCATGGCCTGCAGCACCACAGGTTGCCACAGGCTTGGGGCCTCGATAATCACATCGACGATGCTGCCCTCTGTCAGAGCGCTCTGCGTCACCGCGAAAAGACCGCCCTCGCCGATATCCCTCGTGTAGCACAGGAGCTCTGTCGGTTCTTTCTCACAGAACCGCAGCCTGACGTTGCACGCCACATGAGGGCGATGGGACGCGCGGAAGTGGCGATGCGCGTTCATCTTCCGGCCTCGGCCTTGGGGACGCAAATGCCGGTCCTCTGAGAGGCTTCGTCGAGGAGCACTCCGTAGACGTCCTGGGCCTTGGCGCACCAGTACCCCTTGCGGCAACCAGAGCCCCGGGACTCGGTATCGCTGTCGATGTCATCTGGGTCCGGGATGCCGTAGCTCCCATCCAACCGACATCGGCGCAGGCAGTAACTGCGGGCCCTCGTGGATTCGAGCGTTTGACACGCTTCTTCGTCCTGCACCGCGCCGGTTTCGTCCACTGGACACGGAGTGGTGAACTCGACGCACAACGAAACCCAGTCTTCGTCGCCGTTGTCGTCCCTGGGGCACTGCCCGGCCTCGCAGCCGATGATGAGGCAGTAGCCGCCCGGTTGGCTGCGATCGCAGTTGCGATCCATGTTGGGCGAGCAGTCGGCGTCAAACGAGCAGGAGTCGCCGATCTTGTCCTGACAGGCCGGCAGCGCGGCGAGAGCCCCGATGATCAGCGTAATGCGTCTTAAAGTCTTCATCGGTCGCGGACAATAGCACGAAAGACGGGGAAATTGGCAACTCCTCCCAACACAGGGAGCAGCTCTTTACTTGCCGATGACGATCCCGGACGGATCGATGACCTCCCGGAGCAAGCGCAGCTCTTGCGCCGTAGGCGTGGGACTTGTGCCGACTATATCTGGAATATCAATGGGAAAGTTGGAATTCTCCTGCACGTTCTGAGCCGTGACACCCGGATGCAGCGAGTAGAGCCGCAGCCGCTTGGTCTGCGGGTCGAAGTCGTACACAGCGTACTGCGTAATCACCCGGAAGGGCCCACCGCCACTGGGCAACCCGGCCTTCTCGCGGGCCCCGGGCCCGGTGAGAAAGCCCGGCGAGGTGATGAAATCCACCTTCTCGACAAACGAGCGCTTCGATTGGCGCAGGATGATGATCATCTTGTGCACGAACGAGGCCACGTCGTTGGCGCCACCGCTGCCCGGTAGCCGCGCCGTGGGTTTGTCCCAATCGCCAATGGCCGTGGTGTTGAGGTTGCCGTAGGCGTCGATCTGGGCTGCGCCGAGGAAGCCGTAGTCTGCGTAGCCAGCCTGGCACATGGACATGAGATCGTGCATGGACGAGGCGGCCACGGCCTTGTGGATGGTGCGCGAATCGCCCACCGAGATGGGCAACTGCGGTACGATGGGGCCGATGGCGCCCGCCTCGAAGAACACGAGCAAACCCGGGGCGTGGGTCTTTTGCGCCAACATGCCAGCGATGACCGGCAGACCCGTGCCGACGAACACAGAATCACCGTCTTTCAGAATGCGCGACGCGACCGTGGCCAAAAGCTCAGTGCCGTTATAGGTGAGGTCCGACATCTTCACTCACCTCCTTTGGGCCGCGCCTTGACCCACGGCAACTCCACAGGCAGCTCATACCGCTCGATTTTAGCGAGCTTCTCGAGCATGGCCGCTCCACCGACGAGCTCGAGATATTCGGAAAAATCCACGGTGGAGTAGACGAACTGGTCGAAATACTGCGCCACGCCTTCGTCGGTCTTGGACAGGGAAAGCCACTGCCCGATGTGCTCCTCGTCGAAGTAGTACTGATAGGGCATGAGACACGGATGGGCGCCGCCAGGCACCTCGACCACGGCGTCGACGAGAAAGAAGGGGATCACTGTCGCGTCGGGCCGGTTGCGAATCTCCTCTTCCTCAATGATCTTTTCCGTCGTGATGATGAGCTTGCGGGCGCAGCGGGCGAGCTCGAAATCCTCCACCAGCGAGCCATCGATCTGGCAATTGCCGTACATGTCGCAGCGAGGCACATGGATGGCAACGACATCCGGGTAGGCTGCTGGAATCAGGCAGATAGGTTTGCCGCTGAACGGATCCTCGATGACCTTGGCCGAGCTGTGCTCCAAGGTGTCTGTGCCGAGCAGGTTGCGCGACGGGATGAACGGCAGTCCCATCATTCCGGCGAGAAACCGCCACTGATAACCCGCGTTGCTCGTTTCGGCCACGACCTTGAGCCGACCTGCCTGGGCTGCTCGGCGCGACGCGTGAGACAGACCGCGCAGCTCGTGACCGAAGCTATAGGCCACCTCGATTTCGTCGACCACCCCGCCGGCGACGAGGATGTCCGCGTCGTGAACCGCGGTCTTGCCCGCCATCTTGAGGTGCCGTTTGTTTTGGCGGATCATTTCGTAGATGATCGACATCGACACGCGAATATGGCCAAAGCCGCCCATGGCGAGAAAGTCGCCGTCTGCGACGAAGCGGGACACCGCCTCAGTGGCGCTCATCCGCTTGTCCTTGAGCTGCCGACTCTTGTTTTCGAGCACGAAACGGCGATTCTCGTCGGGATCGTGCCAGCCGATGAGTTTTCCTTTTCCTTCTTGGAGCACTGTCACGTCTTGTCTCCTGGAGCTTTTGTGATGCTTAAAGCCCGGTCGCCTTGAATAAAGGACAGATTAGAGCCTTCGGAAAGAGCGCGGTAGGGCTTTTGTCATATCGGTAGGCGTCCCCGGAGTTTAAAACAACGGTCCGCTCAGCGGCGCACGGTTTTCCTGCAACAGCAGCGCAGCGGGCTTGCGGTTTTTCGAGGAGACAAAGGGCGGCGTTTGGATGATCTGCTGGAAGGGTGACGACTCCTCCAGGTCCATGAGCTCACAAGGGTCGATGAACTGCACTGGTTCGAAAGTGATCTCCCCATCCACACCCTCTTCCACTGTCACGATTTGGTAGCTGACGTTGCGATACGGGCAGCCATCGTAGGCCTCGACGAGGACCTCAGCCCGAGCCGTTCGGCCATCCTTGAAGGACAGTTCGATGGAGTGGGAGGTCTCTTGGGAGAGCACGTCGAAGCAGCTCGAGTGCGGGTACTCCTCTGGAAGAGTGCCACAGACGACCATGGCCCGGTCGAGCTCCTGCTCCGTAGGGCCGTGCTTGGCGGTATACAGACCGTCGTCCACCTCACCGCTCCCGTCGGCCCATCTCACAGACAAGACGCCTCGTGGATTGGCCAAGGACTCGCAGCCGTCGCAAGCCTCACCGGTCTCGGTATCATCGGGAAATGGGCACAGGTATTCGTTGTCCCCGACGTCCTCGTAGACCTCGCCGCACAAATCGCAGTAGGAGAGCGGAATGGTCATCATTTGATTGCAGTACCAACCACACTCCCCGACGCCCGTAACCGTGAGGTCGATCAGCTTTGTCCGCGGCTTGTCTTTCTGACAACACTGGACGAACTCGTCGTTCTCCTCGCGGCAGGTGAACCGCGTACCATCAGGGCCGAAACACTCGCACCGCACAGAGTCCTGGCCTAGCTCTCCCTCGTTGTTCACTGGCGTATCAAAAATGCACTCTTCGAATCTCGACTCCTCCTCGGCGAGTTCGACCTTCACCCTGATGTCGATGGCTGCCCTCGGAGTCTTGCCCCAGTCTGCAAAGGCCTGCGGCGGCGCGGTCAAGACCTCCACTGTCCCGCCCCAGGCCATGTGGCGATCGTCCACGAGTCCCGTGAGTCTGCCCGCGCGATAGTACGTCACCCGCGCCTGCAACGCATGTGTGTGGAATATCTCGTAGTCAAAGGGCGCGGTCGGCGATAACACGGTGTACTCACCCGCCACGTGATTGTTGAGCGAGATTACAAAGAAGTCAGCATCCACCTCCTGCTTGCGAGGAGGAGTGGCTCTCGATTCAAAGGAGCAAACCGCGCTTTTTCTCGAGCTGTCCCATATCCATACCTGCATACCAGCCTCATCGCTTGGCGGAGTCTCGAGAAAAGTCGGCCCAAAAAGAGAGTCACCAACGCTATACCCCCGCATGTACTCCGGCCACTCCTGACGAGGGTCGTCGGTCGAGGAGCTCGGCTGCTGCCCTGAGCTGCAGGAGAGCATGCTGATAGAGAGGAAGACATATAATGGCGAGCTGGTACCACATTTCCTGGACAGATCGTTGTGTTCGCCGTGTTTGAGCATATTTTCTCCTGAAAAATGGGAGAGTAAGCGAGCGAAGTTCTCGCCTACTCTCCTAGTGTGATAACGCTACTGATTGGCCGGGTCTACCTGAATATCGAAATCATCTTTCCCCACAGGAGTCTCCATGCAAAGCTCCCCGTTTTCCGCGATAGCTCCTGCTTCGTTCCATACAGCATCATATTCCACTGTCTCACCGGTTGGCACCGCATTGCTTGTACTATACAGATTGCCGTCGTCAATGGAACCATCGAAGCTCATCACACATGCGGGCTGTATGTATGAAAACGAATCTCTACGAAACCCCCTGTCATAATACCCACATTCCATTTTGGTCATTTTGTAGTAGTCGCTATTCCATCTAACATCATTATAAGTCCTTGCCCGATCCACAAATGACTCCATGGACAACTGATTCTGAAAGATGTCTGACTTCGAATATCTAGGCCAGTCGCTGGACAGATAGACGATTTCCCCATCATTGTTAATCTCCATCGATATTGTCGACCCAGGACCTACTACCAGCATTCCATCAATAACCCTCTTGAAGTATAAAAGGGTGCCGATAACTGCGCTTGAGATTTCCTTGCCATCCAGAGCATAGTTTGTAATAATATGCTGTTTCCGCATATATGGCACAACCGCTTGGCCGTTTTCGATTTGTATCAACCCCGATAACTTAGCTATCGTTTTCGACCCCAAAGACAGGGCGCTTTCGTCAGTCAGTGGTCCGTTCCGCGTCAAAGACGCCGACTTTTCAGCTCTCTCATTAAAATAGGTTATCCTTGTTCCATCTCCTTGAGCGTAGACACGCCAGCCGTTTCCGGTGCACAATGAAGACACGCCCTCAGTGTGAAGCGTGTACTCCCCTGAAAGCGATAGCCCTTCTAACATCTTGCCGATGGCTTCATGTTGCCCTGGCCCTGGCTCGATTTCGAGAAGGTTCAACGAATCGCGAGAAATGCCTGTCTTTAATGAAGCAGCTCTGTTTTCCTCGGCTACTTTGTAAAGAAGCTTCTCCGCCAGGCCATTCGAGCAAACACTGAGCGAAATCAAACACAAAACCAGCGAAATTGATTTCTTTGAAAACATCACAGGCGCTCTCCTTCTAGAGGTGGTTTTAGAACACGTCCTCGATTTAAAATCCCTCTTTTCCGTTCAATTCACCCAAAAGTTCCGGCTGTATAACAACCAATACTGTTGTCCCTGACACGCGGCCAGGTCTCGTCGAGGAAATCACGATACTCCATTAATATTCGATGGTTGTTATACGAATTGGTTGTACCCGAACAGCCTACACCCGCAACCATATACCCTGGTATGTGGTCTGGATTAACCGCATCAACAGACAGGTGCCATGCGTATCGCACAGTCGTGTAATTATGCAATTCGTTTGCGAAGTCCGTTCCGGGATCCGGACTCCATGGGTTAGCCGAACCAATGAATCCAACCGCCATGCGCAAACCACCACGGAATAGGTAGCTCCACCTCGTCGCCCGCTTGCCTCCGTCATTGGCCATGTTCGAGCAACTCCATAGAGCCAACACGCTCATCTCTCTTGCGTCATCTCCAAAACGCCCTGCGGAGGAATACCATCGTGTATTTTGTTCATACATAGCAACAGAAAAAGTCGTATCTTGCAGCCCACCGTGGCTTGAAAGATACATGATATCAACCGTATCCGCGCCCCAGCCAGGGTCAGTGCGCTCAAGAACACTCGACTCAGTCAGACGCGATATGGCAACGCCAGACAAATCGGTTTCTACAAGACCCTCGCACTCAGAAAAGGTATCGCATTGCCAAGAGAACCCCCATGCAATATTACCTCCATACTCCCGATAGTCTAGCCAGTCATTCTGGTAGGACTCCTGCCCCTTTGCCGCAACCAGAATCGTACTATCCGACGCATCAACGCGATAAGACATGAGAAGCATCAACACTGGAATGAATACATAAAGGCACTTTCCGCGGGAAAAATATTTTGGAATTCCTGACATGGCACTATTCCTTTCTGGACAAAAAGCGATATCGTTCTGCTGCAGTTCTTGCAGCGGACTATCGCACTTACCTACTCAGGCTCGTTTGTTTTTTCCTAATAAAGAAAAACCTGGAGGGGACCTGGCCAGATAAAACAGTCTTATTACGCTGGCTGTCAAATTCCGTACCAAGTTATCTCCCCTTTGTCCCCGTGGCGCCATCATCGTCGCCACTCTTCCCGGCCCGCTCTTGTCTTTCGAAAAATTACCCCACCAACCCACAACCTGTTCCTTCTCCAAAAACAGCTTCTCCAACGAAACATCCAGTCACTCCGAACCCACCATCGGGTGTAGACGCGATGTCCCCGATGTAATTTCCATTCACTGAGGTGCGCGGTTGGACATCCGCGTGCGTAAGCGAATCACGTGAACAATGACAGCCTGCCCGCCGAACCGTCTTGGGATCGGGTGAAGGGAGGGTAGTTGGCCGTGGAAAAGCGCTCGATCCCCATAGTATTTTCAGTAAACAGCTCATTGATGAGCAGTTACTAAAACAAATCGAGATAGGTCACCATAGTAACAATTACTAGAAAAACCTAGTGTAAGCGGGAGACCCCCCGGCTTTGCCGGGGAGGCCGCCGATGTTTGACATTTCCGGAAGTCGCCCCGTGAACTCCCTGTCGTGAGCCGCCCAAGCCACACAACAAGGAGA
>JALOQD010000231.1 GCA_025453525.1 Myxococcota bacterium
CCATTGCGATATACTTCATCTGCGGCGTCTCCTCTCGCTGGTGTTTCATCACCCTCAGCGTAGCAGGAAGGACGCCGCTCTTTCATCTTGCCCTTTTCAATCGAGCTGGGAGCGCGTGTTCCTCCTGCTCCAAGAGCCGGGGAAGGACCTCGGAATGATTGAGATTTACCCCAAGCTTAAAAGCGGATATGTTACATACTGTTTGCCCAACGGGCATCGTGCCCAAGCCAAACGCAAAAAAAGGCCGCAGACAGAGTAACCTATGGCGACCCTGACTATCAGAAGCATGAGCGGAAGTAGAGAGACTTACGGCATCGTCAAGAGCGTCACGACCATTGGCTCGTCGAGCTCCTGCGATATCCGAATAGATGCCCAAGGTCTTGCAGATTGCCACGCCCAGATCATTTTTGACGGCCGCGACTTCAATGTTGCCGAGTCCGATATCAACGCCAATCTGCTCGTGAACGGCAAACCCAAACGCAAGGCCCGGCTGGCCCACGACGACCGCATGGAGCTCGGCGATATTGAGATGGTGTTCTCTGTTTTTGCCTCACCATCGCCCAAAGAGCGGGAGCAAGGCGGCCAGGGCGAGCTCGAAGGGCTTCGCAAGCTCCAGGCCTTCTCGGCCAAGCTCATGGCCGCGACGAGTCTATCGACCCTGCTCGACGAGCTGATGGACGCCATGATTGGGCTCACCGGAGCGACCAAGGGTTTTCTCGTCCTCTTCGAGGGCGAGGCGCCCGTGGTCAAGGTGGCCCGCAATATTCACAAAGAAAATGTCGACACCGCAGTGGCACAGCTCTCGGACAGCATCATCGCCAAGGTGGTCGAGACGAGGGCGCCGGTCATCGTGTCCGATGCTCTGAACGACTCGACCTTCGGCACCGCGGAATCGGTGATCAACCTTCGCCTCTCCTCGGTGATGTGCCTGCCGCTCATGGATCGCGGACGGTTGCTCGGCCTCGTGTACCTGGGGAACGATCGAGCGGTCGCTCTGTTCGACGCCTCGGCTCTCGACTTTGTCGTGGTGCTCACGGCGCAGGCGTCCCTCATCGTGGCGAGCGCGCTGCTTCTCGACGAGCTCAAGCTGCGGGCCCAGTCCCTGACCCAGACACTCGACAAACAGCGGTTCGGCGAGATCATCGGCAGCTCGCCGGCCATGCAAGTCGTCTTCAAACAGGTTGAAAAGGTGGCAGGCGCCGACGTCTCGGTGCTCATCGGCGGCGAAACAGGCACGGGCAAGGAGCTCATCGCCCGTGAGATCCACCGCCGCAGCAACCGCGCTGGCCGCGAGTTCGTTTCGGTCAACTGCGGCGCCATCCCCGAGAGCCTGATGGAGAGCGAGTTCTTTGGACACATGCGCGGCGCCTTCACCGGCGCCGTGGCCACCCGCGACGGCAAGTTCCAAGCGGCAGACAAGGGCACCATTTTCCTCGACGAGATCGGCGAAATGCCCTTGTCCTTGCAAGTCAAGCTGTTGCGGGTGCTCCAAGAGCGGCAAGTGGTCAAGGTCGGCTCCACGAAGGCCGAGTTCGTGGACATCCGTGTGCTCGCAGCGACCAACCGAGATCTGACCCGGGAGATCGCCGAGGGGCGATTCAGGGAAGACCTCTACTATCGCCTCAACGTCGTACGCATCGAGCTACCACCACTCAAAGATCGCGAAGAGGACATCATCATCCTTGCCAAGTACCTGCTGCAGCGCTACGCCGAAGAGTACCGCAGCAAGGTGCGCGGCTTTACGCCCAACGCCATCGGCGCCGTGCGACGCCATGCATGGCCTGGCAACGTGCGCGAGCTGGAGAACCGCCTCAAGAAGGCCGTCATCCTTTGCGACGGAACGATGATCGGACCCAAAGACCTGGATTTGTCAGAGGACGCCCTGCCGGAAATCGTGCCCCTGGCAGAGGCCAAGGAGAACTTCCAACGACAATACATTCTCGATATTCTTTCTCGAAACAACGGCAACCGCACCAAAACCGCCAGAGATCTGGATGTTGATCCCCGCACTATTTTTCGCTATCTCGAGAAGGCCTGAGCCATCGAGACGAAAGCGCGCGCTTTCCGCCCACACAGCGGCGATGGCCGCTCTCATTGGTCTGGCCTCTAGCAGCTGCATCGTCACGGACAAAATTGAATTCGAAAGGGCCATCAATCAACCCGTACAGATCGCCGCAACCTTGCCAAGAGCGGATTCGGTCCTGGCCGTTTCGATTGGCGCCCAATACACCCTGTCGATACAGGTCCGAGATCCCGACGTTCACGCAGCCCCTTCCCCGGAGCTCGAGGCCCAGATCGCCTTGACCCTCGATCCCTACGAGCCTGACTTCGAAAACCCGGCCAATCGCAACCCGGCCTGCGCGCCGCCCAAGGTCCTTTTGCCAAGCGATGAGGACGAAGATGTCGGCTCGCTCTACCAAATTGACTGCGACGTCGACCTCGCCGACCCAGCCGTGGCGCAAATGCTGCACGTCGGCGACATTCTCCTGGCCCGGGTTCTGGTTTCAGACCGCGGCTTCGTCAGCGGCGAGGCCCCAGACGAAGCGACCACCGCCGTGGCAAACTGGTTGCTTCGCGTCGCCGAGGGCACCGAATGACCCCCCGAGGTGCCGTGGTCTTGTGGCTCGCTGTCGCGGCGACATCTTGCGGGCCAGAGGCGGTTTCCCAAAACGTCCAGCCAAACGAGTACACTGGACCTTTCAACCGTTGTCGCGACGCGGCAGGCTGCGGAGTGGACCAGCGTTGCGATTCAGACCTTGCCCTCTGTTTGTCCAAGGCCTCTCCAGCCGGTCGACGCTTCATCGTGACACTCACGTCCTCGAGCCTTCGCACCCTCGCCCTACCGCCGATCGTTTTAGAGGTCGAAGCGAACGAGTTGGGCAAGGCCCAAATCATGGAGACGTCGAAGCCATTCGGGCCAAACCCCATCCGCGTGGTCTTGCGCGTCCGCGCCGCTGCGAACGCGGATCTGGGCCTCGAAGCGCGGTACGTGCGCGCAGAATTGGCGTTCGTGTCACTCGCCGAACGCGCCGCTGGCCTCGACGTGCACCCGGTTCCGAGCCTGTCAGCCTCGAATACCGGCATTTTTGAAGTGACCTTGAACCCAGGTCGCTACTCACTGGAAGTCAGGCCTTTGCTGGAGGAAGCCGCTATAACTCCGGTCGCTCTATTCGACGACATCAGAGTCGGCGCCAACGGGATGCTCTACATGGGAACAGCTGTCGACCCGCTCGATGAAGTGGCGCTGCCGGCCTCTCAATCCCCCTTGGTGACCGGAACACTCCTGCGCGCTCGCCTCCCAGAGAGCGGCCTGATCATCGACGCCCTCGATCCCCAAAACGGCCGGATCGTATCCACGACCACCAAAACAAAATGCGGGAAAGACAAGCAGCCCGCATGCGGCGACTTTTCCCTCGGACTAGCCCCTGGTGTGGCCTCCTTTCGTCTTCGGGTGAGACGCCCTGAAGATCCGGCCTATCCGACCGTTGTTTTACCCGAGCTATCCAGAACAGGCCCGATTCCTTCCGCAACGACCTCTTTGCCATCGCTCGGGCACCCCGCGTTCTTCCTGCTCGGAGTGGACGCGGGCATCGACCTCACCGGCAAGACCCATGCCTTTGACACCATCTCGGGCGCCAACGTCGTCATCGCCGGTACGACCCGCGACGGGGGCTGGGTTCGCCTCGTGGCGCACACGAACGAAAGCGGCTTCCTCGAAACAGCAGCAGGCACGCCTGGAGCGCTCCTCTACCCCGGCACCTACGACGCGTTCATCTACCCTCGCCTGCCTCTGTCTGACCGAGAACCAGCCTACGCGGCGGGAAGCTACGGCCCCTTCGAAATCGAGGAAGGCAAGGAGTCCCACGAACCGTTCAAAAAAACCCTGTCTTCGCTCCGCGAGCTCTCCGGTGAGGTGCAATTCAACGGCGCCGCCGTGCCTTTCGCCAGGGTCACCGCCGTGCCGGTCGAACAGGTTCTGCCGACTCATGGCAGTGATATCGCGATCACCGACGCGGATGGGAGCTTCTCGATGCGGCTGGATCCTTCCATCTATCGACTGACAGTCGAGCCACCCGAGCAAAGCGCTCTGGCGTGGTCCACTGAGGCATTGGTCGATCTGCGCGAATCCGAAGTGAGCCCGACTTTCAATCTCTCGGTTCCGGTGGCGGTCAACCTCCCGACCGAGCTCGCGATCTTCCTGGAATTGGAAAAGACCGTCGAGATCGCTTGGTACGAACGGCGGGAAGATGGTCTGCGACTCGTTTATCGGCGTTCGGCCAAAGAGCTCTCCGAGCTCGTCGGACTCCTTCCTCCCTGACAGCTCAAAGGCAAGCGGTCAAAGACCGAAGACATCCCCCATCGTGTAACGCCCCTTGGGCTTTCCATGAAGGAACAACGCGGCGCGCAGGGCGCCCTGCGCGAACAGGGCCCTGCTTTGAGCGCGGTGGGTGAGCTCGAGACGCTCCTCCATGCCTGCGATCACCACCGTGTGGTCGCCGAACACGCCTCCTGCTCGCACCGCGTGCATCCCGACCTCGTGCGCTGAACGAGGCCCCACAGGACCATTGCGGCCGTGGCGCAAGTCAGAGGAACCTCCTAACGCCTCCACGGCGCAGCGCGCCAGCTCGAGAGCGGTGCCAGAAGGGGCGTCCACTTTGCCCCGATGGTGGGATTCTATGATCTCGACATCGTAGTGGGGCCCCAAGGCCGCAATCGCCTGCCCCAAAAGGGATCTGAGCACGGCGATGCCAGGACTGAGGTTCGAAGCGACGAGCACTGGCACGAGTCGCGAGGCTTCGTCGAGGGCGGAAAGCTCCACTTCTCCAAGGCCCGTGGTGCCGCAAACATATCCGATGCCAGCGTCCGCCGCGCATCGACACGCTCTCGCCGTGACCGAGGGCGAGCTCAGCTCGATGGCGATTCTTGCCTGGTGAAAGGCGGCCAAGACATCTTCGGTGATCGTTACGCCGCTTGGGGGCAGCCCACACAACTGTCCGATATCTGCCCCGAGATTTGGGCTGCCAGATCGCTCGACCGCAGCGACGATCACCACGTCCTGTCGCCCAGCAGCGGCTTTGATGATTTCCTTGCCCATTCGGCCGGCAGCGCCGACGAGGGCAATGGCAACAGGCGCGGTCATCGCGTGGCGACTCCCACCTTCAGCTCGAGCAGCTCCAGCTCGGCCGTGAGACGGTAGAGGGTGGGCGGGGTTGGCCAGGTGAGTGGCAACCGGATCTCCGGTTCGATCAGTCCGAGCAGGTGCAACGCGGCCTTCACCGGACCGGGGTTGGTCTCGAGGAAAAGCGCCTCGTGCAGTCCCAGCAACGCCGCCTGCGCAGTCGCCGCCTGGCGGATCTCTCCTCGCCGGAAGGTCCGCCACAACGAGGTCCAGCGCTCAGGGACGACATTGGATGCCGTACAGATGACCCCTGCTCCACCAGCGACGAGCAACGATAGCGTGATGGGATCGTCGCCAGAGAGCACCGCCATGCGGCCGCGCACACCCGTGAGCACCTGCTGCACCCTCTGCATCGAACCGGTGGCTTCCTTGACGGCCACGATGCGCTCGTGACCTGCGAGACGAGCGAGGGTGGACGGCGTGATATCGCACGAGGTGCGGCTCGGCACGTTGTAAACGATGACCGGCAGACCCCCATGGTCGGCGACCGCCACGAAGTGCGCATAGAGCCCTTCTTGGGAAGGCCGAACATAGGCAGGCGCTGCCACCAAAACCGCGTCCGCGCCGAGATCCTGGGCTCGCCGCGTCGCCTCCACCGTGGCCCAGGTCGCATAGGTTCCCGTGGCCACCACCACTTTGGCTCTTCCCCCGATTCGCTGTACCGTCGCGCGCACGACAACATCGTACTCCTCTTGGCGCAAGAGCGATCCCTCGCCTGTCGTCGCGCATACGCACACCCCGTGCACCTCGGCGGCGAGTTGCCTATCGAGGAGCACGGTGAGGGCCTCGAAATCCACGGTTCCCTTTCGCATCGGCGTCACGAGCGCAGTGTAGATTCCTTCGACGTTCACGTGTGATTCCTTTCAGCTTTTTTGGCCTAGCAGCGCAGCGCCCCATTCTAATGGCTCTGCCCTGGCCGTACCCATAAACTTTTGTCGCGCAAATCGGGGCCTGAGTCCAGTGACACCAGTCGACAAGGAGGGTGTGACGGGAGGGTGACCCCAAAGTGACTCGGCCCTGATTGCGGCGTGACACCCGCGTGATGACCAAGTAATATGTTTAACCTTAATCTGCCCCGAATCCGATAATATCAGCCCTTCGGCTGCCTCGGAAAGGAACCCACCAATGCACTATCTACGTCCAAGCTCCGAAGGCAAGGGTCCGCGCATCCTGCTCACCTCGGTGTTCGGCCCCTACGGAGTGGACGACGCGTTCGGCCGAAAAGAAAATGTCATGGAGCTGTTCCACAACCAGGTGACCAAGGCTCAAGGGCCTGCTTCGTTTCGCTTTCATCATCGCTCCTTTGGTCTGTATTTCCTGGCCGCCAACGTCGACGCCGACGTGACGGTTCTGGACTTCCCGAGCCGAAAGCGCTTTTTGCGCGAAATCGAAAAAGGCTACGACATCGTCGGCATCTCGTTCATCGCGCCCAACTTCGAGAAAGCCCGCTACATGGCCTCTGCGGTCCGCAACGCCTCCCCTCAAAGCGAGATCATTCTGGGCGGCCATGGCGCGGCCATTCCCGATGTCGGAAAGCGAATCGACTGCGACCATGTGGTGCGGGGCGAGGGTATCAGCTGGCTGCGCTCCCACCTCGGGCAGGATCCGAACACGCCCATCGTGCACCCTGTCCTGCCCTCCACCGAGCGGCAGAGTATCCACGGCGTTCCCCTGCCTGGCAAGACCGCGAGCCTTCTCGTTCCTGGAGTCGGCTGCGTGAACGGCTGCAAGTTCTGCGCGACCTCGCATTTCTTCGGCAAGGTCTACACACCGTTCGCCACCACGGGCAAGGAACTGTTCGAGCTCGCCTGCGCCATTGCCGATCGACGCGGCACAGAATCGTTCTTCGTGATGGATGAGAATTTCCTCAAAGACACCGATCGCGCGCTCGAATTCCTGTCCCTCATGGAGCAGCATCGCCGCTACTTTGAGTTTTCGATCTTTTCCTCTGCAGAGGCCATCAAGGCCTTCGGCGTGGACAATATGGTGCGCCTTGGCGTTTCGTTTGTCTGGATAGGCGTGGAGTCTGCAAACCCGCACGCCTCCTACGACAAAAACTCCGGCAGCGATCCCGCGGCGCTCGTGCGGTCCCTGCGCGATCGCGGCATCGGTGTGTTGGCCTCAGGCATCCTGTGCGCCGAGCATCACACGCAGCAAAACATACAAGCCGAGATCGACTTCCTGGTGCAGCTGGGCGCCGACTTCGTCCAATTCATGCTGCTTTCACCCATGCCCGTGACCGGACTCTATCTCGATCACGCCCGGCGGGGACTGCTCCGCCACGATCTGCCACTCGAGGAATGGCATGGACAAAAGCACCTCGCCTACCGCCATCCCGAGTTCAAAGGCGGCGAGTCGGAAAAGTGGCTGGAGCGCGCTTTCCGCCAAGACTACGAGGTCAACGGCAGCTCCATCTACAGGCTGACCGAGACCTCCTGGCGCGGCTATCGCCGCCTCGTAGATCTCGTCGGACACGATCCCTGTCTCGCGGCCCGGCGGGACCAACTCCTGGCAAGAGCTCGCAGCTACTCCCTCCTCTTGCCCCACATCGCCCGGCGCGCCGTCAACGACACCGAACGCTTGCACGCCCAAGCGCTGCAGATCGACATCGAGACGACCCTGGGCGATCCGGTCGTACCCCGTCGTCTCGCCGGCCTTTTTATCCACGCCGCAGCGGCGGCCTGGGACGCCCGGGTCGAGACGTTCGGCGACAGGATTCAACCCGCGACCATCGTCACTCGCTTTGAGGCGAGCAACCGCCACCGCAGCGGCGTCATCGCACCCTCGGCCATCTCCCAAAAGCAAGAGCCCGCCAGGCTGCAGGCCAACGCGCCCCTGCGCGGGGCCGTCTCCTAATGCAGCCCTAGAACCGAGGCTCCTCGGCCAAAGGAAAAGGCGTTGGTCAGCCCATTTGCCACAAGATCCTTGGCCCTTTGCACTGCGGCTTCGAGGCCTATGCCCTGGACCAAGTACGCGGCAATGGCCGAGGCCAGGGCGCACCCAGTCCCTCGCACCTCTCCCACCTTGTGACGCGGACCTTCGAACGCGTGAAAACCACTTCTGTGCACAAGTAAATCCGCCGCCACTTCTCCTTCGAAGTGACCGCCTTTCACCAGCACGGCCTGGCAGCCGAACGACAGGAGCACGCCAGCCGCGTCCGCCGCACTCTCGACGTCGTGGACCGACCGAGAGGTGAGCTGCTCGAGCTCTGAGCGATTGGGAGTGACGATGGTTGCCAGAGGCAACAGCTTCTCCTTCAACAGGCGCTGGCCTGCTTCGTCGAGAAGGGTCCGTCCAGTGGTGCTTTTCAACACAGGGTCGAGCACGACCGTGGATGGACACCTCGAGGAACCCAGCGCCTCGGCCACAGCCTCAACCACCTGCGCGTTGATGAGCGCGCCGAGCTTCACCCCGCGCACCGGCAAGTCCTCGAGGACGAGCGCGAGGCTGCGCCTCACCAGGGCAGGCCGCACAGCCTGAGCCTCCTCGAACCGAACGGCGCTCTGAACCGTCAAGGCCGTCGCCACGGCCGCTGGATAGGCGCCTGCTGCGCGGATGGCGGCTGCATCCAAAAGAAGACCGGCGCCACCAGAGGGGTCGAGCCCGCCGATGGCGAGCACGACCTGCCTGACTTTACTCATTCGTCCTGTCCCGCTCATGGGCGCTACAGTACTCGCGCGTGCAAAATCCACCAATGGAAACCACCGCGTCTCGACCATGGACCGGTCAGGACCTCTCTGGTAAAGTCCGCTGCGAGATGGTTCAAGCAACCGAGACCCGCAAGCCCAAAACGATTTTGCTCATTGAAGACGAGCAAGACCTCGTCATTGGGCTTCAGGACGCGTTCGGGTTCGAGGGCTACGAGGTGGCCAACGTGGGGACTGGCGAACAAGGCGTGCGCGCGGCCGCCGAGATCCACCCGGATCTCATCATCCTCGATCTCATGCTGCCAGGACTGAACGGCTACCTCGTGTGCGAGCAGATTCGC
>JALOQD010000019.1 GCA_025453525.1 Myxococcota bacterium
CCTTCGGGCGAGACGGTCTTCGGTGCAAAAGGGTCTGCCGCAAAGCTCACGGATAGCTTTAGGAGGATTCTGTGGTCGCGATACTCATAGGGTAGCGCGGTCGAAAATCGAGCGGAGTACTCGTACGTCAAGCCGGCCTTGACCCCCAAAAGCGCCGGTGCAAAGCCGCTCGCCGAGAGCCTGAGCAAAGAGTCGCGTCGCTTGGTAGCGGGCGCCAGGGGGTCGAAGAAGCCGGCAGAGCGAAAGTACCAGTCGAGGCCGTAGAGAGCCCCGGCGCGCAAAGTCCAGTCCCGCGGCAAGCGCACCTCCGCAGCGGCGAGCGCTGAGCCGCCCGCGAGGTCGTACGCAACCTTGTCGGCGCCATGCCAGCGGCCGGCCAGCGCGCCGAGGAGGCGGAGTCGCTGGAGGACGAGGAGACTGCCCCCCAGTCCGCCGTCCACCTCTATTCGACTGCGTCCGAGCTCGCGAAAGAGCCTGCGTCCGGCGCCGCCGAACACAGAGAGGTTGGATGTGGGGGCCACTTCGACCTCTCCGCGGTGGGCGCTTTGAAACCAAAGCGGCCCAGGCTCGTAACGATCCCCACCTGCCAGCAGGAGCGCGTCAAAGTGGTAGGCGATGAGCGCGGTGGGTGAGGCATTGCCAAAGAGAATGCCCGGTCGGGCTCCGAGCGAGAGGTAACCCAAATCCCGCCCAGCATCGGCGGTATACCCGAGGCCGCGGGCATCGACCTCCACGCTGGGTCTTAAGGTTCTTCCGGTCGGCCCCACGAGGCGCAGCCACAGGTTGAGCTGCCCTGTCGGGCTGGCGGTGTCCGCGTCCTCAGAGGCGGGATCGGTCGGAGAACCAGCCGTGGCGTTCGAGGCCCAGCCCAGGGCGAGATCGAGCTTGCCGGAAAATGGACACACATAGCCGGGGTCGAGGTGAGCCGTGAGCTGGTCGAGCGCCGCGCGATCTTCCTTGTAGATGCGCTCCATTTTGCGAGCGTCCGTCAGGTGTGTGCGGGCCAACTCGGGCTGATTGCCCTGTTGCTCGAGCGAAGCGAGCAGAAGCGCCTTGCGGGTCGCGGCCGGTGTTCCGCTTAAGCAATGGGCAGCGAAAAGGCTTTCTCGCGCCCGCTCGACGGCGCCTTGCTTCAGCTCGATCCACGCCATCCAGAGCAGCGGCTCGCAGTCTTCCGGATGGAGCTGGAGGAGGGTGGTCAGTGTTCGCAGCGCCCAAAAGTCGTTGCCATCCCTGAGGTAGGCGCGCGCGAGCAGAAAGTGAAGCGCCATCTCGTCACGATGCAGCTCGAGGCTCGCCTTCAGCAGCGCGATGGCCTCCCGTGGCTTGTCGCTGTCCAGCAGGATTTGCGCTTCGCGCTGAGCGGCGGTGGGCGACAACGGCACAGGAGCAGGGACCTGGGCGCCAGATGAGATGGGCAAGCAAGAAATCACGAGCAACGGCCAAGCCCAAAACAAAAGCGCTGACAATCGGAGCACACCGCCGGGTCCATCAGGGGCGTAGAGCCGTTGGTCATTGAAGCGACCGCGCACCTTACTGACCCTCTTCTTTTTCGAGAGCGTTGCGCCGCAAGGCATCGATCGTGGGGCGTTCGACGCCCGAGGCCGAAAGAAAGACCTCGATTCCTCCACGACGGTTGATTTCGTCGAGCACGGCGGTTAGGCACTCGGCTTTGACGGCAACCCCCGCCTCGTTCGAAAGCATAAATTCCTCTAGTACGGTCTGCTGCGTTGCGCCGAGCGCGAGAAGAATCAGTGCGGTTATGAAGCTCGCGCGGTCGCGTCCGATCTCGCAGTGCAGGTAGACGGGGTACGAGGTGGCATCTCGCAGTGCAGCAAAGACGGCGCGGATGGCCTCGGTCTCGTTCAATAACGCCAGGTAGTTTTCTGGTGTGTCAGGCAAGAGCTTGGGCATTGGCACAGGGATATGCACGGTGCTCTGCGTTGCGCACGCGGAGTCGGGCGTGGTTTCCTGGACCGCCTGGGCGCGAAGATCGACGATGGTGTTCACGCCGAGCTCCGCGAGCTCGTGGCACCCTTTTTCGCTCAGCTTCGCAAGAGCTCCACCGCGGAGGATGCGGCTGCACTCAACAACGCCGCCTGCAACAGGCCAGCCGCCGAGATCCCGGGCATTCGTGACATCCGCCGTCAGCACCCGTCGAGAACACGTTTCGACGTCTGAATCTTCGAAGGATTCCGGATGCGCATTGCCGTCGCCGCAGCCACAGAGCGCACAGAAGACGATCGCCGTGGTCCATTTCAACGCGGGCTCCGATCTCGGCAGCAACGAAAGCCCCTTGCCGAGGGGTTCCAGGTCGCATCGTAGTCGCAGCGGTGGAGAGCCTCGGAGTCGCCGCAGTTGTAGGCCCCTCCGCGGAAGTGCTCGAGCCCGTCGGTGGAGTCCACGAGCTCCCAGACATTGCCATTTACATCGTAAGCGCCCTCGGCGCTGCGGCAGGCCTCGAAGCTTCCGGTCGGCGCGACGTGAAAGCTCGCCCCACAGGGACCGCCGCTTTCGGCCAATGAGGGTTGGTTGTAGCAGTGGGGGTAAGGACAGAGCTCGAGCGCAGCGCAGGAGGCGGCGTCGCAATAGCAGAAGGTGTCGATGCCGTTACAGACCGTGGGATCGTACATGTCGCCGTAGACGTAGGCCGCGTCGAGGGGACCGCCGCACGCGGACCGCCACTCCTCGGGACGACACAGGCGCTTGTCCATGGAGGCGCAAGCCGCGCGCGCCACGGCGAGAGTCACCGAGAACCACGGGAGCACTCCGGCCCGCGTCGACGCTATGGTCGAGGTGCCTTGCGCGGTCGAGGTCGCGTCGCTGCGCGAGGCCTCGAAAAGGTCGAAGCAAAAAGAGTCGATCAGGGTCATGTCGAAGGGGCAGCCGGTGCCCGCACCGGAGTCTGAACCGGTTTCCGTGTCGGATTCTGCACCCGTGTCGCTGGCGGTCCCAGTGTCTGGTCCGCTGTGGCTTTCGCTATTTGTGGCTGTCATGGATTCTGTGTCGTTGGCGCTGGCGCTAGCGTCTGTGTCGGTGGCGCTCGCTTCGGGGTCTGAGCTCGTGTTGTCCAAACATCCGCTATCCACGGACGATGTCGTGCTGTCGTTGGCGCTGGCGGTCGGGGTCGCGCTGGACGTGTCTTTCCAGCTCGTCTCCGTGCCGCCGTCCGACGCCTCGGGGGTGAGACAGCAGCGAAAACCGCGCGCCGACGGCGTCCACGAGCCTGGCACGTAGTCGCAGCGGTGCAGCGCGGCGGAGTTCGAGCAATTATAAGCGCCGCCTCGAATGGTTTGATCGCTCCCGCCAGACACATGCTCCCACAGATTGCCGTTGAGGTCGTAGGCGCCCCATTCGTTGGTGCAATGAGGGAAGGTCCCTGTCGGCTCGAGGTGAAAGGAATCTCTGCCGTAGGTGTCGATGCCGTTGCAAATCGCCGGATCGTACATGTCGCCATAGGCGTATACGGTGTGCTCTGGGCCGTTGCAGGCCAACTGCCATTCCTCGGGCAGGCACAACCGCTTGCCGCAAGCGCGGCATGCTCCTTGGGCAACGGAGTTGCTCTCCACCTGCCACGGCAGCACACCAGCGGCGCTTCTGGCGAGAGAGCCCACTATTCCCGGCTCGCTCGCGCTCGCGTCCAGGCGGGACGCCTCGAATCGATCGATGCAAAAGAGGTTGGACACCGCGACCATGTCGGACGGACAGGTGATCTTCTCCGCCGAGCTCGGCGTGCAGACATGTCCTGTGCAGGAAAAGCCCGTAGCGCAGTCGCTTGCGGTAGAGCATTCGAAGGCGCAGCGTCCCGTCGGTCCGCAGATCTTGGGCGCGGGGCAGTCGGCCTGTTCATAGCAGCGCTGATCCATGCAACTCGACGCTACAGCCATCAACGAGGTGACGATCAGCGCGGCCCAGAGGCGAGGCGCCGTTGCGTTGGTGAAAGGCCCATCAGGGGAAAGGGGAGTTGGGACACATGCCATTTTCTTGTCTCTGCCCTTTTAAGTTTCAGCCGGTTCTGTCCACCCCGTTGGTTGCGAGGCACCTTACAATCTGAGCAAAAGCCTGAGCCGTTGCAGAGTCTGGTTTGGCTTGCACGATGGGCATTCCACTATCGCCGGACACGACAATCGCGGGCTCGATGGGAATGGCTCCCAGATACGGGACCCCCATTTCCTTTGCCATCGTTCGACCGCCGTCAGCGCCAAAAATGCTGACCAGCTCGCCGCACTTCGGGCATGTGAAGCCGCTCATGTTCTCGACCACGCCGATCACCTTGAGCTCGACTTGGCGGCAGAAGGCGACGCATCTGCGCACGTCCTGCACCGATATCTCTTGGGGCGTGGTGACGACGACAGCGCCGTCCGCTCTCTCGATGAGCTGCGCCACGGCCAGGGGCTCGTCGCCTGTGCCAGGCGGAGAGTCGACGATGAGGTAGTCCAGCTCGCCCCACTCGACATCTTTCAAAAATTGCTTGATGACCCCGTGTTTCCGAGGTCCACGCCAAATGACAGCGTCATCCCGGTCACGCAGGAGGAACCCGATCGACATCACGCTGAGCACGCCTTTTCCAACGGTCATTTTCACCGGGAAA
The DNA here is from genome assembly GCA_025453525.1 of Myxococcota bacterium. Classification (GTDB taxonomy): domain Bacteria; phylum Myxococcota_A; class Polyangia; order JAAYKL01; family JAAYKL01; genus JALOQD01. Next base: position 4,592 of record JALOQD010000019.1, read on the forward strand.
AGGGTGTCCTCGCGTCCTTCGATCCGCGCGTTTTCCAGGTGGAGGAGCTTGGGTACGCTGGGCCCGTGAATATCGACGTCGAGGATGCCGACGCTCTTGCCCGCCATCGCCAAGGCTGTGGCGAGATTGACCGCCACGGTGCTCTTGCCGACGCCGCCCTTGCCGGAGAGCACCAAGACCTTGTGCTTGATTTTGCACATGCGAGACTGGAGCGCCTGTCGATCCATGAACTCTTCATCGCGTTCGCCAGGCTGCTTCGCGTGCGCCGAGCACTGGGCGTCTCCGCAGGACTGACATGTCTTTTCATTTGTCACTTGGGGTAACCTCCATCCAATCGCACACGCGCTGCCACAGCGCGCGTAGGTCTTTGGCGGCAGGGCTGTCGCCGTTTTCCACCACGGCTCGTTGCTTCACCTGGGCCGTGGTTATGGATTCATCATAGCAAATGCTCCCCAGCATGGGGATCCCCAGTGCAGCGGCCGCGGCTTCGATCCGGCCTGAGACCACGGGGTTGATATCCGCCTTGTTGATACACAGCCCGGTCTTGATGTTGAACCCCTGGCACAGCAGCGCGACGCGCTCGAAATCGTGTAAGCCAGACAAAGTGGGCTCAGTGACCACGAGCACCCTGTCTGCACCAGCGATCGACGCAATGACCGGGCAGCCAATGCCAGGCGAGCCGTCACAGAAAAGCAGCTCGCAATGGTGGGCGTCACTCAGGGCCTTTGCCTCTTGGCGCACCAGCGAGACCAGCTTACCGCTGTTGCCTTGCGCTGGGTCGAGCCGGGCGTGGGACATGGGTCCGTGCCGTGTATCGGAAATAAAAAGCTCGCCACTGACCGTCTCCACCAGGGAGATGGCCTGTTGTGGGCAAATATCGACGCAAACACCGCAGCCCTCGCAGGCGATGAATTCGACCTCGGCACGCAGATTGGTTTTGTCCGCTGCCCATCGAACGGCGCCAAAGCGGCAGTGCTCGGCACAGGAGCCACACCCGATACAGCGCGCCGCGTCGATGACCGCCTTCTTACCTCCTGAGAAAGGCCAGCGATGACGAACCGTTGGATGAAGGATGAGGTGCAGGTCAGCGGCGTCGACATCGCAGTCGGCTACGACAGCGTGCGCAGCGAGGGCATAAAGCGAAGCGACGATGCTGGTCTTGCCAGTGCCGCCCTTGCCACTAATCACGACGAGCTCTCGCGCGGTGTGTTTCGACCCTTCAAGGGACGTTTGAGAAGAGCTGCGGTGACGCTTTTCGCTCGGAAGTGGCGCTCTACTGCGGGGAGTGCCGCGCCGCTTCGCGACTGTTTTGGCGAGCGCTTGGAGTTGCTCATGGAGCGCGAGGAAGAGCGGTTTGAGCCGGGGCAACGCGGTGACCAGCAGCTCACCGCGGGAGTAAACCTCGGCGATTTCTCGATCGTTGGCGAGCTCGAGCAGCACAGGGATCCGCTCCTCGGCGCAGTAGTCGAAGACCGCGCGGTCGCCGATCCCGGCGCGGTTCACAGCCACGCCAAACGGCAAGCCTATCTCGCGTATCGTCTCGACGGCGAGCTTTAAATCATTGAGGCCAAAGGGTGTGGGCTCTGTGACGAGAAGCACCACGTCGGCGGATTTGACCACCTCGATCACGGGACACGATGTCCCTGGTGGCGCATCGAGCACAAGGGTGCAGTCCGTGGGCGCGGACTCGATGGCGAGACGGATCGCCGGCGGTGACATGGCCTCGCCGATGTTCAAGCGACCTTGTAAGAAGCGGACAGGACCCGCGACGCCCAGCTCGACCACACCGGTGGCTCTTGGCGCCTCGCGGATCGCGTTCGTGGGACAGGCGAGGGTGCAGCCGCCGCAACCGTGGCAGAGCTTCGGAAAGGTCAAGACCTGCTTGGGCAGCGTGACAATCGCCGAAAACCGGCACGCCTCGCCGCAGGCGCCACACAAGGTGCAGAGCGCAGGGTCGATCTCGGGCACCGGAATCGACACCTCGCGTTGTTCCTCTATGGTCGGCTTGAGGAAGATGTGTCCGTTGGGCTCCTCGACGTCGCAATCTACGTAGGCGACCTGCGTGCCCGCTTGCGCCAACGCAACCGCTAGGTTCGTCGCGATGGTCGTCTTGCCCGTGCCCCCCTTGCCGCTGGCGATGGCGATGCGAATCGGGGACATTATTTTCCTTTGTTTAGGCCGGCATGGCTCGCGACGTTGGGCGCCCCGGCGGCACTCTGCCCCCCTGCCTTGAAAACCTTCACCGCCTCGGCAACAGTGCCGCTGCAGCCGGTGTACACCGAGATGCCGGCAGCTCCGAGGGTTTCATGGGCGTTGGGGCCGCAGTTGCCGGTCAACACCGCCTGAACCCCCTTTTGCGCCAGAAAGCGCCCAGCTTGAATGCCCGCCCCACCGCCGAGGGAACCCCCGGCGTTTTCCATCGCTTCGAAAACCATGGTGTCTGTCTCGACGATGACGAAATACGCGCAGCGGCCAAAGCGTGGATCCATTGTCGCTTCTAGCGACGGCCCTGTGGCTGTGACTGCGATTTTCATTGGTCGTCCTTTTTCATCGAGGATGAGTTGTCGACTGGCGGGCCCTCGAGCTGCTTGATTCTCTCTTTGAGGTCGTTAATCATTGTCTCGAGCTCGACGACCTGCTGCGCGAGCGCTGTGGCCACCTCGGGCTGTTCGGGCTGTGTGGCAACGGTGTTGGTGCTGGGCTCGGGCCATCCCATCTCGGCACGCTGCCAAAAGGTCAGGCCTGTCGCGCGCAGCCCATGACGGTTGCGCCAGCCTCTGCCCCCTCCACCTCGTCCCATGTCGAAGCCCGGACCTCCCTGTGCCTGGTTCTGGCCGCACGGGCCCAGCCCGCGACCCGTCATTGGCCCTTGTCCGTTGGGACCCATTTTGTTTCTTCCTGGCATTTGAAACCTCCTTGCGTTCGTTCGAAAAACGCGTTGTGCGACTAGCGGCCCTTGCGCCGCCATCCCTGACCGCGAGCACGGCCCGCGCTCAGCTCTCGGCCGCCGTGAAACCGCCGCTGTCTTGTGCAACACCCAGGCATCGAAAGCTCGGGGGCCGGCAACCTGCCGGCGACAAAGGCCTTCATGACCGCCTCGATCTCTCCAGCCACGAACCCGACGACACGCACGCCACGAGAGGTCAGCTCTCGGTGCAGCGGTTCGGAGATCGCCCCGCAGATCAGCGTCTCGACCTCGAGCTCTACGAGGCGCTGGATTTTGAGGAGGGCGTTCACGGGATCGACGATTTCGCGGGATAGCGCCACCACGACACCCTTCTCGACGCTGACGATCAGCGCCTCCCGGCAGACATCGAAGACTGGAGAGATGCGTCCATCCCAAACCGTCAGGGCGACTCTCATGGCGTAGCGACCTCCTCCTGCTGGTGAGGAGAAGAGCAGGAATCGAGCCAAGAGCGCCAAGCGCCGTTATTGAAGCATAAACACTAGCAATACTTGGATTGCGTGATTTGCGTCACTGTTGCTGAGAAGCCACGGAGGCGCATCGGTGCGACTCAAAAGCTCGATGCAGTCGCCTCAACGCTACCTTCATATGTTCCCCATGCTCCTGGGCATTTGCACGGCCACGACCTCGCCGCGGACCGTGACCTCTCCAGCCGCGATGACCTCTATCGCGACCACGACCTTGCGCCCCTTGATCTCCACCGTTCGCCCTCGCAGCTCGAGCTCTACGCCCATGGGGGTGGGACGCAAAAAATCCACCTTGAGGGAGCCCGTGACGTACCGCAGCTCCGGCTCGGAGCTCATCTCGCGTCCCTCGGCCCGGTAGGCCGCAGCCGCTGCCGTGCCTGTGCCGTGGCAGTCGATGAGCGAGGCGAGCAGCCCGCCGTACACGAAGCCCTTGATGGCCGTGTGGTAAGGGCGAGGCGTGAAGCGGCACACGCTGGTCTCTCCGTCCCAGTGGCTCTTGATCTGTAGACCCTGCTCGTTGTCGTAGCCACAGCCGTAGCACACGGCCACGCCCTTGGAGTAGTAATCTTGAAACGCTTTGTCCGTCATGGGGTCTCCTTTGCCCGAGGCGAGCGCCTCGTTCTTCCGTCCTGCTGCGGCAGCTCGAGTCCGAGGCGCCTCACTTTGCGAAACAGCGTGCTCTTGTGCATGCCGAGGGCCTTTGCCGCTTCGAGGCGGTTGCCGCCACACCGCTCCAGTGTCTCGCGGATGGCCTGGGCCTCGGCCGCGGAAATGGACTCAGCCAACTCGAAGTGTCCCGTGCCCTTGCGCAACGCAGGCACCACGTCCGACGGTAGATGGTCGAGCTCGATTTGCCCTTCGTGGAGCAGCACAAAGGCGTGCTCGATCATGTTCTGCAGCTCCCTGACGTTGCCGGGATAGTCATGCGCTGTCAGCACGCCTAGGACTTCTGGGCTCACCCCGGTCACGCGTTTGTTCTGAACGGCGTTGAAGACCGTGATGAAGTGCTGGACGAGCAGCGGGATGTCCTCCCGGCGATGGCGCAAGGGCGGCAGCTCGAGCTTCATGACCTTGATGCGGTAGTAGAGGTCTTGTCTAAACGCGCCGCTCTCGACTTGCTGGGCGAGGTCGCGATTGGTCGCCGTGACGATCCGCACGTTCGCTTCCTCCGTGCGCGTGGCGCCGAGGGGCTCGTACTGTTTTTCCTGGAGCACACGCAGAAGGCGGACCTGCAGGGCTGGGCTCACCTCGCCGATTTCATCGAGAAACAAAGTGCCGCCGCGCGCCAGCGCGAAGCGTCCGAGCTTGTCCTTGTTCGCCCCGGTGAAGGCGCCGGCCTTGTAGCCGAACAGCTCGGATTCGAGGAGCGTGTCCGGGAGCGCGCCGCAGTTGACCGCCACGAAGGGACCCTCGCGCCGGGGGCTGAGCCCGTGGATGGCCCGAGCCACGAGCTCCTTGCCCGTGCCCGTCTCACCCTGGAGCAGGATCGTGCTCTCGCTTTCGGCGATGCGCGGCAGCACCTCGAGCAACCGGCGCATGGACGCGCTGCGGCTGAAGATGTCGCCCACCTGATAGCGTCCGCGGATCTCCTTGCGCAGCTCCTCGATGAGGCTCAAATCGCGAAACGTCTCGGCGCCTCCCACAACGGCTCCGTGCGCATCGCGGAGCAGGGCTGTGGAGACGCTGATCGGGATGCGCGTTCCCGCCGCGTTGATGATGAAAGTCGTCTTATTCACGACAGTCGCGCCGGTCTCCATGGTGTGGCGGAGAGCGCACTCGGTCTCGCACATGCTGGCGCGAAACACATCGGAGCAGCGCCGGCCGATGGCATCCTCGCGGGGAACACCCGTGATCTGTTCGGCAGCCCGGTTGAATGAGGAGACGCGCCACTGCCCATCCACTGTGAAAACGCCATCGGAGATACTCTCGAGGATCGAGTCGGTCGCGATCTCGGGGAGACGCGGATCGATGGGTGGCTTGCGGCGCTCAGTCATCTTGGTGTCACGACCTTCCAGCGCACGACGTCGTCATTGCGGAAGATCCGTACGCGGCAACACCGCTGCCCAGTCAACTCTGGATGCTCGGCGCGGAGCGCGGGAAAGTTTTGAGTGCCGAGGAATTGCGCCAGCAGGTCGATGAGCGCGCCAGCCGTCGCGATCGTTGCTCGCCCCTCGAGCAGCGCCACGGTGAGCTCCCGATGGGCGCGCTGGACCGCCGTTTGGATGCAGGCCCCGTCGAGCGAGAGGACGAGGCTGCCATCGGCGAGCACATCGTAAGAGCTTCCTCCCTGTTTGGCGCTGGCATCGTTGTGTTTGCGCTCAACGGCATCTTCCACGTGGTGAGCCTTTCTGGTCTCTCGAGCGACACCGCCCTGCGCGGGACCTATTGGTGCATAGGCGATCTTCGCCAACATTTATTGACATATGTTCGTTACTGTCAACAGCGCAGACCCCGCGCAGAGCGTCCCCGAAAGGCTCAGAATTCGCAGTGTCCCTCGCCGTCGATGTGCCCGAGGGTCGAGGTCATGTGTTCGATGAACGCCCAGAGGTTGTCGATGTCGTAACTGCCGACGCCGTAATTGGGCAGCGCCGTGATGTCGTACGCTTCGAGCTCGGATTGGGTCACGGCGCCATCGCTGTCCGTGTCCGCCGCGGCGATATCCGCGAACCGCAGCACTGGTGTCTCACTCACCGCGTCGTCGTAGAACAGGTGGTCGCCGTGGATCGTGAGCTGGACCTTCACGCTGCCGTCGGCTTCGAGCACGCCGGTCGAGTGACAGGGGCCGTAGTCCGTGCGCTTTGCAAACCCCCAGGCAAAGGTCACCGTCTCCGTTCCGTTCGTCGCTGCGCCTTCGACGTAGACAGAGTATTCCGAGCCCTGCATGAGCTGCAGGTCTTCCCCGGACGCATTGCCCACAACCGACGTGGTGCTCGTCGGCGCAATCACATACGCCGTGTGGTCGTAGGTCCCGGCCGGCGCCGTCTCCGAGCCGATCGCCACAGGACCGCTGGCCGCTGCGAGATCGAAGACGCGCATCGCGGCGTCCTCGAACGCCGGCGCAGCTCCATCCTCGGCGACGGAGATCTCACCGACGTTGACCAAGAATTTGTCGAACGTTACGCCCCAGCCATCGGCGAACTCGCTCGCCGGGATGCCGGTCTCGATGAACTCCTCGCCCCAGATCTCGACGCCGAGGGCGCCCTCCCCGGCCTCCGAGTCATCGCCGCACGCCGTGCTCACGAGACAGGAGGCCATCATCATCGCGACTCCAAGGTTTTTCATTCTTCTCATCATCTTTTCGTCTCCTTTTATGCGCCCTTTGCTGAGCGGGTCACTGCACGGTCACGCCCCAATGGTCGTGACGAATGAAGGTCTTCATGAGCAGGTTGTGCGCCGTCTGGCCCGCCGCGATGGACACAGCGCCGTCGCCGTCGCTGTCGAGCTCGCCGAAGTCGAGCCCGTCGAACAGGGTGTCCTTCTCGGACGGGTCGATGGTGAAAAGAGCCAGACCGAGCTTGGCAGAGGTCTGCGCATCGACGGCCAGCGCGAAGGGTCCTCCGACGACTTGTGTCCCCTCGTTCACGTCGAGCAGCGCCTCGAACTGAACCACGGTTCCGCTCTTTTCCGCGGTTCCGGCGATGACCGCGGTGTGACCGACCAGGGGATCGTCCGCGGTGAGCCCGTCCGCGGCGGTCGCTGTCCGCAAGTAAAGGTTCATGCCGTTGTAGTTGCCAGGGAGGAGCGACGCGGCGCCGAGCGACTCGCCATGGCCACCCATGAAATCGATGAGCAGCTTTCCCGGGAGCTCGCCGGTCACTTCCCCGCCAGCGTAGTGGCCGGGGTGTGCATGGGCAGTGGGGACCGCGAGCTCCCGGAGGTGCTCGCGCAGTGAGGCATGGGTCTCGCCTTCAATCGTGAGCTCCAAGTTTTCGAGCGCCACGCGCAGCGCGGTGACCGTAATGGTCCAACCCTGCGCGTTGGTGCAGGGTTCGATATGGGTGTTGTCCGCCACAACGGGCAACGAAACGGGAGAGGGCTCTGTCGCCTCGGGATCGCAGACGCCGAGGGCGAGTGAGACGAAGACGAGGAGCACGGTGAGCATCAGAGACTTTTTCCACATCGGTTTCAAACCTTTCGTCAAAAGAAGGCCGTGAAGACGAACCGCGCCGTCACTGGCGCGGCCGCGGTGTAATGGATGACAGGGATGGCGCTGCGCGGTCCGTTGAGGTCGAACCGCGAAGCGTAGTGGTAGACGCCATCCATGACCTTTGCGTCGAGGGCGTTATCGACGAGCACGGACGCGTCGAAGTGCTCGAGTCGCCATCCGGCGCAAAGGTCGAGCAGCGCATAGCCGGAGGCGGAGGCGCCGTGGGCCAGGTACCGCGTGGTGACAAAGGTGAGCTCGGCTTCTCCGTGCGGTCCCCTGTCTCGCCCGAGCGTTGCGGTGGCGCGCCCGAGCCACGAAGATGTTCCTGGGATGCGGTGAGCCGAGTGCTCGAATCGCGCATCGACGAAGGTGGCGTCTGCGCCAAACGCCAGCCAAGGGGTTGGCGCGACCCGGAGATCCATCTCGGCGCCGGTGCGCCGCGAGCCAAAGAGCTCGAGGTTGGTGTTGCTCACATGGTCGAACGCCACCTCGCGATCCATCCAGGTCGCGAAAAAAGTGGTTCCCAGTGAGAGCCAGGGCGCAGGTGTGGCGCGCAGTCCGGCTTCGATCGCGTCTGCTACGTTGACCGTTGGCTGACCGCCTCGGTACTGCGAGAGCTCCTCGTCCTCGACGGTCCCTGGACGAAAAGCCGTGATCGACCGCGCCTCCGGTGGCCTGAACCCGCGGCCGTAATCGACGAACAGGGTCAGTGCGCGGTGCACCGGGAACGACAACGCCACGCGCGGCGACAAGGCGCCGAGGTTTTTTTGCGCCTTTCGGTCGAGGACGTGATTCTCTGCGCTGTAGATGAACAGATCGCCCCGGAGCGATGCCAACATCGCCAACCAGCGCCACGGGCTCATTCGCAAACCGGCGTAGGCAAAGAGCGAGTGGATGCGCGCGCCGAGCCGCCGGTTCGTTTGCCAGGCCGCGCCACTTGTTCCTACCTGCGCTTCCCGCTCGTCGCCTGCGTCGAGCTGCCAGCCGAGCTTGGCGAAAAGCGCGCTCGAAAGACGCTTGATGCGCTGCTCGAGGGCGGTGCTAGCGCCGAGCATGCGTGCATGCTCGAGTTGGCGCTTGGCATCGCCCTGGTCCTCGTAGAGCAGAAACCCCGTGTAGTTGTCCTCGAGCTCGAATCGGCGGAGCGCGCCGTGGACGGAAAGGTCGAGCCTGGTCCCTTCGTGCTCGCGAGCTAAGCCGATGCGCGCGAGCAGCCGCTCGGATGAGCCGCCGCCTCCCGTGTCGTACGTGCCGTAGAAGCCATGTTCAGAAATGCCATCAAACCGCAGCACGCCGGGCGATTCCCAGGCCGCGGCCTGGGCCGAGAGCAGGGTCGATAGCTCGAAACCGGCAAAGGAGGGGGAGCGGTAGGAAGCCAGGAGCGCGCCCCGTTTCGCCTCCCTGTCTGCCGCGAAACCCGCGTCGTAGACCGCCTCGGAGGCGAGGAACACCTCGTCCGGAAGGCCGCTCGGCGCGGCGAGAACGACCGCGCGCAGTCGCCCCCTTTGACTGACCTCGGTGCGCATCAAACCGGGCCGCAACTGCGGCCCCACGCCGAGCTCGAAAACGGCGCTTCCGGCGGTGGCATAGGCGCCTTGCCACGGCAGAAAGGGGCCTTTGTGCACGCGCAGCTCGCTGACCACCTCGGGGATAATGCCGTAGAGATCCAAGTAGCCGTTGCCGTGCACGTTCAAGCGCTCGTTGAGCGGGACATCTCCGAGCAGCACCTCGACGTCCGATCCGTGCACTGCGTCGAAACCGCGCAGGAAGAGCTGATGTCCCTTGCCCTCGGCGCTGTGCTGCACAATCCGCAGGCCCGGTACGAGGCGCAGCGCGTCGCTGCCTGAGGTGGGAAGGCTGCGCGCGATCTCTGCCGCGCTGATGTTCGAGGCGCCCGCGCTCAGCACGGGCCGTTGTTCTACGACCCGGGCCTCATAGATGGAATTGTCGAGCTCCCCCTCGAACCAGTCTTCTTCCGCTGTTTCGGTTGGGGCAGGTGGCTGCGCGTCTTCTGTGCCTTCGGCAGCGGCAGACGAGGGTAGCCACCCACTGACCAGTCCGAGAACGAAGATGAGAGCGCGCCGCAACATGCGCGGGATATTACGTATCTGAAAAAGGTAATACAACCCCTGTGTAGCACTGTTTTGTGGGGCCTCATCACGAGCAGGTTGCAAAATCCAATGACGCTGGGGGTCCCCTCATTTCTTTCATGAGCGCCGATGAAAATAGGGGGAAACCTCGGCCAGCCGTCAAGCGTAGCCAAGGGCGGAGGTCGTGCGGAAGGCCAGGGGCCTTGGGCAGAGGTTGGGAGCATTTTTTCCGCCCATCCGAATCCTTGACTATTTTGAGCATATGACCATATTGCAGGGACAGCGCGTAGTGGCGACCACCAATGAGGACGAAAATGACCCCGGCGCGCAGCGGGTGCGCCTCGCGAAAGCTTGGAGCGAGGCATCCCGCGAAAGCAGCCGAGGGGCATTTTCCGCGGCTCTTTTTGAGCGCAAACGAGCGAGAACGCGATGACGAACATGGATTACAAGCATTTTGAAGCGATGAACGCGCGGTTTCTTCGCGAAGGCTACGATCGCAAGGAGGCGGCGCGATTCATCGTCAGAACCGCGGGCGGACTGTTCGGCCCGGCTTTGGACGTAGGCACTGGGCAAGGTTTGCTCGCCGTCGCGCTAGCGCGTGCGGACCTCTCGGTCGTGTCCGTGGATCCCGATGCGCAGGCCCAGTCTGTGGCAGCGCAATTCGCGGCAGAAGCGAAAGTGGCGCACCTCGTGGAGTTCCTTCCTAGAGACGCGGTCTTTGTCCCCTATCCCGACGGATACTTCGGCTGCGTCGCGATGATGAACGTGCTGCACCACATCGAAGAGCCTCGTCCGATCTTTCGGGAGATGGCTCGCCTTGTCAGACCGAGCGGAAGGATCATCGTCGCCGATTTTGACGAGGAGGGCTTCGAGCTCGTGGCCCGCATTCACCGTGAGGAGGGACGCGAGCATCCGCGGACGACCACCACCATTGAGTTGGCGGAGCAGGAGCTTTGCCAGGCTGGCCTGAGCCTCCTGGCACGCGCACATGGCTTTTTTCATCATGTGGTTGTGATGACCAAGAGCATTCGATGACAGACAACAACCAAGCCCCCCTGCGATATCCCGTGATTGAAATGAGCCGGTGCTCGATGTGTCGGGCCTGCATCGACGCCTGCCCCAATCGCGCCATCGAGGAGCCCACGAGCTTCAGTTGCGCCAAGTGCGTGCAGTACTGCCGTTCGATGATCGCGCCGTGCAAGCCGGCGAAGCTCATCGTCTGTCGCGAGCGCTGCGACGGCTGTGGTCGCTGCGTCATTGCGTGTCCAGAGCTGGCCATCGACTGGGAAGCGGTGGGCGACGTGGGCCCTCCGGCTTGACCGCGAGGCCGATACCGCGATGATCGCGTTGGAGGTGATCATTGACTAGACCGCCCTGTTGTCGTCGCATCACGGGTAAGCCCGTCGCGGTGTGCTTTGAGCCGCTCGGCCCTTCCCTAGAGAAGTCGGAGGAGGTGGTGCTGTCCCTCGACGAGTTCGAGGCGATTCGGCTCGCCGATCTCGAGGGGCTCTATCAGGAACAGGCGGCGGAACAGATGGGGATCTCTCGGCCGACGTTCAGCCGCATCGTCGAGTCGGCGCACCGCAAGCTGGCTGAGATGATCGTCTTTGGCAGAGCGCTGAAGATCGTCGGCGGCCAAGGACGCGGTGCGACGGGCGACATCTTTGTCTGCCCACGTTGCACGGAAAAAAATGACGCCTCGACCACCTGCCCGCGGTGTCTCGAAGCAGCTGCACATGGAACAGGGCCAGGCGGGAGCGCCGCATCGCCCTGCTGTCCGAAAAGGCGCCGCAAACGCGGTTGCGGCGATTGACCATGATGGCAAACCAATCCCCGGCAGTCCTCCACAGCACTGGCGGCGGGGTCGCGAAGGTGCCCCAAGCAGAGGAAACCATGAGGGGAATTTCAGAGGTTCTCTTTACCGTGGAGCGCTGCGCATGAGAGTCACGGTCCTTGTCGAAAACACGAGCGGGCCATTGACCGCTGTCGCGCCCGAGTTCGGGCTCTCGTTGCTCGTCGAGGCCAAGGCAGCGACCGTGTTGCTGGATACGGGCTCGAGCGGCCTGTTTGCGCGCAACGCGAACGCCCTTGGGATCGATCTCGCTGCCGTCGACTGGCTCGTGCTGTCTCACGGCCATTTCGACCACGGAGGCGGGCTCGCGGCGTTTTTCGAACAGAATAAGCACGCTCCCGTGATTATGCGTCGAGGCGCTGAACGACCCTTCTACGGCAGCGCCTTGCCCGGATTGCCGAATGTCCTGCACCGAGCGGGCTTGGTCACGCGTTACATCGGTCTAAACGCCGAGGTGCTCCGCCGCTACGCGGAACGCATCCGCTGGATCGACGCCAACACCGAGCTGTGCCCGTCGGTGACCGCGCTGACCGCGATCCCGCATATTCACTGTCTGCCAGCGGGCAATCGCCATCTGCTCGCCGAGTGCGATGGGCGCTTTCTTCCAGACGATCTGAGCCACGAGTTGGTCCTTGTCATGGAGCACGACGCCGGGGCGGTGGTTTTCACTGGTTGCGCCCACAACGGCGTCTTGAACATGCTCGAAGCCGCACTCCTGCCCAAACCCGGACGGCCTATCAGCTCGGTCGTGGGCGGCTTCCATCTCGGCGTGCCGCGTTCGGCGCCAACGCCCGAGGTTCAAACGGTTGGACGCGCTCTCCGTCAGCGCGTCACCGGCACGGTCTACACCGGCCATTGCACCGGCGCTCGAGCGGTCGGGGTCTTGCAGGCCGAGCTCGGTCCAAGGCTCAAGGCGCTGCACACCGGCATGCAGTTCGAGCTGTAGACGTCGCTTCCAACATTCACACATCTTCTTTCATGGCGAGCGTTGGTGGATAGGCAAACGCGTACAGGTGACCCGCGTGCCTACATCGAGACGAATTTGGCGGTGGCCCGGGCCGCGAGCCTGTGCCCTTGGGTGATTTCGGCCGCGAGATCGATGAGCATCCCTCTATCCTCGACAAGCCAGGCGCGCACGGTAACGGGCTTGCTGGTCTCGACCGGATGAAGAAAGCGCACCTTCAGCTCTCCAGTGACGCCTGCCAAGTCCCGCGAGAACAGCACATTCGCCATGGCGCTGTCGAGGAGCGTGCAAATCACTCCTCCGTGCAGCGTCCCCTCGTAGCCGCTGAGCACGTTGGGACAGGCAAAAAATGCTTCCACAGAGCCATCCCTGCACACAGTGAACTCGAGCTGCAACCCCAGGGAGTTGCGCGGTCCACAGACGAAACACTTGGCGTGTTCCTCGTGCCGGTGACGTTCGAGCGCGGCTTGTCGCCCGTTCGTTTCGTTGTCGGGAAGGTGCATCGCCGTGTCCTCGTTGCGTCAGGCTTTGTCGAGGGCTTGGTTCAGATCCGCGATGATGTCCTCGACATTTTCGATGCCCACGGAATATCGAACGAGCCCGTCGGTGATGCCAGCTGCCAATCTGTTCTCGCGAGACATACCGGCGTGGGTCATGGAGGCTGGGTGCTCGATGAGCGACTCCACACCGCCGAGGGATACGGCCAAGGTGGCGAGCTGAACACTATCCATGACCTTCTTGCCGGCGTTGAGACCACCTCGAAGCTCGAAGCTGATCATCGAGCCGAAGCCGAGCATTTGCTTACTCGCGAGTTGGTGTTGTGGATGGGATGGCAGACCCACGTAGCGCACCCATTCGACCTTGGGGTGAGCCTCGAGCCAAGTGGCGACGGTCATGGCCGATTGCTGGGCGCGATCGATGCGCAACCCCAGGGTCTTGACGCCGCGCAGAGCGAGATAGGCTTGGTGCGGATCCATGTTGCATCCGAACGCCACCATCACGCTGCGCAGCTTGGCGTGCAGCTCGAGATCCTTGGTGACGATCATTCCGCCCACGACGTCAGCGTGTCCGTTGAGGAACTTGGTCACAGAATGAAGGCTGATGTCGGCGCCGAGGTCCAGAGGGCGTTGCAGATAGGGGCTGGCAAAGGTGTTGTCCACGGCCAAAAGGCAACCCCTGTCGTGGGCGATGCGCGCGGCAGCGGCGATGTCCGTGACCTGCATCGATGGGTTGGAAGGGGACTCCACGTAAACGAGCCGGGTGTTGGGCGTAATGGCGGCCTCCAGCTCATGGAGGTTCGAGGTGTCGACGAAGGTGGCCTTCACGCCAAAACGGGACAAATGCTTTTCCACGACGCTCCGGGAAGGACCGTAGACCGACGCCGTGCTGACGAGGTGCTCGCCTTGCCCGAGCAGTGCCAGATAGACCGTGGTCACGGCTCCCAGCCCCGAGCTCGTGGCAATGCCGCGGGCGCCATTCTCTAGGGATGCAACGCAGTTTTCGAAGCAGCGAATCGTGGGGTTGCCGATCCGCGTGTAGATGTAGCCTTCCTCTTTACCGTCGAACAGGGCCGCGCCGTGATCAGCGCTGCGAAACGCGAACGTGGAGCTTTGGTAAATGGGGACATTCACCGCGCCGAGCGGATCGTCGAACGCGCCAGCGTGGACCATGCGAGAAAAGACACCGAGTTTTTCGTGGTTCTTTGTCATGTCGCTTGTTCTTCCGTTTCTATCAGTGTCCGCAGCCGTGGTCATGACCGTGGCCGTGTTGCCCACAGGCCTGGCTTGCGTCCACTCTCTTGAGCTCGCTCCGCTCGAGAGCCGCGAGGGCTTCGTCGACCGTGGCGCAGGTCGTTGCGTAGACCTTGATGTCAATGGCCGCGAGCTTCGCAATGGCGCCCGCGCCGATGCCGCCAACGATCAATGCCTCCACGGAGGCGGATTGCAGCACCGTGACGGCGCCGCACATACCGTGGCCAGAAGACTTGTTGACGAGCGGCTGACACTGACCAGTTTCCGTGTCCACCACGAGGAGCAGTGGCGCGCCACCGAAATGCGGGCACAAAGGACTCGCGAGCCCAAGATCCTGTTCAACGGGAATGCAAACTCTCATGTTGGTGACTCCTGTCTTTCTAGTTGAGCAAGGCCGCGCAGCATGGGGCCTTGGTATGGCGCTTGGGACAAGGGCATGGCTCCTGCTTTCGGCAACAAGGAAGTCGTCCCATGACCCTGTTATTGAGCATATGCTCATATCTGTCCAGGTCATTTTTTGAGCATATGCCAAATATCAAGCTCGACGTCTGCCCTCGCCATGAGGCCGTCGATTTCTTTTTTTCCGCAATTGCCACTTTTTTGAACCAGCCAGCCTGATTCTTTGCAAAAAAAAGGAAAATTCTTGCCTTCCGACCATCTCTCCTTTTGGACGGCGATGAGTTGCTCGACACCTTCGCTGGGCCCATCCGATGGGCCATGAGGACCGAAATCGAAAAGGAGCGCTTCGATGAAAACCAAGGGTCTTACACATCTCAAATTCCTGGCCCTTTCCGCATTTCTGGCCTGTGCAGGTTGCGGCACGGAATTCCTGTCCCACTCGGACACGAACACCTGGGACGATCATTCAGACGGTACGTCACCACATTACGGCACGGACTCGAACAGCGTTCCAGACCTTCAGTCCTGCTTCTCTCCAGACTTCGTATCGCCACCAGCAGTGGGAGGAGATGGCGCCAACGTCGGCGAGCCCTGCAAGGCGTCCGCCGATTGCCTTGCGCCCCTGCACTGCTTTCATGAAATCTGCACCGCGCCGGGTCCCTATGATGGTTACTGCGACGGCATCGACGTGTTGTGCGAGAAGGAAGGTGAACATTGCGCGAACTTCCGCTGCGTCAATTTCGGGGATAGCTGCGGCAACAACAACGATTGCGCGGCTGGATTCGAGTGTCGATGTCCGCCCAAGGGAATCTGCTGGTCAAAAAAGTGCTCTCCGGTCGACAAAGATTGCACCGCTCGCGAGGGCTGCACGGAAAGCCAACTCTGCGACTTCGGCACCTGCGTGGAAAAAGAGGAATGCGAATTCAAGGCCGACCTGCGAGGGACCTTTGCCGCCACGAGCACGCTGCATCTGAGCTCGGCGAGCGATGGGGTCATCGGCGGGGTGCTCGGCGCCACGCAGTGGCTGCGAGATCTCCTCAACGGCGGTGGCCTGTTCCCAGGACTGTCGAGCATCCTTTCAGCGGTCGTTCGAACCTTTCTCGGATACAACCTAAAGGACTATCAAATCGATCTCATTCTTTCCCTCGTCGACCTCAAGGACATTCTCAAAGACGTGAAGATCGAGCACACAGTCAACCTCGACGCCACCTGCGCCGAAATGTATCGCGGGCAGATCACCTTCGACAAAATCTCGATACAGTACAGAGGCCAGACGTATGAAACAACCCCGCAGAACCTGCCTGCCATCGGCCCTCTTCCTCCCTCTGAGTTCGGGGCCACGATGCAGTGCGAGAGCCTAGCGTTCGACGAAATCTACGTCGACTATCTGGCAGCCGGAGTGTCCCAATTTGCCGTGGACACACTCGTCCAGGTCGTGACCAAGGGAAACCACCAGCACCTCGCAGGCGCTCTGCTGAATATCATCGACTGCAATGCTCTCGCCTCGTATGTCGAGGTGGCGATTCCAATTCCCATTCCCCTCGTCGGCCCCCTCGTCGCGCAGGCCTGCAATCTGGCGGTCAATACCATGGTCCAAGGCATCAACACCGCCACGATCGACAAGCCCTCGAAAGACGGGTGGTTGAAGCTGAAGGGCGAGATCGAAGCCCTCGATGACTGGCAATTGGAGAGCGGGCATTGGCTCGGCGCCACCAAAACCGACAACCTCGACGGAGAGTTCACCGCCATCGCTCAATGACCCTTGAAAATGAGTGACCCCAAGGTCGTCCACACACCTGCCCTCCTGCGTTACTCTTTCGCGAATGCGCCTCAATGCTTCTGTTGGTAGGGGGCTGGATCGACAAGGCCGGCCTGCGCGAATCCTCGCAATCGCAGGACACACGCGTCGCAGCGACCACAGGCAGCCCCGCGCTCATCAGGGTCGTAACAGGTCCTGGTCAGGCTGAGATCCACTCCCAACTCGTGAGCTCGTCGTACAATCGCACCCTTGGTGAGATGCAGGAGCGGAGCGTGAATTCTGAACGAATCACCGCCCTCGACCCCGGCCTTGGTCGCGAGATTGGCCAATCGTTCGAAGGCCTCGATGAACGCCGGGCGACAATCCGGATACCCGCTGTAGTCGACCGCGTTCACGCCGATGAAGATGTCAAACGCCCCTAACGCCTCGGCATACGCGAGCGCATACGAGAGAAACACGGTGTTTCGCGCAGGGACGTATGTCACGGGAATCCCGCTAGCGATGGCCGCTTCGGAGCGATCTTTCGGAACCTCGATGTCAGCGGTGAGGGCTGAGCCGCCGAACAAGGCCAGGTCGATGGTTGCGATCTCATGCCTTTGCACACCGGCAGCTTGGGCAACCGCGCGAGCCGCGGCAAGCTCTGCCTCGTGGCGTTGTCCATAGCGAAAGGACAGGGCATAGAGCTCAAAGCCCTGACTTTGAGCCACAGCGAGCGTTGTCGACGAATCCAGGCCACCGCTGAGGAGAACGACTGCTTTTTTTTGTTCGACCATGGGTTTTCACACGACTATCGTTGAGGGCATTTCGCGCATCCTCGTTTCAATGACCGACATTGGCATCGCAAGAGTATAGAGCCTGTCTCCTGACGTCGGCAATGGCCAAGTCCTGCGTGGGTCCCCGTGCACCCTCTTCGTTTGCGGGTAGAATGCCTTCATGCGCGCCATTCTCATCCTCCTAGGGCTCGTCGCTGCTGCCTGCAGTGCAGAAAACAGCGACGCTGGTACAGACGACACCACGACCTCCACGGGGGTCGCGGACGGATGCGGCAGCGTGCGGCTCACCGAGTACGCTGCGAGCTCCACAGGGTGGTGCGAGTACGATCGCACCCTCGCGGTCCTGCCCCAGTTCGTCCAAGATGGGCTGACGTTTGCCATCGCCGAGCCCTATGACGGGTCCTCCTACGGCGGACAGCCCGGGGAGTCGTGCGGCGAGTGTTGGGAGGTCAGCACAATCCACGAGACCCGCATCGTCACAGTGCACGATCTCTGCCCCATAGAGGGCAACCCCCTGTGCGCTGGCGGTCACTTCCACTTCGACCTATCGGGCGAGGCTGCCGATGCGCTCGAGGGCGGCGCGCTCGATGAGGCTGTGACGCGACGAGTGCCCTGTCCTGTGAGCGGCAACATCCACATTCAGATCAATGATCGCAACGAGTGGGGCTACGTGCGCCTGCAGTTCGTCAACCACCGTATCCCTATTCGACAGGCCGAGTACCGCAACGCCGCCGGCGCATGGATAGCGGTGCAGCGCAGCGGCGGGGCCTGGCAGATCCTCGACGACGCAGAGACCTTTGCGGCTGCAGGGCCTGGAGGGGTGTTTCGCCTGACCAGCGCCCAAGGGGAGATCGTGGAGGGCACAAACGCGCTCCCCTACGACGCCGGGATGGGCTCTGTGTTCGATGTCGGGTCGCAGTTCACCGATCAAGAGCCCCTGACAAAGGCGTGCGAGTTCGTGCCACCGGCCGACATCTACGTAGACGGCTTTGGCGGCATTCCGCAGGTGCGCTGGGACATCAACCCCTGGGGCAACGCCTCAGCTCAAGAGACAGACAAGGGCTGCTACGAAGGCTCGTGTCTGGTCGTCGCGCCATTGCCTCAGTGGGCCGGTTTTCACCTCTATTACCGCCAGGCGTTCCCAACCTCGACCTTCGCCTCCTTGTCCCTGCGCCTGCGCGCCGAAAGCAACGGTCAGCTGAACATCGCGCCGAGCAACGACGGAGTGCGCTGCGCCGAGACGCTCGTCGACGTGGGGCCGACGTGGAATCAGCTCACCCTCGATATCGCGACCGTGTGCGCAGGACTCACGCAGCTCAATGGCATCACCATGGACAACCCCAGCCAGAGCATGGAACTGCGCCTCGACGACGTGCGCCTGATCCGCTAGCCCATCCCGCAACGCGCGACGGGTTGTCCTTTAGCATTAGGCCGTCAATGCTGCGAGGAGCTCGCCGCGGGTAAAGGGCTTCCCGATGATGCGAACGCTCGCTGGGTCCAGGCCATGCTCGGTGAGAATCTCAAATCCGTAACCGCTCATGTACAGGACTTTCAGCCCCGGATAGAGGTCCTGGGCAGCGGCGCAGAGCTCGACACCGCTCATCTGCGGCATCACGATGTCGGTGAGCAAAATGCCGACAGACTGCTCCGGGTTCTTTAGGATCTCGAGCGCCTCTCGACCCGAGGTCGCCTCCAGGACTACGTACCCGCTGGCGCTCAGAATCTTTTGAACAGCGGCCCGCACAGGTGCTTCGTCTTCGACCACGAGGACACACTGCCCTTGCCCAGCGACGCTCCCCCAACTCACCACCAAGCTCGAGCGCCTGATGTCCCCTTCGACGCGCGGCAGGTACAAGGTGACGCGCGTCCCACGCCCAGGCGCAGAGTCGATGCCGATGACGCCGCCGGCCTGGTGCACGGCGCCGTAGACCATGGCCAACCCCAGGCCTGTGCCCTTGCCGACGCCTTTGGTGGTGAAGAACGGCTCGAAGATCCGCGACTGGGTCGCCTTGTCCATACCGACGCCGGTATCGACGACCGAAATGGCCAAGTATCGACCCGGTTGGAGCTCTCCAGTGACGAGAGCCTTTGGCGCAGACAGCTCCACACGCTGCGTTTCGACGATGATGTCCCCGCTTTTGTCCATGGCATCGCGGGCGTTGACCACGAGGTTGACCAGCACCTGCTCGAGCTGCGCTTTGTCGAAAAGCACCTGCGCGGGCGTGGCGACAAGATGGAGCTTCAGGTTGAGATGCTCGCCGATGAGGCGGGAGAGCATATGGGAAAGGTCATTGATGATATCATTCGTGGAGACCACCGCGGGCTGCAACACCTGTTTGCGGCTAAACGTGAGCAGTTGCCGCGTAAGGCTGGCGGCGCGTTTTCCCGCCTTGACGATCTCCTGCGCATCTTGGCGCGCAGAGTCATCTGAGGCCGACTCCACCAAAAACTCGCCATAGGAAATGATCACCGCGAGTAGGTTGTTGAAGTCGTGCGCCACCCCGCCGGCGAGACGCCCGATCGCGTCCATTTTCTGCGCGTGGTAGAGCTGCTGCTCGAGCTCCCGCTGCTGAGTGACGTCGGTCATGACGTGCACGCTTCCCGCCGTTCGGCCATCGGGCGCGGCAATGGGATCGTGCATCACCGAGTACCAGCGACTCTTGAGCTCTACAAAAAACTCCTCGCGCTGCGCCGGCGTCTCGAACCCAGGTGGAGCTCCAGAGCTGTATCGGCCGCTCGCATCCTTGAGGAGATCTCGCAGCGCAGCGCTGACGATTTTGTCGGGCGGCGCCTCGAGGATCTCACTTAGGGCGCGATTGGAGCGCAGCACGCGCCCTTGCCCATCGAGCAAGCACACCCCAGAGCCAATGGCATCGAAGGTGGTTTGCCAAGCCTTGGTGGCTTCTCGTTGCGCGCTTTCCGCATGCTCTTGCTCAGCCAGTTTCGCGGCCAGCGCCGCGTTCCTGTCCTTTTCGAGTTGCTTGATGCGATCTGCCAAGGCAAAGGACAAGAGCACGACTTCCAGACCAGAGCCGAACTCTACGCCGTATTCGGTAACAATGACGTTCGGCAGTATCCCTAGAAGTTTCGCGCAGAACAACATCCCACCAGTCAGAAACGTCACCCAGGCCAATAAGTAGAAGCGCGCAGGAGAATAGTTTCGCTTCCTCCACACATAGACTCCGCTGCCGAGGAGCAACATGGCCCATGGCATGCTAGACGCGGCAATCATTTTGCTACTGAAGGAATACGGCGCGCAAATGGCCAATAGGACGAGCGCGAACGTGTAGACCACGATCCAGACGAAGAGTCGATGAAGCCCAGGACTGTTGCGCTTGGTCTTGAGAAACATCGAGGTGAATACGGTGGCCCACAGTTCTAAAAAGGCAATCGAAAACACGACGAGCTTGTTCGCAACGAGCGACCAGTCGTGAAACAAGTACTCGTAGGTCACTCCATTGAGTGAGAGGATCATGATCGCCACGCTGATCACGTACGCGACATAGGCGAGGTAGGTCTTGTCCCTGATGCTGAAGAACAAAAAGAGGTTGTAGAGCGCCATGACGAAGATGACGCCGCAGTAAATGCCCAAGGTGATCTGGCGCTCGTGGTCTGCGCGAAAGAACGCTTTGGGGGATTGGAGCAAAAGAGCGATCTGCATCGAGCCCGACGTGGCAAGCCGCACGAAGTACGTTTGAGACGAGTTTGGTGGAACCTCGAGCTCGAACACGGGATTGCGGTTCTTGATCGCGCGCCGTTCAAAGGGCACCTGATCGCCCAGCTCGAGGGCGTCGAATCCGCCCAGGTCGTTCGGGGTGAACAAGGTAATAGAGTCCAGGTTCGAGTAGTCGAGCTCCAGGAGGCAGCGCTGCGCTACGGCCTCGGAATTGACGAGAGCAAAGCGAGCCCAATAGGCGGTCTGCGTGAAACCGAAGTTGGGCTTTTCTGTCTCGCTCCGCACAAATCGCTCGGAGAGCGGGGAGCTAGTGACCTCGGCGATGGAATAGGCGGCAGAGACGTCGGGCAAGAGCTCCAGGTTCTTGCCAATGGGCACTGAGCCCGAAAGCGTAGAAACCTCGATGGGCCGAGCGCGCTCTTGTGCGCTCGAGACCACTCCAAACATCGAGGAGCAGAAAAAGAGCACAATGGCAAAGGCCCCTCGACGTTCGCAGCACATGACCCGTCCCTTTACCTAAAAAATGATTGTGGAAATAGTCTAGTCCCAGAAGTGGCTCGTGTCACCTGGCCTCGCAAGCCCATGGCCTCTTTGAGAACAAGGGGAACTGGCCAGAAAAAAAAGCCAAAGCACCAGGAAAGGGCTCACTTACCCGACAAGATGCGGCGCAGGGCGTTGCCCGTGGCTTCTGCCAACCGCGCCAGGCTCGTCATATCCGGCATCTCCTGCCCCAGGTGATCCGCATACAAGGCCCCCACCACTCGACCATGAATGGCCACTGGCAAAACCAACACGCGCGAGGGCCTGCCTCCCAATGCCGCGGCGAGCACACTATCCGCTGGAGTGCGTCCCAAGGGACCGAGGTGTATGGTCTGCTCAATGAGCGCATCGGCCAAGGTCGAACGGGCTGACGAGGGAATCCAGAACGCCTTGATGGACGAACCCGCAGTGCCAGGCCCGCGGATGGCAAAACCGCGGATCTCGGACCGCATCAGGGTGAAGAACGCCGTGCGCGCTCCTATGTTGGCTAGGAGCTCCAGGGATGCGTGCACCACCTCGTCCCGGCTGCGCGCCTTGCCGAGCGCCCGCCCGAGGTCGTCCATGGCAAAGGGCTCTCTCATCTCCACGGGCAAATAGGAAACCCTGGCAGCGTCCGAGGCCAACCCGGCGAAGCTCGAAACTGGCGCGGGCAAAGACGAGTGGGACGACGGACGCTGTAGCGTCATGGCACTGGCGTATTCTTCGCCGATGTCCCTGTTTGTCGAGGCTCGGCGATGCCAGTGGCTCAAGTCCAGAGGTCGAGTCTCGTCGCCGCGTTTCTGGGGCTCCTCCACTGCCCGGACGCCAGACGAAGTGCGCACGCCGTAGTAACGGCCGAGGGCCCAGCTCATGTTGGATTCGGAGATGAGCCTCGGAGAGATGTAGCTGTTCGCGTGAAACGCCACTTCCTCCACCACATGGGTTCGGCTCGGGTCTGTAATGCCGAGCAGAAGCCTCGAGCCCGTCCTCGCAAGGGGCAAGACCCGCAGGTCTCCGGCAAGATCCGCCGACAGGGCGGAGATGACCGACGCTGGGACATAGGTGAGCTTCTCCTCAGGATAGAGCTCCACGGGAAAGTGATACAAAAAGAAGACCAAGAGGTCCTGCTCGCTGATCGCGCCCATTTGAACCAGGTGAAAAGACAGCGTGGCGCCGAAGCGACCTTGGAGCAGCGTCGCCCGCCTCAAGTTCTCTCGACTGATACGCCCCTCGGCCAGAAGCATTCGCATGGCTCGACTCATGACTCGCAAGATACCAGAGCTCGTTCTTCCTGGCCAAATGTCACCTATAATTCCGTCTGAGGCTTGGGGGGCAGATGATTCCCGCCAAATTTGTCGTAGATTTAGAAATCTGGAGGACAAACACATGTTGACATTCGACAAGGACGCAGCCGTTGCCGAGAAACAGATGCACGCCATCATCTACTCACTCGCCACCTTTGGCTACATCGATGGCGACTTTGCCCGCAGCGAAAAAGACTATATCCGCACCTTCATCGCCAAGCTCGTGGAGAAGCGAGCCCAAGACGCCATCGGCTCTGACCTCTCCGCGCACGGCAGCATCGTCAAAAAGTGGACTGCCCACTTCCACGAGGTGCTCGACAGCATCGACAGTGAAATTCGGTCTCTGTTCAGCGAGAGCGTGGCCGAAGGCGAGGATACCATGCAATTCGTGCTGGCACGCCTCAAGTTGCGCTCGTTCGAGATCTTCCGCCGTTTCGACGAAAACATGCGGCTGGGATTGCTCGAAACAGTCGAAGAGCTCATTCAAGCCGATGGCACAGTGCAGGAAAACGAGCAGAAGTTCCGCGACGAATTATTCGCGCTCCTGCGAGAGCCCGTGGAGCTCGACGAAGTGGAGATCGAGCCCATCCCCGAAGGCGCTGTCGTGGTGGGCAAGACTCAGAAGATCCCGATCAAGAGCTTTGACCACCCGTTCCTTCGAAGCTCGGAGTGGAACTACGCGGCAGACCCGAGCGTCTTTGCTCGCCAGGCTCAATCAGATGTGGCGCTCATCGAGAAGTTCTGCGCCGAAATCGATAGGCATCGCGCCTTGGGCAAGGGAGCCCTGGGCGGCGTCCAAAAATTCTCGGATCTGCAGGCCACGGAGCCTTTGCTCGACGGCCATGTCTGTTACCTGCAACCGCAGGAGAAGGTGAGCTACGAGATCCTGGTGCTCGGCGATCTTCATGGCTGCTACTCGTGTCTCAAGGCCGCTCTCCTTCAGGTCGACTTCTTTGCCAAAGTGCAAGCCCATCACGACGATCCCAAGCACAACCCCAAGATGCTCGCCGTCTTTCTCGGCGACTACATCGACCGCGGCCGCTTCAGCTACAACGGCATTCTGCGCACGGTGATGCAGCTGTATCTCGCCGCGCCTGGCAGCGTGATCCCCCTTCGCGGCAATCACGAGTACTACGTGCAGGTTCATGGCCGAGTGCTCGCTCCGGTGCAGCCCTCGGAGGCCATGAACGCCCTGCGCAACATCGCACCCGAGGCGCTGTTCACCCAATACATGCGGCTGTTCGAGACCCTGCCCAACATCATGGTCTTCGACAAAACCATCTTTGTTCACGCCGGTATTCCGAGGGACGACACCTTTGCCGAAAAGTATCGGGACCTCTCCTCGCTCAACGACGAAGACATCTCGTTCCAGATGCGCTGGAGCGATCCCAGCGAGGTCAATGCCGTGCCCTTGAGCCTGCAGCAGGCCAATGCCCGCTTCCCCTTTGGGGTGCAGCAGTTCAAGAGGTTCATGTCCCGCATCGGCTGCTCCACCATGATCCGCGGTCACGAGCGATTCATCGAGGGCATGCGCACCATTTATGACGAACCCGAGGCCGTGCTGCTCAGCCTGTTCTCCGCCGGCGGCGTCGACAACCAGGACCTTCCCTTAGAGTCCAACTACAGAGAGGTCAGGCCCATGGCCCTGACCATCAAGTACGAGTCGGGCGTCAGTAAGCTCACGCCGTTTGTCATCGAATACGAGAAGTTCAATGACCCCAAATACAACGCGTTTTTTCCAGAGAGGCTTGGTTAATGAAGAGTAACGAGGGAAGACTTAGTAAACTACGGGATCGCTGTCCTGCGGATCGCAAACCAGCTTGTCTGTGGGTCCGCCCAGCTCCTTCCAGCAATCATCGACAACTTGGACGCAAGCCTTTGTGCAGTCTTTGAAGTCCGGGGAGCAGCCTTCCACACTGCTGAAC
>JALOQD010000232.1 GCA_025453525.1 Myxococcota bacterium
AGGAGAGGGAATACTGGTGGTATTCACTGGACGAGCAACGCCGCTGGACGAGATGCATCGGCTGCCCAAACTGGGAAGTTATTTTTGCGTGAGCCCAAAACCTCTCAATTGTACGAAGGGCCTTCATCGATACGGGCGATCTGTTCGCGCAGATCCTGGATCTCGTTCTGCCAATACAGAAGCGTGCCGAAGTGGGAGAACGTACGGCGAAAGATCGGATCTCCCCAGCGCCGGGCGATCCAGGTCGAGTAGTGGATATAGCGCAAGGCGCGCAGCGGCTCGATGAGGCGCAACCAACTGTGGTCAAAGGCGCGCATTTCGGCATACGCCTCGAGAAGCGTCTCTCTCTGCCTCTGGCCATAATCGTCGTAGCTCGGCACGAGCAACCAAACATCTTGCGCGGCCGGACCGATGAGCATGTCGTCGAAATCGAGGAACGTGGGTGTGGCTGTGGACCACAGCACGTTGCCAAGGTGACAGTCGCCGTGAATGCGGTGCAGCGGCACTCCAATGAACATCGGCTCGATCCGAGCGAGCAGCATGGTCACGGTCTCGGCGTAAATGTCCCTCGCCTCGGGCGGCAGGACTCCGAGGGTGAACAGTTGGCGCAAGTTGGCCTCGCCGTATGTCTTGGGGCTGAGCGTCATTCGATGCGGCGTGCCGTGGCTCGCCCCAACATTGTGAATGCGGGCGAGAAGCCGACCCAAGATGCGCAACTGCTCCTCGTCGAGCTCCTGGGGCGAGCGCCCTCCAATGCGCGGATACATTGAAAAATATATGCCGTTCACCTCTGCCACGGTGGTTCCATTCGAGAGAGTCAGAGGCCGCGCAACGGGGATCTCGGCTTCTTCGAGCTCGGCGAGCAGCTCGTGTTCGGCGAGGATGGTCTCCTTGGACCAACGACCTGGCCGATAGAACTTGCCCACGAGCCACCCCTCGTCTTCGCGCTCGAGCTGCCACACTCGGTTCTCATAGCTATTGAGGATGATGAACCGGCCGCTGAGCCGGGTGCCCATGGCAGCCTCCACGGCGCCGAGGACATCCTCGGGAGTCGTGCGGTGAAATGCTTCTGCAAGGGGATGGTTTTTGATGTCGTCGCTCATGGGCCACACTGTAGCGCAGTCCCAGCGGCGACGCGAGAGCCTCGTGAAAAAGCTCCGTACTAAAAGCGTGTCTAGTCCAGTTGAAATGGCACGGTCAAAGGTTCGATGATCGGCCCTTCGCGGTAGGCGGGAGGCCAGTCGATCGAGGACTTCTTGGTGTACACCCCATAGGGTTGCTTGTTCCTCGGACCGTCCCAGGTCGATAGCAGATGCCAGACTCGCAGCTTGCCTGTGTGGTGTTGAGCGTCCAACTCCTCGTACTCCACGGCTTTGTCGGACGGGAGGATGAACACTCCGTAGGTTCCGGCCAAGTCACCGAGCGAAACCGGCGCCGAGAGCTCCCATGGGCGCGCGAGCGGCGCCCACGAGTAGCGGTTGCCAAACAGCAAGATGCGCGGCTCGTCCCCTGTGACGACGCGGGCTGAGTACGGCCGGAAGGTCCATGCCGCCTGACTCAGGTTCAGAAGGCAAGTCTCGGGTGGAAACTCATAGGCCTGTTGTGTGGCGCAATACCGATAGCGCGCCGTCCGCTTGAAAACGGTCGCAAAATTCACGATGGCTGGAATCAGCGGCGCTCTAATAATGTCATCGATAAAAGCCTTGAAGTCCGCATCCGCGGAGCTTCGCCAAAGCGCCGCCCGCGCTGCGATCTCGGAATTTGGATCCGCGCTCAGGGCTGCCTGGACGGCGTCAAAGGCCTCCTCGATCGCGGCGGCGTAGCCTCCACCCAGGTCGTTCGCCTCATCGCAAGGATACCCCGCCAACCATGCGCGTTCTGGTATAGGAATGGCATCTTGCTCATCATCTGACCATGAGGTTACGCCGTCGCTCGTATTGTCACCAATAAAATAGTGGGCGATCGGACGACCTGCGAATGGCCCATTCGCGTGGACATGCCCAAGCTCCTGCACGTCGATGAACGCGAGCGAGAGCGGGCTCATCCTCGCTGGCCGGCTCAGACCGTAGAGAAGGATGCCGCCCGAGGTGCCGTCGGTGCGATAGTGCTCACACATCGGATTGTCAGGGTCAGAGGGGTTTTGCCCCAAACAAATTTTGTCGAACTCCACTTGCCCGAGGTACAAAGGCGTCACACTGGCAAACCGCGCACGCCGCTGCCAGGACCACTGTCGCGCATTTGCCGAGCAGGTGTCCCATCGAAACTCGTCGGCTGAAAAGGCGACTTGTTTTCCGTTCACCGTCGGGTAGCAGTTGTGGAACTCCAAGCCGTCGGCCGAGCAGGCCATCCAGAGGCGTGGATTTTTCCGCGAGTATGGCGTCGAGCAATCGCTGTCATTCGTGATGCAATTATCCCATCCTGCATCTGCCGACTCATCCGAAAACTCCACCATCGGGCCACCGCCCACAGCCGCGCCACCCGTTGACGCGGTGCTATAGAACACGACTATCCTCGGAGTTTTGAAGTTTCTCAGCGCGCTCGAATGGGGCGCGTCCGGCACCAGAACCGCGGCATTGGGCACGGTGAATTCTGGCTCTTTACCCACGCCTTCCGGATCGCTCGGATCGTCCCACACTGACGAGTCCCATGTATCGTAGTGTAGGCCCTGCACACCGATGCCTTGGAATCCAAAGGCAAGCCTCCCTCTCTGACGTGCGCCCAAGATCAACGAAACATCCACGCCGTTGCTGAACTCGGTATCCGTGGAGATGACAATGGCGTCGTTTCGAACCGCCTTTTCGGAACAACTTGAAACGCCGTCTCCATCGCAGTCCGCGCGGAAACCCCATGTGTCACCCATGTAGAAAAACATCTTGCCATTCAACTCCACGGTCGCCCCCATATCCGTTCCGCGTACATAGTAAGAAACAGTCTCGGTTTTATCTTTGCGGATTAAACCATCATAGTCGTGTTTGTATGCAAACGGGCTCACCAGCTCAGCCGGCCAGTAAGCAGAGCTCGACGAAGGGTTCTGATCTACCGTGCGCGGATCGTCCAACCCACTGTTGTCGCTGTGCTCGCAGGCCGGGCAGTCTGGATAATACGCGGGGGTGCATTGACCCGGAATCAACGATGTCGTCGTCGACTGACCGAGAAACCAGCGCTGGTCGGGGTGACCGCAGCGGGGATGGTGCGTCGTGGTTGTGATGGTAGACAATCTAATCAAGTCAGACTGACTGGATCCCGGGTCTCCTAGCACCCCATAATGGGTATCCTCCTTCGAACCGTTCCCAAGCGGCAGAGTCGAGGTGTCGAGGTCGCCGTCCAGCCCCCCTTCACCAAGGTCTGTCCCGTCGTCCTCTGGCCGCAGGTCCGTGTTATCGCACGAGGTTCCGAGCCCAGCGGCCATCCCTGCCCAGAGGATTAGAGCTAGATAAAAACGGTTCACGAATGCCTCCTCTAGGTTGTTTTAAAGCGCAGCCGCGAGCCACGACATGTGGTGTAACGAGCAAGAAAGGTGCCGACAGCGCAAAGAGCCACGGCTTCCGATGGGACTATCCGATACCCGCCTGGGTCAAAGGTTTGACCGATATCATCCCATGCCGATGGATAATCAGACTTGGACCAAACATGGAGCGCTCTGCACCCAGGGGGCAGATCTTCCGATGACGACAGACAAAACTTTTCTCAAACTCTGGCACACTTCGGCACACGCCCCAAAGCAGCTCAATCATCCGTCTTCATTGGCTATTTCGCCACTTGCCCCAAGGCCATTGCAACGGCATCAATTTTGCTCTAGCGATCGCTGTTTGGGTTTTTTTCTTTTAGGGCATCGGCCTTGGGCCGAAGCGGAAAACAAAGGAGCGCACCATGAAGAGATGGACCAGTGCCTTGCTGATCGCTGTCGTTTGTGCATGGCACGCAGGATGCCAGGATCCTCCAACCGAAGCGCCGTCCACGCAGACCGAATCAGACACTCCGACCGACTCTGGATCTGGATGGGACACCGACACGTTCAGCCTGTGCGCGCAAAAGGAGGCCGCTCTCTTCGAGGTGGACGAATCCCGCCTCGCCCTGGCGATAGAGGGCGATGCCGTGGTTTTGGAGCTGCCAGTGGCGCGCCTTGGCGACGGCCCTGCGCAGGGCTTGGCCAAGGCTAGGCTGGTCGGCGCCGAAGCGGGGAGCGTCGAATGGAGCGAGGCCGAAGACTTCGACGTCGCTCATGGAGAACAGCTCGTTTCCTTGCGCTTGACCATGGACTCTCTGGTCACGCCGTCGGACCTCGCAAAGTACGTCATCGAGTACTCCCTCTCGAGCTCGAACGGGACGATGCTCGGACGCCGGGACGCCTATCGAGCGCTTCACAAGCTCCAGGTGGTTCTGCGCAGTCCCACAGACCTCCTCGCTGGCGCTTCCAATGGGTTACGCCTCTACGTTCAGGATCCTTCCACTGGCTCCCCTGTTTCGGATGCGGACGTGAGCGTACGTCTCATCCTGGGGCAGGACAGCCTTGCGCTCTATACGGGCAAGAGCGACGCCACCGGCACGGTTCAAGCATCCTTCGATATTCCGCTCTCCGCCGTCGGGCATGGAACGATCGAAATCGAGGTCGATTCCGGCGAGACACGCCGCACCATGAGCGCATCCGTGGATGTGAGCCGGCCGACGACACTGCTGCTCACCACGGACAAACCGATTTACCAACCCGGACAAACGATTCACCTGCGCACCCTGGCCATGCGACGTCCGAACCTCGTCCCGCAGGCCGGCGCCGCGGCGCTGTTCGAGGTGCAGGATGGGAGGGGCAACAAGGTCTTCAAACAGGAGCTCACCACGGACGTGTACGGCATCGCGGCGACGTCGTTCGAGCTCGCCTCTGAGGTGATCCTCGGCGCGTACACGATCCGCGCCACCGTAGGCGATACCGTTTCCGAAAAGACCGTCACCGTGGATCGGTACGCGCTGCCCAAGTTCGGCGTTGCGCTCGAAACCGACAAGGCGTTCTATGCTCCGGGCGACACTCTCCGTGGCGTCATCGATGCGGACTACTTCTTCGGCAAGCCCGTGAGCGGCGGCTCCGTCACCGTCACGGCGAGCAAGTTCGATGTGGAATTCGAAGTGTTCAGCACGCTCGCTGGGTCGACAGACGAGCAGGGCCGGTATGCGTTCGACCTTTCTCTGCCGTCTTACTTCGTTGGACAACCGCTCACCGACGGCAATGCCTTCGTGCTCCTCACCGTGCAGGTCACCGACACGGCTGGACAAACGCGCGACGCTCAATGGACAAAGCCCGTGGCCCAAACTCCCATCCTGCCCCAGCTCGTGCCCGAAAGCGGCACCGTGGTAGGAGGCATGACCAACCGGTTCTACCTTCTGACCACCAATCCTCAAGGCGAACCCATTCCGACCTCGAGCGGGGTCACGTACAATTCACAGATTTACACAGTGCAGTCTTTCGACTCGGGCATCGCCATCGTGCAGCTCCCCGCGCCGAGCCAAGGCGAGATGTCGGTGGCCGTGTCGAGCACCTCGGCCAGCGGCCAGACCGGAACTCGTCTCTTCCGGTTCTCTCCTGGCGCGGGCGGCGCCTCGGTTCTCTTGCGCACCGACAAGGCGGTCTACCAAGTCGGAGACCTGGCTCAAATCGCCATCCACTGCCCGTCCATCGGGACCGCGGCTCCTTCCTTCCGAGACCGTGTGTACCTGGACATCATCAAAGACGGACGGACGGTGCTGATGACAACAGTACCGGTCACTGAAAACGTGGGCAGCTATGAGTTCGATATCTCGCCCGACCTCGTCGGCGCTTTCGAAATCGAGGCCTACTATCTCGATGCCAACACCCAGATCCTCCGCGATCGCAAATTGATCTACGCCGATCCTGCCGACCGCCTGCAGATCTCGGTTCAAAACGACAAGGACGTGTACCGGCCCGCAGAGACCGCAAAGCTCACCTTCAAGGTGACCAACCGCGACGGCCTGCCCCAGCCCGCGGCCATTGGGCTGCAGATCGTCGACGAGGCCGTGTACTCCCTCATCGAGACGCGGCCTGGCCTCGAGCGGGTATTCTACGAGCTCGAGGAGGAGTACCTGTCCCCCAACTACGAAATCCACGGCTATGGCGCAGAGGACATCACCAATGATCAGGCTGACCAAAGCGATCGGAGACAGCAGGCCGCAGAGCTGCTCTTCGCGGCCGCCAGCGAAGCCGGCGCCGGACAGACGTTGGACAGCTACGCCGCAGAGCTCGGCGCCACGGTCTACAGCAGTTTCTCCCTTTTCGAGTCGAGCCTTGCCCCCATCCGACACCTGATCTCCGCGGAGTGCGACAAAGGACATAGCATCGACGCCAATAAACTGGTCGACGCGCTCCACGCGGCAGAGGGCTGCTGGCTCGACCCATGGGATCAGGCACTGGGCTTTTCGAGCAATAGCTCCTACTCCATCCTCACCCATTCCGCAGGACCTGATGAGGATTGGAAGACCGCCGACGACCTCACGAGCACCCTCTACACCGAATGCTGGGAGGACGACGGCGGATGGGAGACGGACTCCGATTGGGGTGGCGAAGGCGAGGGCGAGGGCGAAGGCGAGGGCGGGGGCGACTCAGGTCCGCGGGTGCGCAAGAACTTCCCCGAGACCTTGCTCGTCGAGCCGCGGCTCATCACGGACGGAGCCGGCGAGGCCGTGCTCGAGGTGCCGCTCGCCGACTCGATCACCACGTGGAGACTGGGCGCGATCGCCTCTTCATCGAATGGCGCGTTGGGTTCGGTGGAGCACGGCATCCGCGTGTTCCAGGACTTCTTTGTAGACATCGACTTCCCGGCCAAGCTCACCCAGGACGACGAAATCGCCGTGCCCGTGGCAGTGTACAACTACCTCGATAGCGCTCAATCGGTGACCCTCTCGGTAGAGCCCGCCGACTGGTTCGAGCTGCTCGCCGTGGAGGACAAGGTCATCGAGCTCGGCCCCGGCGAGGTCGTGGGTGTCACGTACCTCATAAGGGCCACCCGCGTGGGTTGGCACGCCCTGCGCGTCTATGGCTACGCGGGCGAAACCGCCGACGCAGTGGAGCGCCGCGTCGAGATCGTCCCCAATGGCAAGGAGATCGCCGATTCGGTGAGTGGACGTCTGACCGGAACGATCAACCACAACGTCGTTATCCCCGGGAGCGCCATCGACGAAGCCAGCAAGATCATGGTCAAGGTCTATCCCGGTATCGCGGCCCAGGCCGTCGAGGGCCTCGACTCTCTTCTCAGCGAGCCCTGCGGCTGCTTCGAGCAGACGTCTTCGGCCACCTACCCGAACATTCTCGTGCTCGACTACATGCAGCAGACCGGAC
This sequence comes from Myxococcota bacterium, assembly GCA_025453525.1. GTDB lineage: Bacteria > Myxococcota_A > Polyangia > JAAYKL01 > JAAYKL01 > JALOQD01. The sequence goes on from JALOQD010000232.1 coordinate 7,343, forward strand.
AGATCAACCCGGCGATCGAGCTCAAGGCGCGCTCCTACGTCAGCCAGGGCTACCAGCGCCTCTTGACCTTCGAAAGCCCAGGCGGCGGGTTTGAATGGTTCGGAGGCACTCCTGCCCACAACATCCTCACGGCCTATGGCTTGCTCGAGTTCAGAGACATGTCCCGCGTGCATCCCGTGGACGAGGCCGTCATTACCCGCACTCAGCAGTGGCTCGCCAGTCAACAATGGGCCGACGGTCATTTCGAGCCCACACAGGGCGGCATCGCCGAAGGCGCCATCAACGCCTACGAAGACGACATCGCCCGCTCCACGGCCTACATCGTCTATGCCCTGGCAGAGAGCGGCTCTACCGGCACCACGACAAACAAAGGTCTGGATTGGCTCGCGGCCCACACCGCGGATTTCAAGGACGGGTATGGCCTGGCCATGTTGGCCAATGCCTTCCTCTCCGCCTCTCCCAAGCACGCGGCCCTGCCCGCGATCCTCACCGAGCTCTATGAGGCCCGAGTCGAAGATGCTTCCGGTATGCATTGGTCTGGCAGCGGCGAGACCACGACCTACGGAACCGCAAGCGTGATGGACATCGAGGCCACGGCGCTCGCCGGGTTTGCCCTTTTGCGCTCAGGCACTCACTCGGACGCGGTCCAAGGAGCCCTCGACTTCCTCGTGGCTCGCAAGGACACTCTGGGCAATTGGGAGACCACCCAAGCGACGGTGCTGGTGCTGCGTCTCCTCCTCGAGTCCCAGAAAGGCGCCTCCGAGCCGGGACCGGCGACGGTCAGAGTCTTCATCCACGAAGAGCTCATCCAAACGCTCGACATCGATGCCGCGACCTCCGACGTGCTGCGGCTCGTGGACCTCGGCGCGCAGACCGTCGTGGGTGACAACCCAGTGCGCATCGAAATCGAAACAGCGGAGGGCTCTTCTTACATGTACCAAATCGTCCATCGCTACTACGTTCCCTGGGCCGACTCTGGACAGGGCCAACCATCCCAAGGTCCTCTCAGTATTGATGTCTCCTACGACAAGACCACGCTCGCCGTGGACGACACGGTCCAAGTCACGGTGACCATTACCAACAACGTTCCAGGCTCTGTGCAAAAGATGGTGCTCGCGGACATCGGCCTGCCGCCGGCGTTCGACCTCGTGACAGCCGAGCTGAGCGCCGCGGTGGAGTCGGGATCCCTGCAAAGGTACGAGGTCGCCGGCCGCCAACTCGTGCTCTACATCGAGGCTATCGGAGCGCAGGAGCCGTACATCATCACGTACCAGCTCGTGGCTAAATATCCCATGAACGGCATGTCCGGGGAGGCAGAGGTTCATCCCTACTACGAGCCGTCCAAGAGCTCGCAGCAACCCTCGACCGAGCTCGAGGTCACCGAGTAGTGCGCCCTTTCTAGGAGCCTGTCGGGAAAAAGGTATCGACAGGGATCGACTTCAGCTTGCATGACAATGCCGGTCGATGAGCTTCCCCTCCGCGTAGGGTGCGGCTTGCCGCACCGTTGTTCCTGCGCGCTTCTGCCCATGTGGGGTTTAAGTCAATGCGAGTCTTGGCGCTGGTGGCTCATAGAAGCGAGAAGCAGGGGTCAGCGGTGGGACGCGGCGTTCCCGACGACTCTGCATCTGCACCTGAGCTGAAGTTTTCAATGCCCTTTGGATCGACACGAGCGCGTCGTTTGACATCATGCTGACATGGCAAAGAGCTTCATAGAATACGAGCTTGGACAGCAGCTGCTGCTGCCGCCGGACCTGCGGTCGTGGCTTCCAGATGATCACCTCTCGCTGTTCGTCGCGGACGTGGTGGCGAGCCTCGATCTT
>JALOQD010000480.1 GCA_025453525.1 Myxococcota bacterium
TCGAGAAAAAGGCGGTATAGTTTTTTGCTGGCCGTTTTTTTTTGAGCCAGCCCAAGAGGGCGAGATGTTTTTAGACACTGATTTTGTAGAACGGCTCTTCAAAGCCATCGGGCCCCTGCAGCCCAGTCTCATGGTGGCCGCGTTTCTCATTGTGTTCACCATGGCGATCCGCATCCTGTTCCACGGACAAGTCCTCGCGACCCGCGTCCGCCGTCCCCAGGCGCTTCTCTCTGTGTGCCTAGTGCTGTTCGCCGCCGCGATTGCGGCCAATATGTACTTTCCGAAGTTGTCTCAATTCACCCATGTTCTATCCCTTCTCGTGCTCGCCCTGGCGGTCATCCTGGCGTTTGCCGTCGCCGTCTTCGACCTCTTCCTCGCCCGTTACCGAAAAATCAAGCTGCCATCGATCCTCAAGGACATGGTCGTGCTGGTGTTGTACGTGGTCGTCGTGGTGATGATCTTGAGTCAGTCGGGAGTGAACGTCACCTCCCTCGTCGCCACCTCCGCGGTGCTCACGGCCATTATCGGCTTTGCCCTTCAGGATCTCTTGAGCAACCTGATCAGCGGACTCTCCATTCAAATCGAGGTCCCGTTCCAGGCCGGGGACTGGGTCTCGTTCGAGAACTCCGAAGGCGAAGTGATCGAGATCACCTGGCGAGCCACCAAAATTCGCACCCTCGACAATGACATCGTCATCATTCCCAACAACGTGGCCACCCGGGCGCCTATCACCAATTTTTCGATTCCAACCCGAAAGCAACGCCGTAATTTCGTCGTGGGACTGGGGTACGAGGTTCCTCCAAGCACGGTCCATGCCGCTCTGTTGGCCTCTGCGAGCACCGTGGACGGGATACTCGCCGAGCCGCCGGCTGTGGTGCAAACCCGCACCTATGAGGACTTTGCCATCCAGTATCACCTTCGCTACTACATCAACGACTTTGCCAAGCGCGAGCAGATCGGCAGCGAGCTCGCCACCCGCGTGTGGTATCGCCTGAAGCGGGATGGGCTCACCGTGCCGTTCCCTGTCCGGGACGTGCGCCTCACCACCGTCGACCCAGAGGCCGTGACGCGCCTTGGGGAGCAACGACAAACGGAAACGCAGGAGATGATCGCCGCCGTTGCCCTCTTCTCCCCCCTCTCTGCTGCGGACATCACCCTCTTGGCAGAGAACTCCGTCACCCATCTCTACACCAAGGGGGAAACGATCATCGCAGAAGGGGAGGAGGGCTCTTCGTTTTTCATCATCGCCAAGGGCCAAGTCGAAATCGGGGTGGGCCGAGGCACGCGCCGATTCGAACACGTGGGCACACTAGAAGCCGGCGATTGCTTTGGGGAGCGCTCCCTCATGACAGGCGAGACGCGATCGGCCACGGTGAGGGCGACCACTGACTGCAGCCTCGTCGTGATCGAAAAAGCGACCTTTGCCAAGGTGCTACAAGGAAACCCATCCTTGGTGGAATCCATCGGCAAGATCCTGAGCGAGCGCGAGGCCGCGACCAACTCGAAAGCACCCGCGGCTTCAGAGGCGAGTGTTGATCCCCGCCATCGTCCCTCTTTGGCCAATAAGATTCGAAGGTTTTTCCAGCTCTAAAGAAGGGCAATCCGCGCGTCCATTGGTGCAAGCTCGCCAAACTGTCATTCCCATTGGACACCCTGGCGCGACTGCTGTCACCGCACCGTGACACCTTGGAGCTCCTCCCTCCTGCCGCTTCGAACCCTCGCGCCCCAAATTTGTTTCCAGTTACCAAGATGTTACGAGAACTTCTTCTCGAAGACTCCATTTCCACGCTACTGGTACGAATGTTGCGAGCGATCGTTCTGGTCCGCTGTCACCTTAAAAACGGGCGAACCCGAACGCGACACTAAAGGGCTGCCTGCCAGTCCGCTGACCCAAAGGAGAATGCATGCAAAACCTCATGAAGAACCTTTTGGCTCCTTGCGCGCTTGGCACTCTCATGTTGCTGGGATCGCTCGGTTGTGAAACAGGCGACCTTGAAGACGAGAATTTCTTGGATGATGGTCAGACACAAAGCCCGGACGACGACATGGAGCCGCTCGCCGGCGCCACTTGCGCCGACAATTCGAGCTTCGTGGATGCACAAGGCTATCGCTGCGCGGACTGGGTTGGATACGATTGCACTCAAGCCGTGGAGAAATACAGCTACACCTCGGCACAAGAAAGCAGCATCCTGGCCAACTGCCCAAAGAGCTGCAATAAGTGCTCGACCGATCTCTGCCCCAACGATCCCAATAAGACCCAACCTGGCCAATGCGGCTGCGGCACTCCAGATACCGACAGTGACGGTGACGGCACTGCGAACTGCAAGGATGGCTGCCCGAGCGATCCGAAGAAGACCGCGCCTGGTCTATGCGGTTGCGGCAAGGCAGAGGGAACCTGCAGCACGACTTGCGCGGACAATACGAGTTTCGTCGATGCCCAAGGCTATAAATGCTCGGGTTGGGTCGGCTACGATTGCACCAGAGCCGCGGAGGAATACGGCTACACCGCCGCCCAAGAGACTCAAATTCTGCAAAACTGCAAAAAGACCTGCAATCAATGCTCGACTGGTACAGACAATTGTCCAAACGACCCCAACAAGACCGAGCCTGGACTGTGTGGCTGCGGTGTTCCAGAAGGCACCTGCAGCGGTTCAGCCTACAACGTCTACTATGGC
>JALOQD010000233.1 GCA_025453525.1 Myxococcota bacterium
GCCTACATTGGGCCCATACCCCAGTCCATCCAAGACCACCCGCACACCTTTGTGGCTTCAATTTCTTCAGTTTCGCAGTTAAAGCCGTCTTCGGCGAGGTACTCGTCACAGGTGAGCTGCATGGAACATTCTGTGAGACCGTCTAGGGCTTCTGTGCATTCGGGTTTTATCATGAGCTGCCAGCTCTGCATGCACTCCTGCTCATGGGTTTGGTAGAAAGAGCCACAAAGCAGGTTCCAGTCCTCCTGAGTGAGGTGCCCGTCACAGATCTTGGCGCAGTCCTCTTTAGAATCCATTCCCAGATCTTCCCAAGCCGCATCCCAGAGATCGAGGCACTCCACTTCCAGAACTTCTGGTCTGCAGCCCACTAGACAGTGCTCGAGGGTTCCGGCGTACTCCTCGAGCCAGGTCGGATCACAGGCCGCATCGAGACGGCATGTAGCCTCGCACTCGTTCTGTTCGAACGCGAAAAGCTCGAAAACAGGTTCAGGTTCTGCTTCAGTGGTGGTCTCTTCTGTGGTCTCTTCTGTGGTCTCTTCTGTGGTCTCTTCTTTGTTAGGCGTGTCAGCTTCGTTGCAGGCGACAACGAAAAGGATAATGCCCAGACTCAAGATCAAGGATTTGATTTTCGCAAACATGTTACTCCTCATTAGCTTATTGTTAGTGAAGCTGCAGGATTGCTTTTCCCGTCGCTCCGTGTTCCCTAGCTAAACACCCCACGCATCGAGTGTGGGAACCGAGCAGTGTCATTTTTTTATTTTTTTTTGGGGGGGACTCCCCACCATATGTCAAAGGCAAAATGCGACTCATGCGACAGGGGCATGGGGGACGTTCCGTGCGCCGGCACAAACCGGCGGAGTGTAGAGGATGAGAGTTCCTCACTCTGCAGGGCAGCCTACGACGTGCCGCAAGGTCACTCCCCAACGCTCGGACATCGATCCTCTCGATGCCGGCTCTGCCGCTGCGGCAGATCACTCGCCATGGCTCGGCTGGCGCGGGGTCTTTGGGGGTCGAGGTGCTGTTGCACTCGAGCGGGCGGCGCTTCACGGCTCGTTCGTTCGAGGTCACTTGTGATCATCTCGGCTACGGCTCGCGGGTCTTTTCCCAGATCGAGGGTGGCGTGGTCGAACAGGTAGCCGGCGAAGTTCGAGAGCGACAGCTTGGCCGTGCGTCCGGCTCTCCCCTGAACCGAATCGGCGAGCGCGAGGTGGGCTTCGAAGGCCGAGCGGCCATGCACGAGGCTCTTGCAGAAACCGCGGAACCTTCCGCTGTTGTGCACGAGGTCGAAGACCCGCGACAACCTGCGCAGGCGTTGCATCTGGTCGAAGTCAATGGTGCTGGTCGCTAGGATTTCATAGGGCGCGTGGCCTTCGAACCGCAGGTCGAACGGCCCTTCGTGCCTCGCGATGGGTGCGCCGCGCAGGCGCTTGAGCATCCCCACTTGGATTTCGTGAACGCCTGTCTCGAGCAGGGAGTCGAAGCCCGTTGCCAGGCTGTCCATGGTCTCTCCAGGCAGGCCAACGACGAGGTCTGCGTGCACGTGGGCAAAGGTTCGTTCGAGCAGGGTTCTCAAGCGCTCGAGCGCCTTTGCCTGGCTCTGCTTTCGGCTGATGCGTTTCAAGACGGCTGAATCGAGGCTCTGGATGCCGGCCTCGATCTGCACTGCGCCTTTCGGAAACTCGGCGAGCAGCTCGAGATCGCGATCCGTGAGCCTGTCTGGTACAGCCTCGAGATGCAGGAACAGTCCGTCGTGGGCATAGGGCCGGACCACATCGGCGAGCAGCCGAAGCTGCCGCGGCAAGATCGTGCGGTCCAGAACCTTGAGCTTGCGGGCGCCTCGCTGGAGCAGACGGGTGAGCTCGTGGGCCGTCCCCTGCGCTGGAAAGCGTCGCACCTTGCGATCGAGAGCCGAAAGGCAGAACTCGCACCCATGGGGACAACCTCGGGTCGTCTCGATGTACGTCCAGCGGTGGGCGAGATCCGCCTCGTCGTACAGCTCATAGGGAAACGCGAGGTGGAGCAGGTCGGGCGGCGGGCCGTCCCAAAAAAAAGGCGGCGCCAGTCCGTCGAGCAGGGCCTGACACAGGCTCGCGAAGCGCTCTTCCCCCTCGCCGCACACCACATGATGACCCAAAGAGGCCATGGCCGGCAGATCCGAGGGGCACGAGACCTCTGGACCTCCGAGAACGAGCTTCACCTGCGGCGCGACTCTTCGGAGGACGCCGGCCACCTGCGCCATGAGGTCCACGTTCCAGATGTACACGCCGAGCCCCACGATGCGCGGCTCCTGCGCGAGAATCTTTTCGGCGATATCCCTCGCTCGGTCTTCGAGGGTCACCTCGAGGATCATCGCCCTGGTCCGGAGCTCTCCGAGGTTTGCCAGCAAGCATCGCAGCCCCAGGCTCGCGTGGGCAAATCGCGCGTTGGCCGTGCACAGGACGATGTCGGTCATGGGCGAGCCGCCCCAAGGCGCGGTCCCAAGAGAGCCGTCGCGTTACTCGTCGTCACCTCCGCGACTTCTTCCAGGGATATGCCGCGCAGACCCGCGATGCAAAGGGCGATCTCGCGGACATGCCGCGGCTCGACTTCTTCTGCAGGTACGCCCTGCAGGCCGATGGACGGCGCGTCTGTTTCCAGGAGCAGCCGCTCTGCCGGACAGGCGGCCGCGGCGCGTCGGGCTCTCGTTGCCGTTTCGCGAGTCACTGCGCCTCCAAAGGCGATGTGGAGCCCGGCATCGATGAACTGGCCCATGATTTCGGGGCTGCGGGAAAACGCGTGCAATACACCCCGCACCGGCTTGGACGCATTGCAAAGGACCGCCAACAACTCGTCGAAGGCGCCGCGACAGTGCAACATCACGGGCAGCTCGAGGCGACAGGCCACTTCGAGCTGCTGCTCGAGCACCTCCAGCTGGCGACCCTGGTCGCACCCTTCGAGCTTGAAGTCGAGACCGATTTCTCCCACGGCCACTGCCCTGCAGCGCCGGAGGCGTTTCTCCAAGTCGGCAACATCGAGGGGCTCGTGGGCTACCCATGGATGCAGGCCCAGAACCGGGGCTACTCCTGCGAGCTGCGCGAGCTTCTCCACCGCGTCGAAAGACTTGAGATCGTATGCCAGGGCGACCACGGCGCACACTCCAGCCTGGCGCGCCCGCTCGAGCACGGCCTGCGGTTGTGCGGAAAGCGGAGGGATGTCCAGGTGACAATGGGTATCGACGAGTCTCATGGCCGCAGTATACTCGCCGCAGCGCCATGCCGAAACCCGATGTCGAAAAGCCCGCCTGCCGACGAGCAGAGCGGCAGGCCATGGTCCGCCACCAGATCGAGGCCTGCGGCGTGGGGGATCCTCGCGTGCTCGCAGCCTTGCTCGCGGTGCCGCGCCACCGTTTCGTACCGGAGCGGCTCCAGGACTTCGCCTATAGCGATTGCCCTTTGCCGCTCGGTTACGGGCAGACGATTAGCCAACCGTATATCGTCGGATACATGTCCGAGCAGTTGGATGTTGAAAGAGGTGCGCGGGTGCTCGAGGTCGGAAGCGGCTGCGGATATCAAACGGCGGTGCTGCTCGAGCTCGGGGCCACGGTTTGTGCCGTGGAGCTCATTCCCGAGCTCGCCCTGCAGGCCGAAGCGATCCTGCGAGAGCTCGGCTACGCCCCCTGCATCGAGAGTGCAGACGGAACCCAAGGACTTCCGGCGCGCGCGCCCTTTGACAGAATCCTCGTGGCCGCGGCCGCTCGCGCAGTTCCACCTGCCTTTTCAGAGCAGCTCGTCCCAGGAGGCAAGCTCGTGATCCCCGTGGGAGACGATTTCGAGCAACACCTGCTCACCCTGAAGCTTGACGAAAAGCGGCAGTGGGAGCGGTTGTCGAGCATTCCGGTGCGATTTGTGCCTTTGGTCGATAAGGCAAGGCATACACTGAGCGAGCCCTCCTCGTCCCTTTGAGCTTGCGGCCTCGCCGTCCCTGCCTAGAATCGTCGCCGATGGACGTTGCCTTTCCCAGTATGCGCGACATGAATCGCGTCTTCGAGGTGCTCGCGAGCCTTCGCGACATCATCGAAGAGCGGCCCCTTTCTCCGGTGCCGCCGCCTTGGTGCGAGGCTCGCGGATGGACCGAGGCATTGCTTCGCCTGTCGGATGAACAGGTCGCGCACTGCGAAGAGCATGGTCTGGCCGCTTGCCTCCCGGAGCTTGCGGGCGCTCCTTCGGACCTTGTCGAACTGGGCCGAAACGTCTTGGAGCTCACTGTGGTGCCTGCCTGGTCTGGGCCGACGAGTGGAGCAGGGCGGCGCGAAAAGCTCGTTGCACAGCGCAAGTTGGCACAAATCGACCGCCTCGTCGAACACGCGCGGGAGCTGGCGGCAAGCTCGAACCGCATCGTGGACTTCGGCTGCGGTCGCGGTCACCTGACTCGCCTGTCCGCAGCCTCTTGGGACAAGCCGGCAGTGGGTCTCGAGTACGATGAAGCCCTCGTTCACACGGCCTCGGCGCTGGCCAAAGGCTTTAGGGCAACGTATGTCCGTTGCGACGCACGCCGACAGCGTCCGAAGCTGCAGCCCGACGACCTGGCCGTGGGGTTGCACGCCTGCGGCGAGCTCGGCGATCTGCTGGTCGAGCTTTCGGCCAAAGCTGGAGCGAAAGTGCTTCTCGTCTCGTGCTGCCCGCAGAAACGCGCGGCCTCGGTGCGTGAGCCGCTCTCCATGGCAGCCCGTCATTACGGTCTTCGTTTTGAGCGAGAGGTGCTGGGGCTGGCCAACCTCACCCATCGAAGGGAATGCCTCGCCGCTCCACTGGCCGAGGTCCAGGCCGCTCGAGAAAGGCGCTACGCCGTGGGGCTGCTCCTGCGCGCTCGCGGCCACGAGCACAGTGCTGTCCGCCCCATGCGCGGGCTTTCCCGGCGCTTTTCGTATCTCGATTTGGCAACGCTGGCCACGGCGGCGCTCGCCCGATGCGGAGACACGCCGCCCACCCAGGGCGAGCTTTCGAAGGTGCAGGCTCGAGCCAAAGTGGAGCACGCGGTGTTGCGGCGACTCGGCTTGCCTCGGAACATGCTATCGCGCCTGCTGGAGCTGGGTGTCGTCCTGGATCGGGCCGCCTGCCTCGCCGAGGCGGGCTGTGAGGTGCGAGTCGCTGCGGCCTTCGATACCGAGGTATCTCCGCGTAATTTGGTTCTCTTGTCACAGCTTTCTGGCACATCCGTCCTGCCCTGGTAAACTCATTCAAATGGAAAAAAGGCGGAAATGTCGTTTGAATTCGTCGCGGTCTGCCACGCATAGGAAATTGCACAAGAGGTTTTCATGAAAGTGCTCATTGCCGACGACAGCCCAACCACGCGGTTTACGCTGCGCAAGAACCTCGCAGACTGGGGCTACGAAGTGATCGAGGCCTGTGACGGCGACGAAGCATGGAAAGCGCTGCTAGGCCCCAATCCACCGCGCATCGCCATCATCGATTGGGTGATGCCGGGCATTGAGGGCGTGGAGATTTGCCGACGTCTCTCGGGTCGATTGGGCGGTCCACTCATCTACACCATTCTGCTCACGGCCAAGACCGAGCGAGAGGAGCTCATTTACGCCCTGGAGAACGGCGCCCACAACTTCCAGAGCAAACCCATCGCCCCTGAGGAATTGCGCAGCCATGTGGCTGTGGGCAAGCGCCTGGTCGAGGCCGACGATAAGCTCAAAGAGTACACGGCCCAGATGGAGCTGCTCGCCACCATCGACTCGCTGACCGGAGTGTTCAACCGCCGCCACTTCTTGACGCTCGCCGACAAGGAGTTCCGACGCGCGCTGCGCTATGGGCGAGATCTCTCGGTGCTGATGATCGATGTCGATTATTTCAAAAAGATCAATGACACCCACGGTCATGCGATTGGAGACCAAGCGCTGTGCGCCGTGACCCTCGCCTGCACAAAGGGATTGAGAGAAAATGATCTTTTCGGCAGGTTGGGAGGCGAGGAGTTCTGCGCGGTTCTACCCGAAACGACGACCCAGAACGCGCAATTCGTGGCTGAGCGTCTTCGCAAGGCCGTCGAGGACGAAAAGGTCGTCTCCGTACACGGTCAGGTGATGCTGGCTGTGAGCATCGGGGTGTCTTCGCTGCTACCGGGAGAAACAACCATCGAGGGGGTGCTGCGTAGGGCCGACAACGCTCTTTACACGGCCAAAGATCAAGGTCGAAATCGGGTCGCTACGCAATAAGGAAGAGACATGGCGGACAATGTGCCAGGGAGCGCGCGGACAGATGGGCATGGGAGAGGGCTCCTTTCCAACATGTCCCATGAGATACGCACGCCGATTAGCGGCGTCATGGGAATGGCCGAGGTTCTCCTCGATACGGAGCTGTCGTCCGAGCAGCGCTCCGCGGTCCGCACCATTTGGAAATCGGCCAAGGCCTTGCTCCGCGTGGTGGACGATATCCTCGAGCTGTCTCGCGTGGAAGAAGGCGCGGTCAAGTTGCGCTCCGAGCCGTTCGATCTCATCACTGTCATCGACGAAGTTTGCGATCTCGTTGCGTTCGAGGCCGGCAGCAAGGGGCTCGATTTTCTCATAGACGTATCGAACGACATGCCGCGAGCGCTCAAGGGAGACGCTGGACGCATTCGGCAGGTGCTGCTCACGCTGCTGGGCAATGCCATCAAATTCACCGCCGCTGGCCACATATTGCTCGTGGGAAAGGGAAGCCTGATAGAAGGCAAGGCGCAGATCAACCTCTCTGTGGAGGACACGGGCATCGGCATTGCGCAGGTCGATCGCCAACGCATCTTTGATGGCTTTACCCAGGTCGATCAGGGAAGCTCACGGCGCTACGGCGGTTCTGGTTTGGGCCTCGCCATCGCCGCTCGCCTCGCGGGGTTGATGGGCTCGAGCATAGAGGTGAGCAGCGAGCCTGGAGGGGGCTCGAAGTTCTCCGTCTCTCTCCTCTTGCCGCTCTCGGATGGAGGCTCGGCCCGAGGCTGGGAAGCTGGATCGCCGCTGGCGGACATCACCGCGCTGGTCATCGACAACCAACCTCGCTCGTTGGCGATCACGACCAACCTGCTTCGATCCCTTGGCGCTTCGGTGGAGTCCTCGTCGGATGCCTCCGAGGCAATGCAAACGCTCGAGACGGCCGCTGCCTTGGACGACGGGTATGATCTCGTCTTTCTGGACGCCGCCATGCCCGGCGTCGATGCGCTTGGCACAGTGCTGGCGCTGCGTTCACGACTCCCCCATTCGTCACCGCTCGTTGCCCTCTTGGCACACCCCGGCCATGTGCCGGATCTCGGCGAGCTCGAGAGGGGAGGCGTCGATGTTTGTCTCGTGCGCCCGCTGCGGCCCTACCCCCTGCGAGAGCTGGCGCGTCGTATTCGCGCTCGTGCCAATCATGAGGAGATAGGCCGACAGGCCCTCCTGCTTTCCTCTGAGCCGCCCAATCCCTTGGAGCCGCCAGGGCGCAAGCTGCGCTTTCGCAAGCGCTACGGCGCCCGCGTCCTGCTCGTGGAAGACAACCCCATCAATCAGCAGACGAGCGCGGCGGTGCTGCGTCGCCTTGGTTGCGAGGTGGAAATCGCTTCAGACGGTTCCTTGGCGCTGTCCATGGTCGGAACCAGTCGCTTCGACTTGGTGCTCATGGATTGCCAAATGCCGGTCATGGACGGATTCGAGGCCACTCGGCGCATCCGCTCGGAGCTCGGAGCGCGCACCGGTTATCTGCCCATCATCGCGCTCACGGCCAATGTCATGGAGGAAGATCGACAGGACTGTATCGACGCCGGCATGGACGACTTCCTCGCCAAGCCTGTGAGCGAAGCGGCGATCTCGATTGTTCTCGAGAGGTTCTACGGACCAGGTCACGAAGTGGACACGATGCCGGCGCCGAAGGTCCTCGTCATCGAATCCGACCAGGAGATCGTGTATCGCATCAAGCGTGCGGTGCTGCGGTTCTTCCCAGGCGCCCTCATCCGCACCTGCAACGATCCCATGGACGGCGCGCTGGCCATCGCCAGTCTTCTCCCAGGGCTGGTGTTCCTGCCGAGCTCCACGCCGAGCTTCGACGTCGCGCATCTGCGTTCTCGAATCGTAGGGAATCCGCGGTACCGCTCCATAAAGATGATCGCCGTGTGCGCCACAACCGACGATCCGGCCACCATCGCCAGGGAGCTCGAATTGCTCGCGGCCGTGCCGCGCAACTACGAAGAGGCCGATATCTACGATTTGCTCGAGCGAGTCTTCAACGATCCCACCAGTCGTATCGGCCTTGCCGCGGAGTCCCCCAGCGAGATGCCCGAACGGGATTTGCCGCTGGTCGAAGACGCGGACGATGGTGTGCTCGACCCTCGACCGATTGTACGAATGCTCGGAAACGACGCGGCGCTCATCAGCCAGTTCATAGATATCTTCCTCAAGGACATCCCCGATCAGATCGACAGCCTCGAGCAAGCGCTCGACGACGGCAACCTCGTGGAGGCTCAAAACAGGGCTCACCGCGTCAAGGGCGCCAGCGTCGACGTGGGCGGACAGAGAGTGCACCTCGTGGCACTCGAGATCGAGCAGGCCGCAAGGCGCGAAGATCGCGCCACCTGTGTCCGCAAGCTCGTCGAAATGCGCAAGGAGCTCGACCGTCTCACCTCGCGCCTCAAATCCACCCGCTGGGACCGGATCCCTTCGTAGGCGTTTTGTTCGCGCCACGGGAGGGTCGCTCGCGGGATCTCCTCCACATCTTTTTCGCTTCTGCGCAGGCTGGCCGGAAGGACACAATGCACCCGTGGCGGGCGGGCGCGGGTGGAAGCGCTATGCTACACTTTTTGACGTGGAGAGTTCCCTGCAGCGGCGTTCAGGCTGTGCAGGTGCGGTGCTCCATTCAACTTGTGCAGCACAGGAGAGAATGAGGGGAACATGTTTAGAATCAGATGTGGTATCGCAGGGCTGTTGATTGTCCTTGCATGGGGGTGTAGCGAAGGCGGAGGAGGTGTGGAGACAACGGACTCCGAGACTCTCACCAGCGACGGGAGCGATGAGCCGACCGTTACCGACACTGTGTCAGAAACCGTGACGCCAACCGAGACCGACACCCTGGACGATACCGACACTGTGTCAGAAACCGTGACGCCAACCGAGACCGACACCTTGGACGATACCGACACTGTGTCAGAAACCGTGACGCCAACCGAGA
>JALOQD010000481.1:0-2669 GCA_025453525.1 Myxococcota bacterium
CCCCAACTCAAGATTATGGCTGCGGGTTAGCCCATGCACACTGATCAGCACAATGTACAAGGGCTTGGGCGACTCCTTGAAACTCTTTCTCATGTCGTCCGTTTCTTCTCTCGGCTCTGTCTTCTTGCCGCTGTCGCGACTCATCTGCCAAGCCTCCTCTGCCCCCAAAGGATAACCACAACCCATGCAAGACTGAATTTTAGTACACCTTCCCCATTTCGCTTGGCCTTTATTACCGATGGCTGCGTTGCTCCTTCGCGAAGGTGCGCTGCTACTCCTTTGTCGTCGCGCCTTGCCCTCGGCAAAAAGTCCTGCGCGATCTGGTACCCTATTTCCGGGGCGCTGTTCTTAGGAAAATACCAGGATCGAGGAGTCATTCATCGGTCGAGGGAAAGCTCGCGGAGTTCCACTCGCCGTGGACGCGGTCCGAAGCGATGTTCAGACAAAGGTGTTGATGAGGGTGCCGAGGCGCTCGTCCTCGGCCTTGATGACCTTGAGGTTGGCGGTGGTGAGCGCCGAGGCTTCGATGCGCTCGACAGCCTCCTTGGCCAAATCGACTTCTTGACCTGGTTCAGGACTGGGGTCGCCGGCCCTGGCCACCCTCTGTGCCGAGCGTTCGAGGCGTTGACCCTGCTGGGCGATTCCCGAGGCGGCGATGCTCATGATGCTCATGCGAGGGGTACCTCCTTGCCAGCGCGCTTGTTCGAAACGCACATCTCACAATGTAACGTCGGCGCGACGCTTGTCTCCTTGAGCTTATGCAAACAGAAAAAAATGCCCCGCACCTCAATCGGCTCGCGCAGTGCTCCAGCCCGTACCTCAGGCAGCATGCCCACAATCCAGTGGACTGGCTGCCGTGGGGGGAGGAAGCGCTCTCCAAAGCGCGGACAGAAGACAAGCCCCTGCTCCTATCTCTCGGCTACTCCACCTGCCATTGGTGCCACGTCATGGCCCACGAAAGCTTCGAGGACGTTTCTGTGGCGAGCGTGCTGAACAGGGGATTCGTTGCCGTCAAAATCGACAGGGAAGAGCGGCCCGATCTCGACAACCTCTATATCACCGCCTGCCAGCTGGTCCGGGGCCATGCCGGTTGGCCATTGACCGTGCTCGCCCTGCCCGATGGTCGCCCGTTTTTCGTGGCCACCTACATGCCCAAAGATTCCCGGCCTGGGCGGCTCGGCTTCTTGGAGCTTTTGACCCATATCGAGCGCGAATGGCAAACCGATCGCGGCGAAATCCTCGAAGCAGCCGGGGAGATCACCCTCGCCGTACAGGACGCCCTGCGACCCGAGCGCCTCGAACCCATCTCCCGCGCCGACGCTCGGTCGCAAGCCATCGCCCACTTGCTGCGAGATCTCGACCAGGCGCACGGAGGATTTGGGCGAGCCCCCAAGTTTCCCATGCCCCAAAAGCTTCTGCTGCTCCTTTCTGCCGCGCGGGAAGGCCACGAGCGCGCTCGAGAGGCCGTGCGCATCACCCTCGATGCCATGGCGAACGGCGGAATCCACGATGTGCTCGATGGCGGATTTCACCGTTACTCGACAGACCGAGCCTGGAAGCTGCCCCATTTCGAGAAGACTTTGTACGATCAGGCGCTCTTGCTCTGGGTCTACGCCGAGGCGTTCGATGTGCTGGGCGATCCTCGCTACCAAGCGACCGCGCTCTCCACGGCTCGTTTCCTGCTCTCGAAGCTGCGCCTGCAAAGTGGCGGGTTGGCGAGCGGACTCGATGCGGACTCCGACGGAGAGGAGGGGCGCACCTACCTTTGGACCATGTCCGAGCTGCGAGCCGCGCTGCGCGGTCCTGGCCTCGAGCTGGCCACTCTCCTCTATGGGGCTACCGACCAGGGAAACGTCGCCGACGAAGCCACGGGGCGACCCTCGGGTCATAACGTGCTGCACAGGCACGTTCCTCTTTTGACAGCCGCAGCCAGGCTCGAGCTCACCGAAAGCGATGCCACGCATCTGTTGGACGCTGTGCACCTCGCCCTTTCGCAACAGCGGCAAACGCGACCTTCGCCCATGCGCGACGACAAGCAACTGGCGGATTGGAACGCCATGGCAGCCGTGGCCCTTCTCCGAGCTGGGACACTGCTCAAAGACGCGTCCTTAACGGCATCAGCGACCCGCATCGTTCAATGTCTGCTCGAGAGCCATCGCAACCTCGAGTGCAGGCTCACCCACTGCGCCAGCGATCCGCTCACTGGGCTCGGCTTTCTCGACGACTACGCTTGGGTGTCCCTCGCGTGCCTCGAGCTGTTCGAGGTCAACGGAGAGGAACGCTACCGCACTCTCGCCACGAGTTTCGCCTCCACCATGGTGAAGCTGTTCGGAGATCCGAGCACCGGAGCGTTCACCCTCGCTGCAGGAGATTCGCCGCGGCTCTTCGCCATGCCCATGAGCAGCGTCGACGGCGCCCTGCCCTCTGGCTACAGCGTGGCGATCCACGCGCTCGAAAGAATAGCGACTTCCACTGCCCACGAAGAGCTCAAAAAGGCCGCCATGCGCGCGCGCGGCCCCATGTCTCGCACCCTCGCGGCGATCCCCGAAGAGCATGTGTTCGCCTTGCTCGACTAAGGGTTCACGCAGGAATAAGTTCCCAGAATTGGGTGGCTGAGGCGCTCGGCCAGCAAGGCGCGAGGAGAGGGAATACTGGTGGTATTCACTGGA
>JALOQD010000481.1:2676-3050 GCA_025453525.1 Myxococcota bacterium
GAGAGGGAATACTGGTGGTATTCACTGGACGAGCAACGCCGTTGGACGAGATGCATCGGCTGCCCAAACTGGGAAGTTATTTTTGCGTGAGCCCTAAGGGTAAGCCGAACCGAGCGCGGCGGTCGAGGCACGAGCGGAGCAAGGCGCGACGACAAGTCTTACCGCGACGGCCCTACCCATCAATGGAAAACAGATGCCAAGGGGTCTGGTCCCTCCTGTTGACATATGGGGAATCGGAGGGTGTTGATCTCTCCGCAGTTATCAATAAATGTCATCAGGTCGGGATAGAGCCGGGGCGCGCGCACCTTTAGGCGGAGAGTGACCACGTTCGGCCCTTTCGGTTACGCCGAGTGGGATCCTAGTTCCGCCGTGAG
>JALOQD010000234.1 GCA_025453525.1 Myxococcota bacterium
CTCGAGTTCCTTGCGCTCTGCGTCGTTCTCGGTGGGCTTGGCATAGTCCGTCGCGCCTTGGGTCGCGGCATAGCCGCACACCTTGTTCTCGGTCATGGACGAAAACACGGCCGTGTCAGCCACGGAAATCCCCAGGACCACTGCCGCGGGCTGACCGCCCCACAGGTAGCGGGCCAGCTTATCGTTGGGCTGGTAATTGCATTCGGTGCCGCCGTGATCGTAGCAGGCCTTGCGAGACTCGTTCAGGGGAATGCCCACCCGGTAGCCAATCGTCGCGCGGCTGCCTGTGGCGCGATACACGCACTCGTTGCGATCCGTGTTCCACTCCGCACAGAAGTCCTTCTCTCCATTGAGTAGGCCATGGTTGCCCTGGTTGGCGTTCTCGAGTGGCGGAGAGATGAGCCGGAGGCGCACTTCGGTCATCGGGTATGGGCTGCTCACGGTGTAGGGGTTCTGCATGGCCTCGGTTTGACTGCGGTTGTGCACCGACACCACGCCGATCTCGAACCAGGTGTCGCCATAAGGCGCGGGCATTCCCGTGCCTGAGCCGCTCACCCGGCCCTCGACGATGATTTGGGGAGAGTGGAGATAATCCTCCACGCCGTACGCGTTGATCTCCACGGGATAGCTCTGGGACAGGGCCACCGTGGTCCAGGCGTTCTCCACCATCATCTGCATTTGCCCCAGGCCGCTCATGGTCATGGGCGAGATGTCGTTCCACTGCCACTCAAAGCCCACGCAGCGTCCTTTTTGGCAGAACTCGATGGCGGGATCGCACAGGTAGCGGGACTGGCCGTTCTCCATGGAGTAGCACTCGGTCTGGCACGACCCGTCTTCGCAGGAGAAGCTGTTGCGATCCGGGCAGCCCTCGATCTCCATCCACGGCTCGAGGCCAGAGACCTCCACGGGGCGATTGCGGCACTCGAGACAGGTGTTGGTGCCTCTGTTCGTGGGCGTGGGGATGTCGCAGAAGCGGCAGGAGCCGTTCTTGCACTCTTGCTCAAAGCACTCTCGGTCCATGGCGCACTCGGTGGAGCACACCCACGCGAGGCTGTCGATGCCGCCCACGGGCACGGGCAGCAAGGTGCACTCGCCGCGTCCGACTGGGCAGGGGTTGGCCTCGTCTGGTTTGCAAGGGAGAAGAGCGCACACATGGCTCACCGGATCGCACAGCTCGAACGGGGCGCAGTCGCTGTCGATGGCGCAGGAGCGGCTCTGAGCCTTGGGCCTTTGTCCCGACTTGTCGAGCCAGGCCTTGCCGCGCTCGTACTCGGAGGAAATCGCGCCGTCGCTGCGCACGTAGCTGTACAGACGCGTCTCGTCCAAGGCGCCGCGCAGGGCTTTCTTGATGATCTTGGATTTGGGGTTCTTGGTGCCGCCGATCCACTGGCACGGATAGAAGCGCTCGGTCTTGGACCAGTCCATGCCTTCCACGCGGAGCGACCCCATGGCCACCTTGCGAGCCACGGGCTTCGCCGTTTTCCAGCCTTCCAGGGTGGTCAATGTGGGCCGGGCACCCTCGAGGCCGGCGAGCAATATCCGCTGACCGTCTGGGGAGAACCTCGCCTGCGTGACCTCGGCGAGCCCATGACCGACGAGCTCGATGCCCGTGCCGGCGCTGGCAGAGAAGTCAGCGAGCTTTTGGTGCAGGTTGCGTGTGAAAATCGAATAGTCCGCCAGGCTCGAAGCGGCGCCATTGACCTTATCGAACACGATAGTCGCCACGAGCCCTTCGGGGATGGGCTTGGAGCTAAAGGGACTCTTGATCGTGACCTTGAGGAAATTGCCGTACCCGGTCGGGGTGTCGCTGAAGTCGATCTTCTTCCCGAGCCCGCCAGGCCCGACGAGCGCCGCTGTCCCGCTGCAAGCGCCAAGGCGTGGCGTTGCCTTGGCCGCATCGTAGCCAATGTAGATATTCACAGCCGCGGGATAGCAATCGGCGAGGTTCGTAGCGCCGTCCTTGTTCGTGTCTTCGAGGGACAGGTCGGGGACTCCGTTGCCGTTGAGATCCCAACAATCAAGGGAGTAACCCGAAGGGGCAGAGTTCAACCGAATGACCACGCCGGAACCTTTGCTCATCAAGTTCGAGAGCGTGAACTGATTCGAGGGATCATACGCCACCCACTCATTGCTGATGATGAAGTGATCGTCGAGACCCTCGCGTCGACCGTCGAGGAGCTCGGTCGAAGCGCCGGTCTGTCCCATTGCGGCGTCCACGGCCACAAAGTTCTTGGGATTGGACGGCGAGGAGGGGATGGCGCCGCGGCGGAGCTCCTTGACGTCGTAGTCATCGCTCGCGGCGGTGAACGCAATCGTTCCATTGTCGTCGGCGCTCGGCGGGGCGAGCCAGACCGCGCCGTAGCTGTTCTGCGGGCCGCTCGTCAGGGCATAGTCGTCGATGATCTGGCTGCTGCCCAGGAAGTCGTAGTCCAAGGCAGAGGCGGTCTCGCCCGAAGGCAAGGGAATCGCAACCTCGTTCTCCTTGGTGTCGTAGGCGATGGTGTAGAGCTGATAGGTGCGTCCATACCAGTTGTGGTCGTAGTCAATGCTGTAGATGTTGGACTCAAACACGATGGCCGAGGCGTTGGGCGCCCACTTGGGCCTTCGGGCAAAGATGCCTCGGGCTGTATCGCCAAACCCGCGGGTGATGGCTCTGGGGTTGCTGCCGTCCTCGTTGGCGATCCAAATATCGAAGTCGCCGTTCTTGCTCGAGGCGTAGACGATCTTCCCGGTGATGGGGCTGAAGTCTGGGTCCATGGCCTGGCCCGTGCCCTCGCGGAGCACCTCTTGCCAGCCAAAGCCGTTGGGATCCATGCGGTCGATGCCGTAGAGGTTGTTCTGCGTCGCGGCGTAGAGCACGGCCTCGGGAGAACGGCCGCCCGAAACGTCCTTGCCTTCCTCGTGCAGCACGACGCCCGTACCCGCGCCGGTCTCGTATCCCGGACAGGTGAACAACTCGTCATCGGCAAACGCCACGGCCAGGGGCATGGGCTCGCCATTCACAAAGAAGCGAATGGTGTTCGAAGGGTCGTCCACGGTCATGGCCAGGTGATGCCAGTCGAGCACGGACAGCCCGCTGGCAATGGTCTGGGTCGAGGGGCTCGACAGCTCCGCATCGCCCCAGAACCACACCAGCTCAAACATCTCGGCCGTCTCGCCTCGACGCAGGCCGACGCCGTAGCGAGTGGTCTCGGCGAAGTTCTGATGGTTGAACAGAATCTGGCTGACCGGACCGCTGTCCAGGGTGTCTCCCTCGGCATAGAACCAGCTGGTGAAGGTGTAGCTGCGATCCGCGTTTCTGTAGGCCATACCGGCGCTCGGGTCTTCCACGAGCAGCGGCAGCTCCAGATGGTCGTCGTTGCCGTCGAAGAACGCCGCGTCTCCGCGCACGCCAGGCACGGGCTGCGACACCTTGGTGGCGCCGCGTTGCAGGGTCTCGAGCCTAGCCAGCATTTTGAGCTTGGTCATGCGCTCGAACGGAATTTCGTCGCGCAGGTTCTTGCAGTCGCCAAAGATCTCGCACAGCTCGACCGCATCCTTCACATCGTCGTAGGCGAGGATCTCCGGTTGCCTATCGAAGGCGTAGTAGAGGAGCAGCCTGTCGCCGCCAGGATCGCGAGCGCTAATCTGGAGGTCATCGCCCCACAGCCCGTCGTCGGCCAGCGCTTGCTGCATGTCCTCGCTGCTGGGCGCCAGGCTCATCGACTGGGCCGTGTCGTTGCGGGAAAAGCCGAGCTTGGTCTGCGCTCCCGAGGTACGAGAGAACACGAGCTCGATGATCGGCCCATAGGGAATGGGCTGCATGGAGCTGGGGCTCAGCACGATCAATCGAAGCATGCCATTGCTCGTGTAGCTCGCCTGGAGCTCCTTGCTCGCTTGAACGAGGGCTTCGAGAGGCCGGGCGTCCGTGAGCGACAAGGTCTTGTTATCGTGCTCGAGATAGAGGTCGAGCACGCGAGTCGGCATGGGAGAGTAATCAAAATGGATTCGCGCGATGACCTCGGAGTTATCGGATTCCACGAGCTCCAGGTGAAACGCGGTGCAGCCCGTGGTCGCGCAGGGCCTCGGCAGACAGCGGCGCTCGCCGATGGAGGCAAAGAACACGCAGGTCGCATTGAAGCCGCACGACGCATCGTTCGCGCACAACTCATTCGCGATCGCGTCGCTCGTTCCCGAGGTCTCTTCCTTCCACTCTTTCAGGCCGTCGCCGTCCGCGTCCGCGCACTCAGCGGCCGTGTGCGTCGCCAGGCAATCGTCGGAACCGCACGCGGCAATGGGGACCACCCAACCGTCCTGGTAACAGATCTGACTCAGCGTTCCCGCATCCCACATTTCGAGCAGGGCGAGATCGAGATCCGTGCCGTCGATGGGCAGGACGCCGTTCTTCTCCCAAAGGGGGTTGAACGGCCCGCACGCGGTGAGGCACTGGCTAAGGTGCGAAGGCACTCCGGCCTCGCAATTGGCGCGACAATCGAGGGAAGCAGACATCTCGTCGATTTCGAAGAGCGTCAGAGGCGCGGCCTCCACGGTCCCGACCTGCGCGAGCAACGCAAGAGCTAGGGGTATCAGAAAAATGCGCTTCATGGCGTCACCACCACCGGCAGGTCGAACGTCTGCTCGTGGATCGCCAGATCCGCGGCCAGCGGGGCAAACACGCGGTCGCGGCGGGTCAGCCACAGGTGGGTCGCGCCGTCGGCGACGAACGACACGGTCATGGCCAGCCACCGACCAGCGCCGATCTCCCGAGCGTCCCTCGACGAGTACACGAGCAACTGCACTGTCCCATCTGGCATCACCTGCCAGGGTTTGCTGGTCAGCGAATCGATGAAGAGGTCCTTGCCAGAAATCTCGAGCGCTTCACCGGTGGATACCGCCTCGACCTGCAGGTCCGTGCATCCCTCGAAGGAGAGCCGAAGATCGGCCATTCTCGGCAAGGGCTGATTCTCATTCGGCTGAAACTCGATGGAAAGAAGGGCTTGGACACGACCCGCGCTCTTGGTCGTTTGCTCCAACCGTAGCGACAGGGAAGACCACCCACTCTTGCACGCGCCAAACGAACAGGACTCGCCGTCTTTGCAGAGGCCGCAGTCAGCGCCGCACAGGGGCCCGCAGGCGTAGCTCGCGGCGTCGCAGGTGTCGACGCACTCAGCGGCCGCAACGCAGGCGCGCTCCGCATTGCACTGCAGACCAGCGCCGCACTCGCAGACTCCGCCGCAGCCGTCATCGCAACTCGTGCCATCGCACTTGGGCTCGCAGTGGCAGCGGCGATCGAAGCAGGACTCGCTTTCATCGCACTGACCGCAGGCTTTGCCACAGATCTCGCCGCATTGGCGCCCGGCTCCAGAGCAGGTGTCAACGCAGCTCTTGGGCTCGACGCACTCATCGCTGGCGTTGCACACCGTGCCCTTTGCGCACTCGCACAAACCGCCGCAGCCGTCATCGCAGCGCGTGCCATCGCACTTGGGCTCGCACACGCACTTAAATTTTTCGCAGGAATCGTGCGGGCCGCAGGTGCCGCAATCGACGCCGCACACCGTTCCGCATTGGGCTCCCGCGGCCTCGCAGGAGTCGTTGCAGATCGGGACGCAGTTCTTCTTGGCATTGCACAGGGTGTCTTTCGCGCATTTGCACGTTCCGCCGCAGCCGTCGTCGCAGCGCGTGCCATCGCACTTGGGCTCGCAGTCGTCCGCCTCCACGCAGCGTTTCTGCCCATTGCACTCGAGGCCGTTCCCACAGGCGCACTCGCCCCCGCAGCCGTCGTCGCCGCAGGTCTCGCCGTCGCAGCGCGGTACGCAATGGTTCGAGGTGTCGGTCGTTAGAGAGTCCGACGACTCGCCCTGCCCGGCCGGTCCCTGGCAGCCAATCACGACTAAAAGGGCCAATAGCCCCGCTACTCGCCCGCTGGCAGACCATAGTCCCCCGCAAAGCAATACTTTTGGCATCTCCCAACGCATATGTCCTCCTAGTTTGTTCAACAATATCTATGGCTAGATACCGTTAATAGATTCCCCGGTTGTGTTTGCCCTCGTCGGCTTTTATTGTTCGTTCTACCTCTAGCTTAAAAATGCCCAACGGTCATAGTGCAGTTAACTACCTGAATTCATCGACCACTGCAACCAAAATCTCCCTCGGGTCGATCTTCTTTTTTGAAGCGTGTTTTCTGGCATTTCTATAATTTAGGAGAGTATCGGCTACGTCTCTCCAATAATCCTCGCGCATTTTTGACAAATACTTCATTTTTACAAATTTACCGCGATTGGGTGATCGTACCGTGTCATCTGCAACTGCTCATCGAACTGCGGCGGCGTGAACACGGGCTCGGTCCGCACCAACGACACGTCCACGGACAGGAGACTGTCCACGACAAACGTCAACACCGCGAGCTGGCCCGAGGCCATGGTCGAACCGCTGGTCCCCACGGCGAGCAATCGAACCGTCCCGTCCGCGGCAACCGAGAACGGCTTTCCCGTGCTCGGGTCGACAAAGAGAGTCTTGCCAGCCGCCTTCAATGCCGCGCCCTCTTGCACTGAAACGAGTCGAACCTTGTCGCTCGAGCGCAAATGAAGGTCGAACAAACGCGGTCCTTCAGACGGCGCTTCGACGAGCAGATTCAAGGAGACGACGATTTTTTTGAGCCTGGCCTGTTGAACCTGTTTTTCCACGAGAGCGAGAAAGAGCGGACACGTCGGGCAGCTCACCGCCGCGGCGCACGTAAAAGCCGAGCAGGTCTCGTCCTGCGCGCACGGGCCACACCAGGAGCCACACACGAACCCGCACTCGGCGTCGACGCCCTCGCACCCCTGCTCGCAGTCGGTCGCGTCATAGCACCAGCCATCCGCGCCGCAGCTCTGGGTCGTCTCGCAGTCGCAACTGCCGCCGCACTCGTTTTGGCAACGCCCCTGTGGGCAGTCGGTCGCGCAGTCACTGGTCGTGACTGGCTCGGTTCCGTCGGTGTTGTCAGTCCCGAGGAACGTGCTCGTGGTAATCGTGACGGTTTCAAATTCAGTGCCCGTGGTGTCGGTTTCGGTCGTGGTGTCCGTGAGCGTGCCATCGGTCTCGCTGCTACTGCTCGAAGTCTCTGAGGGCTCGCCTCCTCCACAGCCGAACAGAACCAGGCACGCCAAGCCGAGGCGCAGTGCGCGGCAGGCGCCAAACCGAAGAGCTCGAACCGCTTCGTGGGAAATGGAGTTAAGCTGCCGCATTATGCCCGCCACCTGGTTAAAAATTAAGAACCTCAATCCATGTCTACGTCGGGGTATGCCAAATCACAGTGGGTGCTGTCAAAGAGTAAATTGGAAAAACGCACCCGGCAGTGTATGTTTACCGAATCACTGAAGCGGCGCCATCTTGCCAGCATGGGTCTGCCAAGAAAAACGCCCGGCCTTTTGCCCAATCCCCGAAGCTCCTCCTGCTCGATTTGCACTCACGACCAACCCCTTCCATCTTCTCCTCATCAATGTGGGCGGGAACCTTGGAGGGAGGCGCGAATGAACACAAGGTTTTTCGCAAACGGTGCATGCGCCCTGGTGATGCTCGCGAGCCTCTCCGTGCAGGGCTGCGCACCCCAAAACAGTGGCGACGAGGCCCAAGGCACGGAAACCGACACGGCGACGGCTACGGTGACGAGCACGGACACAGAGCCGAATGATTCGGAAACGGGCTCTTTTACCCATAGCGACACCGACACTGGCCCTGGCTCCTCGCTGGTTCTGCCTGCGCGAGGGGCGTTCTACTACCCTTGGTATCCCCAGACGTGGTCTGTCGAGGGCTCGCACGTCTTCTATCACCCGACCCTGGGGTACTACAGCAGCGATGATGTCGAGGTCGTCGACCAACACATCGAGGACATGGAGTATGCGAAGATCGATGTGGCCATTGCCTCTTGGTGGGGCATGGAGGACCAACACCAGGACACGCGGATCCCCTTGCTCCTCGACCGGACCGTCGCCAAGGGCTCGAAGTTGAAATGGACATTTTACTATGAAAGGGAAGGGTTCGGCGACCCAAGTGTCGACGAGCTCAAGGCCAACCTCGACTACTTGATGACCACTTATGTGGATCACGAAGCGATCGCCCGAGTGAGCGGCAAGCCCGTCATTTTTGTCTACGGCGGCGACTGCGAGACCGCGAGCCGCTGGTCGGAGGCGAGCCAAGGCAAATGGTACGTGAGTCTCAAAGTCGCATCGGGATTCAAGGACTGCCCTGTCCAACCCGACACCTGGCATCAATACGGTCCCGATTCTCCTGCTCAACAGCACGCTGGCTACAGCTATGTGATCGCCCCTGGATTCTGGCGGGCAGATCAAGACAAGGCGCTCCTCTCTCGCGACCTCGACCGCTGGTATCAGAACGTCGCCGACATGGTGGCCTCTTTGGAGCCGTGGCAGCTCATCACGACCTTCAATGAGTGGGGCGAGGGAACCGCCGTCGAACCGGCCTCAGAGTGGGCGAGCGATTCCGGGTACGGTCAGTACCTCGACGCTCTCCACACCGACGGAGTGAAGTAGTCAGCCAAATTGGAACTGGATCGACCGCGGCCCTTTGCGCTAGGATATTTTGGCCATGGCTCGAAAGAGAATCAGCCTTTTAATACTGCTTGCCGCGTGCTTGACCTCTCCTCCAACCGCCGGGGATATTTTTGCCAAGTTCGACAAAGACGGGACAGTCTATTTCACCAACGTCATGCCGTCTGGCAAGGAGCGACGTCAGTACAAGGTCTACCTCAAGACGCCGCCCATGCGTCAGCCGCGCCCCGGCGTCGTGCCTGTCGCGCCAAAGGTCACGGATCCTTCCAGATACTCTCGATACGACCCGTCCATCCTGGAAGCGTGCAAAACCTTCTCCATGCCCGAAGCGTTCGTCCGGGCCGTCATTCGCGTGGAATCCGACTACGACCCCAACGTGGTGTCGTGGGCCGGAGCCCAAGGCCTCATGCAGCTCATGCCTGCCACGGGCCGCAGAATGAACGTCACGGATCCGTTCGACCCGCACCAGAACATCATGGGTGGCACGCGCTACTTGCGCTACCTGGCCAATCTGTTCGGAGGCGACATGGTGCTCACCATCGCCGGCTACCACGCGGGCGAGGGCGCGGTCATGAAGAACGACGGAGTGCCGCCCTACACCATGAC
>JALOQD010000235.1 GCA_025453525.1 Myxococcota bacterium
AAGGTGTGCGGCTATGCCGCGACCCAAGGCGCGACGGACTATGTCGAGCCCACCGAGATCGACGCTCAGCGCAAGGATCACCTGAATGTGCGGCGGATGGTGTTTGGCAACGTGGAATCGGAGCGTTCAGGCCAAAAGACCAAATTCTACCCCAAATTCTACCCCAACGGCACAGGGGGTCCGGCTGGGGTTCAGGATCTCATGCCCCAGAGCAACAAGGCCTGGGCCGTGCTCAACTGCACCCTCGGCGAGGCCAACGCGACCTTTGCCGTGTGCAACACCGCTGTCGCTTGCACGAGCCTGTTCCCCAAGTCCGGGCGGCGCGGGCCCATCAACGAGACGGCCAATGCCTGCTCGCTCGAGGACGGCATGCGCAGCAAGCCTTGCTACGAGTGGATGGGCGGAGATGCGAACCTAGACGTGCTGAACGAGGAGCGCCAGAAGTGGCGGACTCTCGATTTCGATTTGTTCCATGCGAGTGGGTACGGCGCCAACTGACGCCTTTGCAAAGAAACAGCAACAAAAAGAGCGCGGCTCTTAAGAGACTAAAGAAAAGGAAATTGGAGGAACCTTCCCATGACGTTCGACAAAGAAATTAAGCAACTTGCCTCGCGCACCACGGCCCCTTCGGCGCTGTGCGCCATCCTGTCCCTGGGGTTTTTACTGAGCATCGCGGGCTCGGCGCAGGCCGCTCAGGTGTGTCCGCCCGGCATGCCGTGCCAGTACGCCGTGGCTGAGTCCAAATTCGAAAAGGTCCCGGCTGTGTTCAAGTTCCAGTCTCGCGTATCCCAGGGCAAGATCCCCTTGGGCGACGTGACCTTCGATAAGATTATCGTCAACGTCAAATCCGGCAGCGCCACGGTGTGCAGCGAGACCTTTAGCAAGGTCCGCGTGCTCGACAGCGTGCTCAACCTGGAGATCGGCCGCAACATGACGAACTGCGACCTCGACTCCGTGATCGCCAAGACCACGGGGCTCAAGTTCCAGGTGTGTCTGGGCGTACTTCACCAACGAGGCGGTGCAGTGTCACTACGCCCACCGCGTGACCGCGGACCGCGATCTGTTTGTCACGCAGCAGATCGGCAATGGCTTCTTCGATTTCCACACCCCGGCGCCGTCCTACTTTGAGAGCACGACCGCTCTCGACGAGATGTTCTGGTACGACGACACCGCCCAGTCCATCCCCAGCTACCAGAGCGGAGGCTACATTCAATGGGCCGGCGTGGACCCTGACGGCAACAACCTGCACATCTGCGCCACGGCGCCCAACGAGACCGACAACAAGCCCATTCCCTTGGATGAGCTCGTCATGCACGCGGACCTGTCCCGCTTCGCTGGCATCCTGAAGGTCCAGGGACCAGTGGAGAACCCAGGCAACACCCTCAAGGGCGCTTATATCGAGCAGGGCATGGACGTGACCGGCGTCACCCAGTTCCTCGGCAATGCAGTGGCCACGAGCAAGAACCAGCACGTGGTCGTGGGCCTCGCCAAGGACGCCTACCGCATGCTCATCTGGGACAAGCTCGACATCCAGGGCACGACCAACATCTACGGCACGACCACCCACTGGGGTCATGTGACCGTCGATACCGCGGCCACCACCACCGTGAACGGCCCGTCGATCTTCAACAACACGAGCGTGTTCAACAAGCCCGTGACCATCAACACCGCGGCCACCACCACGGTCCAGGCGCCCGCGACCTTTAACAACACAGGCACGTTCAATGGCGTCAACACCTTCAACGGCGTCTCCAATTTCAACGCCAACGTGACGGTTGCGACCGCGGCCACCACCACGGTGAACGGCCCGTCGATCTTCAACAACACGAGCCAGTTCAATCAGCCCGTGACCATCGCCACGGCGGCGACGACCACGGTCAACGCGCCAGCGACATTCAACAACACGAGCACCTTCCAGGGAGCAGCGATCCATAACGCGCTGACCACCTTCAATGGTGCGGCAAAGTTCAATAGCATCTCCAACTTTCAAGACGATGTGACCCTCGGGCCCGATGCTCTCCTGACAGTGAACGCCCCAACTCAGCATAACCAAATCACGGACTTCTACAGCAACGTGAACGTCGGGACAGCTGCGAACCTCAATGTCAATGGACAGTCGGCTTTCAATGCGCCCATGACCTGCAATGCCAAGCTCAGCGTCAACAAGGAAGCGGCCTTTGGGACCCAGGCGCCCGTGACCATGGCGGGTGGACTAGCTGTGACCACAGCGCCGTCGAGCTTCAGCTCAGCGACAACCTTCAGTGGGGCGACGACGCTCGCCGGTGCAACCACTGTTTCAGGCCTGAGCTCGTTCACGAACACCGCGACCTTCAACGGACCTGTGACCTTGGGGGCGAGCGCGAGTCTCAACGCTCAGCCCATGACCGTCTATCATCACACGACGTTCGAGGGGAACGCGGTCTTCAACGGCAACGCGTCGTTCGAGAACATTTCGGTTTCAGGCACCATCACCGCAGGCGTTGGGCTGGATACGGTGGGTAGCGAACACGTCAAGCCCAACTCGCTCACCGCCGACGACTTGGCAGATGACAGCGTCAGGTCCCAGGAGATCGTGAACGGCACGATTAACACGATAGACATGGCTGCGCAGTGCATCGACTCAAGCCTGATCAAGAACAGTTCCGTGACCACGGAGAAGATTCAAGCTTTGGCGGTGACAAAGGAGAAGGTCGCGGGCGACGCAATTAGCACCGAAAATATTGTTAACGGATCGATTGCAACGGCGGATTTTGCACCGCAGTGTGTTGACACAAACCAGCTCAAAGACAATTCAGTGACCGCGGGCAAGATCGCAACCGGCGCAGTGACAAAGGATAAGCTTGCGAGCGATGCCGTTCGCGCCGAAAACATTTTTGACGGTTCGATTACGTTAGCGGATTTGGCACCGCAGTGTGTTGACACAAACCAAATCAAGGACAACGCTGTGACCGAGGCGAAGATTCTCAACGGCGCAGTGACCATGAACAAGATCGGATCCGATGCGGTAACTACGGATAAAATACTTAATAAAACCATCACTGGGGCGGACATAGCCGATGGTACCATCACTGCTGGCAAGCTTGGGACTGACATTACGGGTGCGAATATAACGAATGGAAGCATAGTTACAGACGACATCGGTAATTCTCAGATTACTGGGGCGAAGATCGCCACTGGCACTGTTACGGGCGGCAACATTGCGAGTGGCACAGTTACGGGTAGCAACATCGGCTCGGCCACAATAACGGGCAGTAACATCGCGACAGGCACAATCGTGAGCAGCAATATCGGTGCCGCAATTATGCCTGCCAACCTCGATTTTAATCCGCATTCAAAGGGCGCCAAGACCTTGCCTATTGCCATTTCGAATGTTTCTGGAACGGAAATAGGAGAGTTTCATATGTGTTTCTTAACTTCCGTTTTTATAACAAGCACAACAAACGGATTCTGTACGGTTTACCCGGATCCGGCCTCGGGTGGCAGTAATGGTACCACCACTTGGTTTCTTTCAGCCGGGGCCGGTGCAAAATGTGCTTACGCATGTTTCTGAGGGATAGTCTGATTCTGATGAGGAAGGAGGAGACCCACATGATTACAAGAATAGTGATAATTTCCATCGTCATATCTATTTGTGGTTGTAATGCAGAAACAAAGCAGTCCGGTTTTGATACAACGGTGGATGGCACCAGCAGCCCGCCTGTTTCGACCGACAACACAGACCTCGAAAACCGCAACCATGTGAGTCTCGTGGCCTCGTCTTCAGGCCGCACCCTCGAGCTCGCCTACGAGCCCGCCGACGCTGTGCAACCCCGCGTTGCCGAGTTGCGCGTCCAGCTTTCGTCTGATGTGACCTTCGCGTCCGCGACCGCCGGGGATGCCCTGACGGACGCGGGCAAGGAGCTCATCAGCCAGGTGGAGCCCGGCAACATCGTGCGGCTCGTGGCTCTCTCGGCTGGCAGCGCCACGACCATTGGCGGCGGTACGCTCGCCACCATTTCGATTTCGCGCAAGGGCAGTGGCCCCTCTTCAGCGGAGTTGCTCCTCGATCGGCCGCTCTTCGCGCCGGCCGAGGCCAATGACGGGCTGCTCGTGGACGGTGACGTGAGCTTTTGACGTTAGTGAACCTATTTAAGGAAGAAAAAGCGAGGCTCTCATGGAGCGACAGATAAAAAGACAATGGCTCATCGCAACCGCCTTCTTGGCGATGTCCCTCCTGGCGTGGGATGCCACGGCGGCCTGTGGCGGCGGCGTGGGTTCGGCTTGCACGAGCTCGTCTCAGTGCAGCAAGAACACTCTGGCCAAGGTGTGCGTATCCGCGGCCTGCGCCATCCCCTGCGTCACCACGGCGGGCGCGCGCGACCCGGGCGCCTGCGGCGTGGGCGAGGCTTGCGTGCCTGCCACCTCGGGCCTGGAGAGCACCTTTGTGTGCAGGGCCGTGCCCATGGTGATGGATCTCAACCTCCTGGACACCTGCATCTACAGGTTCGTCAAGAACCTCGCGCCCAATCTCGGCGGCGCGCCCAGCTCCTGCTCGGCCGACGAGCTCCTGGGCTCGATGCTCGACAGGGACAGCAACGGCGTGTTCAACATCTTTGATGTGGACGCGTGCATCGCGGACTTCATCGAAGTGCTGACCGCGCCCTGCAATGCCGAGACCCAGTCGTGCGACAACGGCCAGATCTACTGCGACGAGGACGCGGACTGCGGCACCGGCGCTTACTGCGACGCCGCGGCCCACTTCTGCCGTCGCGAATGCGGCCTGATGGTGGACCGGGCCGATGCCGCGACCTCGGTCGCCATCGATCGCCCCTGCTATGGCAAGCTCAAGACCTGCGACTACAGCCAGGGGCGCTGCGTGACCGTCGATCTCGAGACCTGCCCAGCGAACAACCCTCACTGCCACGCCTGCCAGGTGGACTCTGAGTGCCCGAGCGGCGCCTACTGCTTTGTGGGTCAGTGCGAGGCCAAGTGCACAAGCGCCCTCGACTGCCCAGATGCGGCCTGGTACTGCTCCAAGACCAACTCCTGCATCCCCCGTCCTGTCGATACGAGCAGCGCCACCACCTCGTTCAATCCCAAGGACTACTCCATCCTGTTTGCCGAGCGCCAGGTGGACTTCACCGTGACCGAGAAGTCCGTGAACGTGCCGGTGCTCATGATGAACCTCTCGACCCGCAAGCCGGTGTTCGACGATCCCAACGTGGTGTTCGGCTATCGCCTGGAGACCAAGTACTCGGTCAAGCAAGAGCCGGTCTGCTTCGGCGATCTCGGTGGCCTGTACTCCTCGGAGAAAAAGAAGTGCGGCACGAGCAAGACCTGCATCGATGAGTGGGAGGCGAAGCGCCTCGCGGTTGTGGATGACTGCCTCATCCTCCCGGAGGAGGAGTTCGTCACCATGATGAGCCCGTTCGGCACCATCTACGGCGACGGCGACCCC
The DNA here is from genome assembly GCA_025453525.1 of Myxococcota bacterium. Taxonomy (GTDB): domain Bacteria; phylum Myxococcota_A; class Polyangia; order JAAYKL01; family JAAYKL01; genus JALOQD01. Next base: position 5,438 of record JALOQD010000235.1, read on the forward strand.
AAGCTGGCGCTCTCTCTGAACATGAAGGCGTTCGACAAGCTTTCGCCTGGCCTCTACGAAGCGAACCTCACGGGCATCTTCAACAACGGCGACATGGACACCGTGAAGGTGCGGGTGCGAAAGCCCACACCCAGCGGCGAGTACTTTGGCCGGCTCACCGTGACCCTCGACAACAAAGAGAACACCCTGGGAACCGGCAACGTGGGCGCCAAGCTGTTCGTCAATAACAGCGTGCCCATGGTGGAGTGGGATGCCCTGCTCAAGGCCAACAACCTCTTGGCTGACAAAGAGTACAACGACGTGACCCGCGGCTACCCGGTCACGGGCACCATCCACGGCGCCAGCGGCATGCTGTTCGACCAGCCCCTGGCCGTCTCCCCAGCCCAAAACGAGATCCCGGTCAAGGGCATTTACTCGCCCCACCTCGGCCGCATGCGCCTCGTGGCGGTCATCGAAATGCCCAAGGGTTACTGCCGCGCCGAAGACGGGCTGTGCCGCCCGTTTGACGCGGACCAACTCAAGGTATCCAACAGGTTTGGCAGGGCTGTGCGCCGCATCGTGGAATTCCTCGGGCCCTTTGAGCCGCTCGAGGGTCTGTACAGCGGGCTCTATCGCGAGACCATCTCTGGCCTGCTCCCCCATGACCTCACCCTCGAGGGCAGCTTCAACCTGGCGCAGATGGCGCCCGATGGAGCTCCCATCGTCAATAGCGTGCCGCTGCTGGCCAAGGACGAGGCGCTCGGCTTCCCAACTCTCGAGACCCTCAAGAGCGCGATCTCCGCCGCGGTCTCCAAGAACTGCCCCTCGATGAGCCCCTACAACGACACGGTGTTCAAACCTCAAGTGCACTTTGCCACCAAGGCGGATTTCCAAAAGTACCTCGCCCAGTTCGGTGCAGGCGAGGGACGGATCTTTTCCCAGCTCGTCACCATGGAAGGGGAGATCGGCGATGCGCTTCAGGCCCTCTCGGGCAACCAAGGCGCTTATCTGACGCTCAACGACTTCCTCGCCGGCAGCATTGAATTCTGCGAGGGCGACGACACGCAGAGCTGCATCGATCGCGATACGGTTCAGTGCGGCCTCGCCCTTTACCGCCAGGCCATGGTGAGCTCCTTTGTCGACTTGGCTGACCTCAACACCAAGCAGACGCACACCCTGTTCTGTCCAGACGCGCCTCTGCCCGGCAGCGACTGCACGGTCTCCGCGAGCATCGATCCGGCCCTCACGGTGCTCCACGAGCATAACCGTTTTTACAAAGAGCTCGTGCAGACCTATGCCTACGAGGCTGGCAATGCCGTGTCCGATGCCTTCTATGTGATGTACAAGGCGGCCCAAGGCACGGCGCTCGCTGGCGATTCGGCCTATGAGCACAAGCTCCTGCGACTGTCCGAGGCCCTGGCCAAGTACGAGACCATGCGCTCGGAGCTCTACTCTCCCGAGGCCACGGCCATCATGCTCGGCTGGCCCATGGGCTCGTTCTCGGGCCAGGGTAACTCGTGGCTGCAGTACTTGGCCACGGCGTCGAGCGATCGCTTGGATACGCTGCTCGAGCTCCTCGATCTCAAGCGGAGGGTGCAGCAATCCCTCGACGTAAAGGCCGAGGTCTTTGCCAGCCACCTGCTCCACGACGAATATCTCGTTCAGGTGCTCATCGCAGCCACGCAGAAACAGTGGCAGGGCTCGCGCATGCAGTACGCGGGCTTTGGGCCGCAGATGATGGAGCGCGGGGACCTGGTGCTCGCCAAGGTGAGCCAAGCCCGCAACCCCCTGGGGCTCCACGACAGGCGCGTGTTCTTCGAGAACGGCGACCTGTCTCTCAACAACTGGCAAGCCTATCGCAAGCGAGTCGAGGAAGGCCTCGTGGGTCTGGATCAGTCTGTGCAGCAGGCCATCGGCAACCTGCAAGGCGCGCTGCGCGACAAGGATGGCCTGGAAGCCTCGGTCCAGACCGCTACCCATGATGCCGAGCGCCAGATCGACGACCTGTGCGGGCCAGACGACTGGTGGCCGGACGAGCTGCCTCCGAGCGGCATGGATAGCAACGGCGAGCCCGTGTGCGAAGCCGTCAGTGCTGAAGATCGCTTTTACCAAAAGACGTGTACGAAGGGCGAAGAGGGCTGCTATTCGACCTATACCTGCGACGACAGCGGTAGCCTCGAGTGCGCTTCGGCCATCGCCATGCTCAACGATGGAGTCGAGGACATCGATAACGAAGCCTGCCGCACGGACGTGCCGATCTACAGCATTACGTTCGCTGGCTCGACCGGCCGCACCTGCATCCGCGGACGCATGGGCTCCCTGTTGCGGGAGCGTACACTCCTGCGGCTCCAGAAGGAGGCCAATCTCCGCCGCTTCAACCTCGTGCTGCGCCAGATCGCCAGGCAACAGAAGTACCTGGCCGAGGTCCTGAGTCACAACTCCGCGATCATCGACGAAATGAACCGCCAAACAGGTCGAATCGAAGATATTCAGACAAGAATCATGAACGCCGAGTTGGCCATGGGTATTGCCGAAGCCGTTCAAAAGGGACTGAATTGCGAGTGGCCAATTATTGGAATCGCTGCTGCAAGCCCAGGCAACTGCGTGGCTGTCATCCCGGGATCTATCGCATGGGGCATTGCAAAAGAAATCTTCGATAGAGCCCTTGGCGAGGCCCGCCAGAAGATGGCTCAGATCCAGTCGGAGATGGCGGTCAGCAGCCAAGAGGATCAGGATTGGTCTGAAAAGAAGCAGATCCGCCAGGGGCTCGACAGCCTGCTGGATCAAGTCGATAGCCTCATCATCGACTACGACACGACAACCCAGCAGCTCTTCTCTGTCAACCTGCAGCTCGACGACACCTTGTACCTCGCCCGCCAAGCCGCGGCTCGCTACGGCGAGGTGGTCGAAGGCCTCGTGGATCGGCTCATCGGCCGCGAGACCGGCAGCGTACTGCTGCGCAACAAGATGGTGGTCGATGCCAACAATAAATTCAGAGAGGTGCTGACCGAGACCTACAAGATGTCCCAGGCGTTTGCCCACCGGTACAACATGGGGCCCGAGTCCCGGGCTCTGGCCAACCGGGTCTACTCCCTGCAAACCGCCGACGACATCCGCAAGTTCATCGCCGACCTCGACAAGCACGAGCGCGACTACTGCGGCGCGGCTGGCCTCGACTGCGACTTCAAGAACAACCAGAAGATCTTCAGGCTCTCCCTGCGCGACACGCTGTTCCCGGATCTGCGGGACATCGTGGATGCCAAGACCGGCAAGGTGCTCACCAAGGGCGAGCAGTTCCACAACGCCATCACCTCCTCGCCCCAGTGGGTGCGCCGGTACCGCAGGGCGAGCGGCGTGCGCACTCAGGTCGTGCTCCCGTTCACCATTTGGATGCAAAACCAGGGTAGCGCGGACGCCAGCCACTACATGGTCAACCCCGAGGAGTGCAACCACTTCATCGTGGGGCAGCGCAACGGCGGCGCCTCGGCCAGCGGCACCATTGCCGTCAATGTCGTGGGCGCCAGACTCAACCAAACCGTGGAGTACGAGCTGTGGCGCGGCAACACCGACTACGTGCGCTCCTGCGACGAGAAGGAGTCACCGGTGGAGCCCAAGGTCAACGTGTTCACCGTGGGCTACGCGCCTCAGAGCTCCTACGGCAAAATGGACGTGCCGCCAGACTTCATCACCCACTCCACGGCGTTCAAGGCCTGTCAGAACAACTGGCGCCTGGACGACCCGAACCTGCAAAACAACGAGGACTCCTGCTTCAACTTCTTTGGACGGGATCGCAGCCTCGGCGCCCCGGACTGGAAGCTCGTGCTGCCGCTGGTGGACAACGAGCAGAAGTGGATCCTCGGTGACGGGCTGCCAACCGAGCAGAAGCCGCTCATCGAAGATATCGTGATCTACTTCAGATACAACTCTCGGCCCATCGTGACCGACTAATGGCCCCGGGTGCGGACGGAAGGCTCCATTGACCATGGGTTTCAAGCAACACCAGTCGAGATTCCTGTGCCTGGCAGTCACGAACCTGCTGTTTCTCGTGAGCCTTCCATCCTTGGCCGATCGCCCAGCCGCTCTCTCGCCGCAAACCATCACCCGCCCCTCAGGCCCCTCTTCTCTCAAGGGCCTGGGCGAATCCTTCTCCCCGAACATTGCGACCGGCACGGGGAACTTCTCCGTGCCGTTGCAGCTCCCTCCGGGCATTCTCGCGCCCGAGATGTCCATTGCGTATAGTGCCGGCAAGGGCAAAGGGCCACTGGGCACTTCGTTCCATCTGCCGGTGCTCAACATCTACCGCTCGACCGACAAGGGTCTGCCCAAGTTCACCGAGGAGGATCGCTTTTCCGTGGAAGGGCCGACGCTGAACGACGAGCTCGTTTTGGTCAACGCGCAGAAGCGGTGGTATCGCCTGCGCAACGAGGGTGCGTTTGCCCTGTTCGAGCGCAACGCCTATGCAGACTCTTGGCTGATCCGGCTTCCCAACGGCCACACTCTCTTTCTCGGTCAGACCGAGGAAGCTCGCCAGACCTCGGCTGGACGCACCACGCGCTGGTTTGCCTCCAAGCACGCGGACCGTTTTGGTCACGAGGTGCGGTACTCGTAC
>JALOQD010000482.1 GCA_025453525.1 Myxococcota bacterium
GCTCGGGCAGGGTCGTGGCTTTGACGAGCTCCATGGCTCTCCTTTCGACTATGAGCGCGTGGCGAACCAAGATTGCGAGCGGTGACGAGGTTCTTCTCGGTCTGTTTGTCACGTAGCTCGCCCATCGATGTTCTCCGATCCAGGCTTAGAGGTTATGCTCGTCGAGGTAGTGTCCTGCCTCGATGGCTGCCATGCAACCCGTGCCGGCCGCGGTCACGGCTTGGCGGAATTTGGAATCTTGCACATCGCCGGCCGCGAACACTCCCTCGACGCTGGTGCGAGTCGAACCAGGCGCAGTGGCTATGTATCCTTGACCGTCTAGCTTGACCTGACCACCGAGCAGCGCGGTGTTCGGAGCATGTCCGATGGCGACGAATACGCCATCCAGCTCGACGTCCATGCACTCGCCAGTGCGGACGTCTTTGAGCCGTATGCCGTTCACACCTTCGTCATTGCCGAGGATCTGGTCCACGACCTTGTGCCACAAGGGCCTCACCTTAGGGTTGGCGAGCACGCGATCCGCCATGATCTTGGACGCGCGCAGCTCGTCGCGGCGATGCACGAGCAGCACTTCGCTGGCGTGACTCGTCAAATAGCCCGCTTCTTCTGCAGCTGTGTCACCGCCCCCCACTACGGCGACTTTTTTGCCGCGGAAGAAGAAGCCGTCACAGGTTGCGCAGGCCGAAACGCCTCGGCCCTGGAACTCCTTTTCCGAGGGCAGGTTCAGCCACTTGGCCTCTGCGCCGGTGGCGACAATCACGCAGTGGGTTTTGAGCTCGCCGCCTGACAGATGCAAAGTGAAAGGTCGGGCAGCCAGGTCCACTCTTTCCACATAGTCGCCGATGATTTCAGTGCCGACGCGCTCGGCTTGCGCCCGCATGGCGCTCATCAGCGTAGGGCCGGGAAGTGGTTTCTCGAAGCCCGGGAAATTCTCGATGTCCGTGGTCATCATGAGCTGGCCGCCCGGGGCCAGTCCCTCGATGAGCAGCGGTTTGCGCCCTGCGCGGGCCGCGTAGATGGCGGCCGTGTAACCCGCGGGTCCTCCGCCGATGATGACCACTCTTCGCACCTCTTGATTCATCACGAGATCCTCCATGAAAGGGCTATTCGCACTCAATGCAGGAAGACACTATCATCCAGAGCCCGGGCGTCAATCGCGACGTGCGCGAACCTCTCCTCTGCCTCAAACGGGAAGCCGCGCAACGGTTTCTCGATAGCCGCACATCATACGCTCCACGACCTGCGCCGCTGTGGGGATATCATCGATATGCCCGGCCACCTGGCCGATCTCCAGCTCGCCCTCGACGACATCGCCCTCGAAGATGCCTCGCTTGGCCCTGCCACGACCGAGCAACTCCAAAAGCTGCGCGGTCGTGGCCCCACTCGCCTCGGCGGCCATGACCCGGCCAAGGTAGTCGTTGACAATTGCCCGTGTCGGCATGAATCGCCGGAGGTAGAGCTTCACAGCAGTGTCTTCGGCGAGGAGAGCCGCGGCTTTGAAGTTTTCATGGGCAGAGCTCTCTTTTGTAAGCGCGAAACGCGTACCCACTTGCACGGCGCTTGCACCGAGAGCCATCGCGGCTGCCATGCCTCGGCCATCTGCGATGCCCCCCGCTGCGATGACGGGGATACGAACCGCGCTCGCCACGGCAGGCCACAGCACGAGGCTCGTGATCTCCTCAAATCCGTTGTGACCGCCGGCTTCGGTGCCCTCGGCCACCACAGCGTCGCATCCGGCCGCCTCGACCTTGAGCGCCAGCTTCACCGACGGCACCACATGGGCGACGAAGGCGCCCCTCGCCTTGAGACGCTCGGTGTGCTGTCGCGGACTGCCGGCCGAGGTGAAAAACACCTTGATGCCGTGATCGAGAGCCACTTGGATGTTCTCAGCGGCGTGTTCGTGCATGAGGGGCACATTGATGCCAACAGGCGCCGACGTCGAACCAAGCGCTTGCTCGAGGTGATGGGCGAGAACCTGAGGCGTCATGGAGCCTGAGCCCAAAAGACCCAAGCCGCCAGCCTCAGACACGGCAACCGCCAGGCGCCATCCCGACGCCCATACCATTCCGCCACTGATGATGGGATATGCAATCCCCAGGCATTGAGAGAGGCTGGTACTCATGGATTCCATCCGCTTCTTGCGACCTTTCTGCACCCCCTTGTATGCACCGTCTGTTCAGAATCAACGAGAAAGAGTAGATTGTCGCCGTCATTTTTTTATTTGGGGCCAAGTGCGGCCCCATTCGAGGCCCGAAAAGCCACTTTGGGAGTCATTCACATGAAAAGAGCCGCCGTATGGACCTTGAGCTTGGCGATGATGGCACTGGCTTGCGGCTGCACCCCCTCGGGATGCGGCTGCGGTGCAGAAGCGATCATGTCAACGAGCACCGACATGCCCACAGCCGGAGCACCTAGGCGCAAGATGAAGGTCGTTCAGCTCCGCCCGGGTTTCATCGACAATCGGCCCATGCCCTCTGGAACACTCAAACCCATCGATCCCAACGCCACGCCGCCCAGCAAGCCCGCCGCGCCTGCCACTGAGCCGGCCAGCACCGGGAACTAGTCGCTAAGCCACGGTCCGAACGGGAATCGACACCGCGAACTCTGTCCACAATCCCTCCTTCGATTTCACCCACAGCTCCCCGCCATACAAGGAC
>JALOQD010000236.1 GCA_025453525.1 Myxococcota bacterium
CTCGGACGCGTGCTCACCCATCAGCCGGTTCACGTCAGTCAATACCGGCAGGACGTGGACCCGCAAATAGATCGCGTTTTGCAAAAAGCCTTGGAGAAGCTCCCTGAAAAACGCTACCAGACCGCCCAGGAGCTCGCCGCTGACCTGCGCAAGGTGAGCCCTCTCGAGGAGCAAGAGGCGGCGATCCTGTTGCAGCAGTTGATTTTCGAAGATTTCAACGACGAGATGGCGAGCCTCCTCGGTGTCGAGTCGCTCCAACGACGCGAGAAGGCATGGCGCCATCCTTCAAAGGCTCCGGCAAACAGGCTGTCGGTGACGGGAGAGCTTGGGTCTGCGGTGTGCAAGCAGACGACAGAGGTTCAAGGGGACTTCCCACAAGAGCGGGAGGGCGACGCCATCTCCCAGGTGGCACAGGTCCAAAAAACCGGGGTTCCCAAGGGCGTTTGGGTCGGTGCCTTGGTCCTCGCGGTTGCGATCGTCGCCGTCGGTGTCACGATCGCACTCTCCCGTAGGGTGCCCCAGCTTGAGCCAAAGATCCTCATCGTGCAAAGTCCGGTGGTCGATCCGAGCCCTGCGAACGGCGTCGAGTCAGGGAAAGCCGAAAAGGAGAGTGAAAAGCAAAAGCCACTCGCTACTTCTGGCGCAAAGGCCTTCAAAGAAGCGGCCCCCGAGCCTGTCGGCAACGCTGTGGGTGCGGGACGCGAAAACGGGGACAATCCATCTGTCAGTCGCGCCTCATCGCAAGTGCGGAAATTGACGCGCGCTTTCAAGAAGCAAGAAGGCAAGATTCGGCAGTGTTTCGAGAGTCATGCACTCGAGCTCAAAGGAGCACCTGAGATCACCTTTCGTTTTGAAATCGCGCCTGACGGCCGAGTTCAAAGCGCCTCGCTTTCCCCGGCCAGCCTCGCCTCGACCCCCTTGGGCAAGTGCCTCACGAGAGTCGCTGTCAACACGCCGTTTCCAGCTTTGAGCAAGTCGGCCTCTTTCACCATCCCTGTGAAGGCTAGGCGGGGCGGCGAGCGTTGACTGGCTGAGCTTTCGGACCTAAAGGAATGGGATGAGATGAAAGCGCTGGGGAACGGCTGCAAGCTGTCCTTTCCTACGAGACGAACGCATCCTGCGGCTTTTGGGTTTTAAAAAAGATCCGTCCAACGCAGAGGCTTGTTGTACATTGCACACATGTCGACTGTGGCGCCCGAGGGGAGAGGGGATTTTTCGCCCTTGGGGTCTCAGACTGGCGTTTTCTTTACCAAAGAAGAAAGGTCAATGATGTCAAAGAGATTCTGCCTGCTTATAGCTGCTGTGCTCATGCCGTTCGCCGCTGGGTGCCCATTGGACACGCAAGGAGCCAAACCGCCCGTAACGACCGAAGGCGAAGGTGAAGGTGAAGGAGAGGGTGAAGGCGAGGGTGAAGGTGAAGGTGAAGGTGAAGGCGAAGACGAGTGCGTTGATCCCTCCGATTGCCCGAACGTTCCGGGCGCGACGTTCGTGGGTACCTGGGGCGAGCTCCTCAACCTTCCCATCAAACAAACCGGGATTACCTTTGTCCAGACTCAGATCGCCATCGGCCGCACTTACTTCCTCAACACCGTGACGAGCGATGGTCTGGGGAACCTCACGATCTCCCAACAAGCCTGCGGGATCATTACGAGGATGGAGACGGACTACAACAAGCTCTCTGTGCCGGACAAGTTCATCGCAGCCCTGAAGCCAGTGGTGCGCCATGTGACATTGACCTCGGACCTTCCAGGCACGCCGTTTGTGTCGGACGATGTCTATGAGGTTCGCGGCGCCAAGCTCGAGGATCCGATCAACGACCCTTTGCCCGGCAATTGCACCGGAGGAGAGGCCTTGCCGTGCGATGAGGCGCCTTATGGAGGGGAATGCGATCAGGATCTCGACGGCAAGCCAGGCATGACCAATGTGCTCTCCGGCATGCTCAAATGCAGAATCTACATTGCCCAGCGCTGGCACGCTCAGTACGGCGGTGCCATCATCGATGAGAATTCGATCGGCGGCGCGGTTACAAAGAGCTTTTCGGAGCAGAAGGTTTTGGGCGCAGACCTCCCGATGTGTTGCGCGGAGAACGCGAGCACGGCCTCGGTCATGGACGAATGTCCACAGTATTTTTATTTCAAGATGGTCCGTTTGCCCAAGGGAAGCACCTGCGAGGATGTCATGGCTCTGACGAGCTGCGACGAAAAACCCGCCGCTTGCGTGGGCGACGATAGCTATGAGCTCAATCCCATCGCCGAAGACCACGAGGACTGCAAGCCTAAAGAAGAATAGGGCTACATGATCACCGGGCCGGCGCAATAGCCGTTGATGCACGTAACCGACGGATAGTCGCAGCAGTCGGCGTCGATCACGCACTTGTCGAGCTCCTCGGCGCATTCGGAAACCTTGGGTCCGCGGTCTTATAGCCTTGATGGGTGAAGTCCGGCCCGGTCAGCTTGAGCAGCACACCATCGCCTTGGCCCTCGGGAAGGGCCGACCATTGGAGAAGCGGGGCGAGCAGCCCCAGAGGCCAGACGGTTTTGTCATAGGGATAAACGATGGTGAAACCATTCGATCACGGTTGGATGACGATGTTTCATTTGGAGTGTCCTTTCTTGTGTTTCATCAGTCTAGCGCCTACCCAGGGGAAGGCCAGTCGCGCTCGACGCCCCAGGATGTGGAGGCTTTCTCGCGTTTTTTTTCGGAAATTGAAAAGGTGGGGATGGTGAACTATGAAAAGCATGGTTAACAATTTTGCCATAGTTTCTTTTCATAATTTGCTGCCCGACCGTTCACTAAGAAAAGAGCGCCCACGCGATGGGTGTTTGGAAGGCGCAAGGACGACTACCCAATGGCCAATCACGTACAGAAATCACAGCGGGGCATGATGCAACCAGGAGGGAAGATGAAAAATCTCGGGCATGTGAGGCTCATCTCGTTGTCGCTGGCTGTCCTTCTCGTCCAGGGGTGCAAGGTGGAGGTTCCCGACTCGGGAGGCGTGCGAACTTCCGAGACGGACGACAGCGCAGGAACGGACCAGGACACCAATACGCAGTGGAATACCGACGTCTACACCGACACCTCGGAGGACAGCGACTCCCAAGTGAAGGCGGTGTGCGGCAATGGGGCGCTCGAGCCCGGGGAGCTGTGCGACGATGGCGGCACAGAGGATGAAGATGGCTGCTCTGCGGACTGTCTGGTCTCAGACCCGGACTACCTCTGTTTGACTCCTGGCAAAGTGTGCATTCGAGCCGTGTTGTGCGGAAACAGCATCATCGAAGGCGAGGAGTCCTGCGACGATGGCAACACCCGTGTGGGCGATGGCTGCTCAGCCGATTGCGAGACAGAACAGGGTTGGCAATGCCCGAGGCCTGGGCTTGCGTGCGTCGCTTTGCCTGTATGCGGCAATGGAACGCGCGAGCGGGGAGAGACCTGCGACGATGGCAACACCGATTCCGGGGACGGGTGTTCTGGCACCGAGATTGGAACGACGCCCTGTCAGCTCGATGAAGGATTCTATTGCCCCACTCCTGGCCAGAGCTGCGTGGCCCTTGTGTGCGGCGATGGCGCGCGAACGATGGACGAGCAGTGCGATGACAACAACGACGTGGACGGAGACGGCTGCTCTTCGAACTGTGAGATGGAGGCGGGATGGCGCTGCTCCGTGAGCGGGTGCGCTGCCATTTGTGGAGATGGAAAGATCCTCGGGAATGAGCAATGCGATGACGCAAACCGCAAGAGCGGAGATGGCTGCTCTTCCGCGTGTCGCAAGGAACCTTTCCATGAATGCGCGAACGAGCCCAGCGAGTGCGTTTCGACGATCCAGTGCGGCGACAGCCGTGTGGACCCGGGCGAGATCTGCGACCCGCCCGGAGTGGATGGTTGCGGGGATGACTGCAAGAAATTCGATCCTGCGGTGGGAGATCCTTCGGAGTGCGGCAACAGCCGCATCGAGGTCGGCGAGACCTGCGATCCCCCAAACCCTGGGTCGGGATGCAGCGCAACCTGTCAAACAGAGCTTGGGTACGCTTGCCCGCGGCCCGGCATGTGTTTGCTGCTTCCTGTGTGCGGCGATGGAAGCATTCAGGTCGGTGAAGAGTGCGACACGGGCCTCGTGAGTCATCCGGGTTGTGCGGATTGCGAAATTCAAGACGGGTATGTGTGTTACGGCCCCGGCCCTTCCATTTGCGTGGTGCTCGTGGTGGAGCGGTGCGGCGATGCTTTGCTGGCGGTGGGCGAGGAGTGCGACGACGGCAATGAGGAAGAGGATGATGGTTGTGACACGTCTTGTAACAAGGAGGATGGCTGGGATTGCTTGGAGGTGGGCAGGGCGTGCGTTCCCATTTGCGGCGATGGCCTTCTCGTAGGAAAAGAGGCGTGCGACGACGGCAACCTGGACAGCGGCGACGGGTGCTCGAGCACCTGTGGTCGAGAGACGGGGTGGGCCTGCGGCGCGGCGGGTCAGCCCTGCCACGTGACTCACTGTGGGGATGGCGTCAAGGAAGGCGACGAGCCCTGCGACGATGGAAATGGCACTCCGGGCGACGGTTGCTCGCCGTCTTGCGAGCTCGAGCCCTCGTGCGCACCGGGCGCGGCCTGTAACTCTGTCTGCGGGGATGGCATGATTCTCCCTGGCGATGACGAGGAGTGCGACGACGGCAACACCCTGGACGGCGATGGGTGCTCTTCGACCTGTGAGATCGAAACCGGTTACTCTTGCGACATCGTCGCCGCGGAGCTTCCAGCAGTGTTGCAAGTGCCCATCACGTACCGGGACTTTGTCGCGCGTCCAACAGGCGGCGCCACGAGGCACCCGGACTTTGAGATGAACGTCGGGTACCTCAAAGGCCTCGTCACGGGAACGCTCGACGCAGAGGGCAAGCCCGTGTGGTCTGGCCTGTGCTCTCAGGTCACTCCCGCGCCATGTGGGAGCAACTACCTGACCACCACGAGTGGGAACTTTTCTCAGTGGTACCGAAACGTGGCAGGCGTGAACCGCACCAAGGTTTCCACCTTGGCCCTGGCGCGTCGACCCGACAATACGTACTACATCAATAACCCAACGTTCTTCCCCTGGGATGGCGATGGCTGGGTGGCAGCGGGCAAGGAAACGGCGTACAGCGGCCATAACTTCGGCTTTACGAGCGAGCTTCGGACGTGGTTCGAGTACAAGGGGAACGAATCTCTGATCTTCTCTGGAGATGACGACGTGTGGGTGTTCATCGCCGGAAAGCTCGCGGTCGACATCGGCGGCGTGCACGGCAAGATGACGGACTCTGTCGTGCTCAATGACGCCAAGGCCGCAGCGCTCGGCTTGGTCAAGGGACGCATTTATGAAATGGCGCTGTTCCAGGCCGAGAGACACACCGTCGCCTCTAACTACGAGCTCACCCTGGGCGGATTTGTCAGCAGTCACAGCCAGTGCGCTTCCATCTGCGGGGACGGCATCGTGGTGGGCGACGAGGTGTGCGATGACGGGGAGAACGACGGCGAATACGGATCGTGTCTGCCAGGCTGCAGAGGGCGCGGCCCGTATTGCGGCGACGCGAAGGTTCAAGGCATCGGCGGCGAGGCGTGCGACGACGGAAAGAACATGACGATACGGGCGACCGGGACCGCTGGCGAGTGCGCTCCGGGGTGTGTTTTGCCGAGTCGCTGCGGAGACAGCGTATTGGATCCGTCCTTTGAGGAGTGCGACAACGGCGCGGCGAACAGCGATTCGGCTTATGGAGCGAGTGCCTGCAAGGCGGACTGCACGTTTGCGCCGTTTTGCGGGGACGAGCATGTCGATGGAGGGGCGGGCGAGATCTGCGACAAGGGCATCCAGAATGGCCAGACGTATGGGGCGGGTTCGTGTGGCTACGATTGCCAGGTCGGACCGTATTGTGGGGACGGCATTCGCAACGGGCCAGAGGAATGCGACGATGACTCCTCTTGGTGTCGGGACGACTGCACGATCGAGCCCTATTGCGGCGATGGCCTGGTGAGCGATGGCGAGGAGTGCGACTACGGTCGGTTCGCCTCGGATGAGTACGGCGGCTGCAATGAAGAATGCCTCTTCGGACCGAGGTGCGGCGACGGAAACCCGGATCAGCTCTTCGAAGAGTGCGATGCAGGCGAGAGCCAGAACACGGGAGGCTACGATGGATGCAACGCGGATTGTACCCTAGGTCCGGGGTGCGGTGATGGCGTCTTGGCAAAGGACGAGGGTGAGGAGTGTGACAACGGGTACAATGACGATGTTCATATGTATTCCCCGAGCGCTTGCGGAGTGGGCTGCAAGCTGCCTCCCCGTTGCGGAGACGACATCGTCCAGCCTGCCTTTGAGCTCTGCGACGAAGGTTCGAACAATAGCGACACGGCCTACGAGGGTTGCACGACGAGTTGCCTGTTTGGCCCGTATTGCGGTGATGGCATCGCGAACGGCCCAGAGGCATGCGACGATGGCCCGAACAACACGCACTACTCTGCCGAGGGAGCGGCCTGCGGCTACGATTGCCAGGAAGCGCCGTACTGCGGAGATGGGGTCCGCAACGGTCTAGAGCAGTGCGATCTTGGGAGCGCCAGCAATACCGGAGAGTACGGAGGGTGCCATCCAGACTGCACCAGGGCTGCGTACTGCGGCGACCATGTGGTCGATGAAAGCCAAGGCGAGAAGTGCGACGACGGCCCCACCGGCAGCCTCGAGTGCACGCCTGACTGCCATAAGAGAGCCGTGCCCATGTAGCTAGTTGGCATCCCGAAAGTCCCGTTTCCGGCATCCTTCTCCACGGCTAAAGGAACTCGGACATCGAATGATCCAACTCAAACAGTCCTCGCCTTTCCGAAGGACGCCGGAAACTCCCATTTCGGGATGGACACTAGCTAAATCAGCCTTCTCGGATCGAGGATGAGCTCGAGCTGCGCCTCTCCCAGCACGTTTTGAGCCAGGGCGATTTCCTTGATGGTCTTTCCCTCTTTCGCCGCCAGCTTGGCGATGTCTGTGGCCTGGTCATAGCCGATGTGGGGCATGAGCGCGGTCGCGAGAGACAGGGACTGCTCGAGCTGCGCGGCGATGTGTTTTTCGTCTGCTTGCAGACCTTCCACGAGCTTGTGGGTGAACACGAACGAGGCGCGGGCGATCAACCTGATCTGCTCGAGCAGGTTGCGCGCCATCACAGGCTGGACAGCGGCGAGCTCGAGTTGGCTGTAGCTCGCGGCCGCAGCGATGGCAGCGTCGTTGCCCACGACTTGGGTCGCGACTTGGATCACGGCCTCGGCAATGACCGGGTTCACCTTGCCGGGCATGATGCTCGAGCCAGGTTGAACCGGCGGAAGGATGAGCTCGCCGAGCCCGAGCCTCGGGCCTGAACCGAGCAGTCGGAGGTCAGAGGCGATCTTGGCCAGTGACAAGGCGAGGGACTTGAGCGCGCCACTCATTCGCACCACGGCGTCCCGCGCGGCCTGTGCCTCGAAGTGATTGTCCGCCTCGCGCAGCTCGAGACCGGTGAGCCTCGAGAGCTCTTCGACCATGCGGCCGCCGAACCCCTTGAACGTGCCGATGCCGGTGCCTACGGCCGTACCTCCGATGGGCAGCTCCGCGAGATCTTCGCTCGTCCGCTCGACATGGGCGATACCGTGCCGAATCTGCGACACATAGCCAGAGAACACCTGGCCTAGGCCAATGGGCGTTGCGTCCATCAGGTGCGTGCGTCCTGTCTTGACGATGTGGTTGAAGGCAGCGGCTTTGCTCTGCAGCGCCAACGCGAGCTGCTCGAGTTGGGGCTTAAGGTCTTGCTCGATAGCGGTGAGGCTTGCGATGTGCAGCGCTGTTGGGAAGACGTCGTTGCTCGACTGGCCCATGTTCACATGGTCGTTGGGGTGTACGAAGCGTTGCGGCAGAAGGTGCCCGAGAATGGTCGCGGCGCGGTTGGCGATCACCTCGTTCGCGTTCATGTTGCTGCTGGTGCCTGAGCCGGTCTGAAACACATCGACCGGAAAATGAGCATCGTGCTCTCCGAGGGCGAGCTCCGAAGCTGCCTGTTCGATGGCTCTCCCGAGCTCTCGAGGCAGCTTTAAAGCGCCTACGTTGACCCGTGCTGCTGCGAGCTTAACCAGGCAGAGGGCGCGAATCATCTCTCGACCGATCCCCATCCCAGAGATGGGGAAGTTCTCGACGGCGCGGGCTGTCGAGGCTCCGTAGAGGGCATCTTCGGGAACTTGGAGCTCGCCCAAGGAGTCGCGTTCGAGGCGCATTGTCATGACAGTACCTTCAACGTAGGAGCGCGTCCTTGTAATTCCGCTCTGCTTGGTCCCAGTCGACCAGGTTCCAGAACGAGGCCACATAGTCCGGTCTGCGGTTCTGGTAGTTGAGATAGTAAGCGTGCTCCCAAACGTCAAGGCCCAGCACCGGACGCAGCCCATCCATGATGGGACTGTCCTGATTGGCCGAGGAGTGAACCACGAGCTTGCCGAACCGGTCTACGCTGAGCCAAGCCCAGCCTGAGCCAAAGCGGGTCGCGGCAGCCTCTGAAAACGCCTTCTTGAAAGCCTCGAGAGAGCCAAACGAACCTTCGATGGCCTTGCGCAGATCGCCTTTGGCCTCTCCTGCCTTGCCCTTGCCCAAAAGGGTCCAGAAGAAAGAGTGGTTGGCGTGACCTCCGCCGTGGTTGCGCACCGCGGTTCGAATGTCCTCGGGGATGGACGCGAGATGGGCGAGAAGGTCGTCGAGATGAACGTCGAACAAGTGTGGGTGTTTTTCGAGAGCGGCATTGAGATTGTTGACGTACGCCTGATGATGCTTGGTGTGGTGGATCTCCATGGTTTGAGCGTCGATATGGGGTTCGAGCGCGTCATAGGCATAGGGCAGGGCGGGAAGTGAATGCTTGGACATGGGACACTCCTTGTGATCGAAAAGCCCTTTGGGCTTTTACAAGAAAAAAAATCCAGTTTACGACGCGAGGTCGCGATTTACTGCCTTAGAGGTGTGAACGAGGCGCTTCGTTACAGGGCTTTTTTAGACAACGACCCGCTAAAAGACCGATACGAGGAAACTGGGTATCCCGTGGAAGGCCGAGGACTGTCTGAGTCGTCCTTTTCATGCCCGAGTTCCGCAGGCCGCCATGTCGGGGTTTTCCTTGAGGCGGCGGACGCTATAGGCGTACCAATCGGCGCCATAGGGAACGTACAAGCGCACCTTGATGTTGCGCTGGCGAAGGCGCAGAAGGTGGGTACGGATGGGCACGCCGATGAGAGCCTGGAACTCGTACCTGTTCGAGCAGTGGGGTCGTTTGTCGATTTCGCGCAAGACGCGCTCGGTGAGCGGCAGATCGTGGGTGGCCAGCCCGGTATACGTCGATGGCTCCTGCAGCAAGATACGCGCGGCGTCGAGGTAAGCCTCTCGGATAGCCTCGCGGTCCAGGTGCGCCAGGGCCTTGGGCTCTTTGTAGATACCCTTGCACAGCCGCAGATTGGCGCCTTCCTTGGCGAGTTGCTCCACGTCCAAAACCGTGCGGCGTAGGCGCGCTTGGACCACTGTGCCGACCCTCGGCCAAACCTCCCGGGCTCGCCTGTAGAAATCGAGCGTGAGGTCGGTGACCGACGAGTCTTCCATGTCGATTCGGACGAAGGTGTCATTCTCGGCGGCCACGTCGAGCACCCGTCGGAGCTCGGCGAAGGCCCCTGCCTCGTCGAGGCGAAGCCCGAACTGCGAGAGCTTGAGGGACACGTTGCGCTCCACGCCGCTCTCTGCCAGATCTCGGATGAGATCCACGTATTCCGAGGCCGCTCGTGTCGCCTGTTCCATGGAGGTCGTATCTTCTCCAAGCACGTCGACGGTCGAGACGAATCCGTGCACACCCAGAGTCCGGAGCAGGGCTATGGCCTGACTGCGGGAGTCTCCGGCGATGTAGCGACGCGCTACGCGACCTATGACAGATTTTGGAACAACGGGAAGCACCGCGGCAATGACGTGGCTGAGCATGCTGGCACTAATAGGCATGAACAGAAGAAACGCAAGCGCTACGAACAGGAGCTCGGATCATCCACGTTCGGATTGAGCGGCAGGTTGATTTGCCCACCGCACGTCTCTAGTTTCTCGTCGCAGCTCGTGAGCGCCATCACGTCATCGCAGGTCGCGTGGTCGGGCAGGCGCACCATCTTGAAGTAGAAGTGCTCTGGACATTTGTCTATGACTTCCAATGTTTGCATGTTGCCCTGCTTGCAGACGTTCGAGTTTGTTGCGAGTATGGTCTGCTGCGTCGCGGCTGAAGAAAGCGGGCCTGCGATATGGTTGGCATCGACGATGGCTCCGGCGAGGGCCGAGTGCCAGCGCTGGGCAACGTAGAGCTCGCACGACAAGGCGCCAGCCAAGATGGTCGTCATGCCGGGGTGTCCATCCTCATCCTGATCGCACTCACTGCCAATGGGTGCTGTCTCGCAAGGCTGTGTCTCGTTCAGATGGGAAGAGCCCGGGGGCGGCAGCGGATCGCGAACAGGATCGGCGAGCCTGGCACCTCGCACCTCGTAAACATCGTCAGAGATCCAGGGGGCGCCGGGCTCGCTGGACGAGAGGTCGATGGTACGCTCGATCACTCCCGAATGCTCGATGAACCTGTCCGGGATGATGGTCTTATTGAGCCAGGTTTCGAGCTCGACATACAGTCCGCACAGTTTCTCTTCGGTGCGGATCCTCGTTGGTCCATCCGGGCTTGCCTCCACGAGAAAGTAGTTGCGCGACGACAGGATTTGCGTCTTGACGAGAGGGATGCCCACCTGTTTGCTCGAGGCTGACAGAAGCATGCCCCAGGTGCCGGACATGCGCGCCGAAGGCCCTTGCGATGTATCCGTATCACTGTTTTGGGAAGAGCCACTGTCGGTGTCTATCCGCAGATCATCGCTGTTCGATTGGGTTTCGGTTGGGCTGTCGGCGTCCAAGTCGCTCTTTTCTCCCAAGCTCTGGTCGCAGGAGGCGGTGAGACAAAGCGCAAGGGCCGCGATGGCCGGGTGTGCCGTTGCATGGGTTTTTGTGATCATGGTCATCGGTCCTTAGAGTACCGGCTGAGGCGAAAATCATCGCCGCGCGAGAGTACTCGAATCAAGGTCTGGCACAAGTAGTCATCATCGCCCTAGTTGACAAGGGCGACCGATGCCTTTGGCCAGCTTGCTCCGCGTCGGCTGAACCGGATATGGTGAGCCCACCGAGCTTTTTTCCGTTCACCGTTG
>JALOQD010000483.1 GCA_025453525.1 Myxococcota bacterium
GTCTTCCGGCTTCTCGCGCTTCCAAGCCATCTCCTGGTCCTCCACTCTGCGGGGCAAAACTACCCCAGTTGGTGGACCACTTCAGCGGGGGCACTCCACACGAGCCTCGACGGCCTCACGCCGCGGGAATACTGCAACCGGTCAGAGAAGGACCAAACCCGGAACAGGCTCTCTCTTTGAGCGAGGACAAAGCCGGGGAGCAGGTCACCCGAGATGGGGGGGGCTCGGTGTTGTAGTGGATGAGCCAGGCGTCGAGATCGGTCTGGAGCGCACCATAGTTGACAAAAGGTACAAAATCGGGTGTCATTGAACTGTCATATTGATAATTTGAGTTCGGGCAGGACATCGGTATGGGTAACCCTCTGGGTCGGTTTTTCGGCATCGTCATTCTGTTAACCGGTCTCTTTGCCTACCTCGCAGTGCCCGCGGCGCTGTCCATACTGCCAGTTTCGAGACTCGGTGGAATGTTCTACTTTTTTGGTCTCTCTTGGGCAGGGTCGATCTTTTTCTTTGCCGTTTTCACGCTGGCGGCGGCTGGGGCGGGTCCAGTCAGACGGACAGTCCTGGTGTTGGCAGGCACTGCCTTTGCGCTCCTTAATGTCGCTCTCGCGATTTCCTTCCTGACCCAAGGTGTGCCATTCAACACCGCTTTCTTCACCCATCTCGATCTCTCGACTCTAAGGATTGCTTGGGCGACAGACGCTACGCGCCTATCGGCCGTTGTATTGTATGTTCTGCTCGCCCCGGCCGTTGTACTAGTTTGCACGCAGGGGCTTTCGCGCAGCACAGCGGTGGGATGGCGGATCCGCGCTCCCGTCGCGGGCTTGGCAGTCTTGCTGGCGTTGCTGACGAGCTACCCACTGCAATCCATCGTCTTGCACCACATGCGTACGAAGCAATCCTCCGAGCGGATGCTGGCGGAAATCAGATCGATGGGCATCGGGAAACTGCAGTCCGCCGAGTTGCGCGACGTAGGGCGCAACATTGTGCTGATTTATCTGGAAGGGCTTGAGCAGAATTTTTTCGACGAGACGCTTTTCCCAGACCTCATGCCCCATCTCGGCACGCTGCGGGAAGAGGCTCTGTGGTTCCAGAACATGCACCAGTTCCCAGGGGCGACTTGGACCATCGGTGGCATCGTAGCCAGTCAGTGCGGGGTGCCGTTACTATCTGAGGGGCACGGCAATCGCATTCTCGCAGCCGTGGACAACCCTTTTCGTCAGATCTCGTGCTTGGCGGAAATCGTGAAGACGGGCGGTTACAAGACCGTATTTTTGGGCGGCGCTTCACTGGATTTCGCCGGAAAGGGCCAATTCCTGCGGGACAACGGCTACGATCTAGCGCTCGGCATAGATGAGCTGCCGAAGGCATCGCGCCACAAGTGGGGTATGTTCGACAGCGACCTATATTCGCACGCCACGGAGCTCTTCGACGGGCTTGTCGAGGGCGAGTCGCCCTTCCTGTTAACCCTGCTTACCTTGGACACACATCATCCCGAAGGCACGCCGTCTCCCGGCTGCCCGCTTTATGGCACGCCCGCTCAGACCATGCTCAACGCGGTACATTGCGCCGACATGCTCGCGGCTGGTTTTATTGAGCACGTGCGGACGTCTCCCGCCGCGCGGGATACCCTGATTGCAGTCATGTCCGACCATCTGCTTATTGACGGCGCGCCAAAGCAGGTGCTTTCCAGCAAGGATCGGCGCTTAACCTTCATGATTTTGGATCCCGATCACGCTCCGGACCGATACGCGGGCGCGGCGACTCATTTTGATATTGCACCCACGGTGCTTGACGCCGCGGGTTTCTCTGGTGCGGAATTCTCGTTCGGCCACTCCTTGCTGGCCAACGAAGAAGGCCGGGCCTTCCAGCGGGCGCTTTCCGACTCGGATTTTGAGAGCTTCAGGATCGAAGCCTTGGCTGTGGAGAGCGACCTAAGAGAGGGCGTTGCCTTCTTTCCCGAAGAAAGCCGTCTCGAAATTGGCGATGCTCGATACTACGCGCGCGATGCAATCAACGTGCACTACGACAATCCTCTCGGCCGGTCCTCGGAATTCGTTGCGCTCTATTTTGAATCCCCTGCCGATCACTATCCGCTCATCCTTTCTGATCCAGACGAGATGGCCCACGTGATTGGCGAGCGTGATAGCGGCGTCGTCGTGACGGCCTCAAACGGAGGCCGAGTTTGCTTCCACGAAGGGACCTGCGTTTCGGAGCGGTTTCTGGGAATCTATGACATAGCGAACGAGAGTCTTTTGAAGTCTGGGTCTCCAAAGGACGGCGAGATACTGATGCTAGAGTGGGATGAGATTAGGTTAGAGCGCATCCCGCATTTATGAGGCAGTTTGCGCCTTTTGTGCGGTGAAGCGGTTCAGGAGCGATCCGATCCTGCGCTAGGTTGCCGTCATAATCCGATCGGATGCCGCGCGGATCCTTTGCTTGATCTCTGCGAAGACCTGTTCGATAGCGTTTAGGGCGGGGTTGCATGGCGGCAGGAGCGGCAGCTGGACACCTCCAAAGACTCGTGCGTTTCAGCGTCGGTGATGATTTACTGAGCTGTCCACTTAATCTTTTTTCCGTGCCATTTTTGGGAGGGAGGAAGAGGCCATGGGACAATCATCGACATCGAGGAAGGCGGCGGCCCGGGATGCCG
>JALOQD010000237.1 GCA_025453525.1 Myxococcota bacterium
CGAATAACTCGGCCGCTTCTCCCCCAATGTTGACAACTTTCTGCGACAAAATTTAAGGCGTCCGATCTTCGCGAATAGTTACAACCTCTTCCGCTTGGGGGGGACGCGGTGGGGGGGACGCGGTGGGGGGTTGACTCCCGTCCACCGCTTTTTAGGTACCCCGTCTCTTGCGAGTGGCGCTATGAAAGGACTCGCGAGCTGTCTGGCTCGTGGTTGAGGAGGTACGACATGTGCGCTGACCCTAAGCCCCGCGGCCCCGAGGACCGAACGACGGAGCTTCGAAGCTGCCTACATGCGCCTAGCCTTGGCCTTGGCCGAGCCCTCGAATGGCAATGCGCCGCATTCTCCTGGAGCCTGAGGGCGATGATGGACCTCGGACGATGGATGACGTTTAGCGCAGCTTTGTATGCCCTTGCCGTGGGCTGCAACCACGCTCCCGCGGTAAAGTCCAGACCCATCGAGACTATGAGTCATTGGACCCCATCTCAAGCAACCCATATCATCCTGTTCATCGGAGACGGGATGCACCTATCGCACGAGATAGCGGGTTCGCGGTTTTGGACCCACTGCGAGCGCGGGCTCATTTGGAACTCGTTTCCCGCCCAGGCCTTTGTGACGACTTGGGACATCAACACGTACAACCGTCACGCCTTGTCGCGTGGCGTGCCCGCTTTCTCAAGGGCAAGGCAAATCGATCCGTACGTGGGATACGACCCTGCCCTAGGCGGCGCAGAGCCTGTGGCGTATTTCGACCGTGGGCCCGTGGCGAGGGTTCGCGACGCCTACTTCCTTTCGCCAATACCCGAGGTGGAAAAAGGGGCAGCGGTGGTGCCGGCCACGGATTCGGCGTCGGCAGCGACCGCCATGGCCACGGGGCGCAAGACGACGAGCGGTAGAGTGAGTTGCGCGCCGGCTCCGAGCCCCTGTGACGCCGCATCGTACCGCACCATCGCCGAGCTGCTCCGCGAGGAAGGGTACGCCATTGGCATCGCGGCCACAGTACCCTTTTCTCACGCCACGCCAGCGGCGTTTGCTTCTCACGCCGAGTCTCGCGGTCAGTACCGGGATATCGCGGCGCAAATGGCCCGGATGGACCTTGCGGATGTCATCATCGGCGGCGGGCACCCGAGCGTATCGGGGGAGAAATTCGTGGCATTTTCTACTATCGGCGAGCTCCGCGGACGCACGCGCGAAATCGTCTTTGCCGAGCTCGCGCCGGGCAGAGCAGGAGATGCTGTCCTCCACGAAAAGTCGAATGAGGCGGCGGCGGCGGGCAAGAAGCTCTTTGGACTCTTCGGCACGGGTCTCGACGGCAGCTTCGTCCACAAGGAGCGCGGAGCGAATGGATGCTCCATGCGTCGGACGTCCGAGGATGATCCCACCTTGGCGGGCGTCGTCCAAGCGGCTCTGCGGGTGCTCGCCGCGAGGCAGGACTCGTTTTTTCTCATGGCCGAGCAGGGTGATATCGACTGGGCGAATCACCAGAACGACTATGACTGGATGGTCGCGGCGGTCGGGAGCCTGAATGACGCTGTGACCGCAACCGTGGCGTTCGTGGACGAGCCTGGAGACGCCATCGATTGGCAAAATACGCTACTGCTCGTGACGTCGGACCACGGCAACGGGTACATGCGCCTCTTGCCGGAAGACACGCCGGACCACTGCTTGCCGCGCCGGGTGGAGTCGAAGGCGCCGGACGCGATCTGTGTGGAGCGCGGTGCGCTCTACGACGCGGCTCAGGTGACCTACGGACTTTGTCAATCGACTTACAGCCACACCAACGAGCTCGTATCGCTTTTTGGAAAGGGAGCGGCGGCGGACTTCCGCACGGGGACACAAGGTTTGTACGGCGAAGCTCCTGCTCTGCTCGACAACACCCAGCTTTTCAAAATCATGTGCACGGCAGCCCACCTGCGGGCAAAGGACTGTGCCGCGGCCAATTGGATCTTTCCCCAACGGCAAAGGCGGCGGCGGAAAAGGCGAGAAGGACCCCCAAAAAGCTCAGCGCGCGTTTTGGCACCTAGGGTCGGAGGGATCGATGACCATGCCGAAGCTGACCACCTCGAGGTGGAAGCGCACAGCGACCTGGTCATACGCCGCTGAGCTGTCCTTGGATTCGTTTCCGCTGTACTCGAGGCCCACGACTCTGGCGCTGCTGCAGCTCGAGAGCACGCCGCCGGGACGAGCTTTCTGGCCCTTGGCCCACGTCGCAAGGCCGGTGTCGGTGCAGATGTTCATCCCGTTGCAATTGAACGAGAACACGTCGTACCAGAACGGGCCGACCTCTTTCAACCGGGGGCCGTATTCGCGCAGTTCGAGGCCGAGCTTGAGGCCGCGATCCGAGAGGCCGAGCTTGCCGTGGAAGGTGATCGTGTGCTCCCCGGGCGGCAGGTCGACGTAGTAGCAGAGCTCTTCGATTTGGCCCGGCTTCTTGTAGGCTTGCCCACGGCCTTCCACCTCAACCCACAGCTGCGAGTCTGTCGCAAGCAGGCGCAGCTCGAAGCGCTGCTCGCCTGCTTTGAGGTCGGTCTCTTCTTCGCCCGGTACTCCCTTCAGAGGTCGGCACTTGCAGCTCACGCCGTCCTGACAGCGCGAGGTCGGCATGGGCGAAAGCGTCATCTCCGGCACGAAGCTCGGCATGGGGAGAGGACCATTGCCCCTGCAGGACGCAAACGCGAACGCAAAGAGCAACCACGGGATGGTGTTCGAGTGTCTCATGAATACTCATTGTTTCCTGTGATGGCAGGCTGTCAATCGCGACTGCTCGCTCGCAGCGCTTTCTCGACTTGCCCCTCGGCGCGGTCTGGGCTAAAAGGTTGAGGCTAAAAGCATTTTTTGACCGAACCGAGTCATGGTGCTACCTTAAAAGACCACGGTGAGACAACGTAGGTTCGACGAAAGGAAGCAGATATGATCAAGCTCGCACCTGTCGCATTGCTGCTCCTCGCCGCCGTAGTTCCCATGTGCACTGGGACGATCTGGGGCAACCTGCTCATTCTCGCCATTGCCAGCGGCATCTTCTTGGGAACGGTCTGCCTCGGCAGCGAAAAGACCAGTAACGCGCAGGTAGGCTTGCCAGAGGCCGACAACTGACCGCCTGCTTTTTTTCTAGCGTCGCATCATTCATAACAAGAACATGCATCGAGAACGCCGCCTTCGCACCGCCAAATACAGGCCGCAGGCACGCTTTGGCCTCTTCGATTTAGAGCTGGTGAGGCTCGTGCTCCAGGGCGCAAGCGTGCTCGACTGGCAGCGGCTGACCCTGCCGCGCTCCGAGATCCCCGCCTATCTGACGTCCTCTGGACTCGATTTGGACGAGCCTTCGGATGTGGCGCTGGTCGCGCGCATCCGAGACGAGGCCGTGCTGTACCTGCGCGAGACGATGAGCTTCCCTGTCCCAAGCCCCTTGCGCCGGGCAGGCCTTCCAGAGCTCTTGACGACAGCGGCCGATGAGTCGAACCGTCATCGAAGCATGTGCGCCTGCACCTTGCTCAAGGTCATGCATGTGCTCAACCACTTCGACGCCGCCGAAGCGCGCAAGGCGCTCGCCATCACAGAGAATGAGCTGTTTCGCGAAGCCGAGAGGCGCATCTATCGCATCGTGAGCACCATGATGGCCGAGGGTCTGCCGGTCGTGGAGTTCAGCGGCGGGCGCAAGATGCGTCACAGCATGATCACCAAGCTCTTGTCCAAAGCCAGCCCTCTGTCGGCGCAGCTCTTCGATCGTCTGAGATTTCGGATTATCACGAATACGCACGACGACCTCTTGCCGGTGATCGGCTTTCTCGGCCGAAACCTGTTTCCGTTCAACTACGTTGTGGCTCGCGAATCCTACGACACCCTGCTGCACTTCGATGAGTACTGCGACACCGTACCGAGGTTGGCTCGGCTCAAAGAACAACAGCAGCCGTTGCCCATGGCGTGTCGGCAATCGGATGAGTCGAACCGCCATTCGTCGCGGAGCTTCAAGATCGTCCACTGGATCGCCGACATGCCGCTGCGAGTGCCGAATTTCGAAACCGCCTTCGAGGGAGACGGCATCGATCCAGTGGCGAGACCGATCGTTTACGTCCGAACCGAATTCCAGATCCTCGATCGCCGCTCCCACCGAGAAAATGAGGAAGGGGAAGCGGCTCATGACGCGTACAAAGGCCGCCAGAAAGAGGCGGTTTCCAGCCGCCTCAAGACCGGACGAGTCGGCGCGGCCGATACCTAAATTCCGCCGCCGTTTGCGAAGCTCTCGATGCGAGTATGAGCTTGGCTGATGCGGCTGTGGGGAGGGACGCTGCGGGTGAGCCAGACATTGCCCCCGATGATGGAGCCCTTGCCGATGACGACCGTGCCGAGGATGGTGGAGCCGGCGTAGATGATGACGTCGTCCTCCACCGTGGGGTGGCGGCGTACGCCCTTGACCGGGTGGCCGTGCTCATCGAGGGGAAAGCTCTTGGCGCCCAGCGTGACGCCTTGGTACAGGCGCACGTTGCGGCCGATGACCGCGGTCTCGCCAATGACGATGCCAGTGCCGTGGTCAATAAAGAAACGCTCGCCGATCCGCGCGCCAGGGTGGATGTCTATCCCGGTGATCGAATGGGCGTGCTCAGTGATGATACGCGGGATGATCGGAACCCCGAGCAAGTGGAGCTCGTGGGCCAATCGATAGCTGGTGATGGCCAAGGTGCCGGGGTAGGACAGCACGCATTCGTCGGCGCTCGTGGCTGCTGGATCGCCTTCGTAGGCCGCATGCACGT
Organism: Myxococcota bacterium; assembly: GCA_025453525.1. Classification (GTDB taxonomy): domain Bacteria; phylum Myxococcota_A; class Polyangia; order JAAYKL01; family JAAYKL01; genus JALOQD01. The sequence continues at coordinate 4,749 of JALOQD010000237.1, forward strand.
CCGAGATGAGCAACTGCCGGACCGCTGGAAGCCTCGTGAGAAAAGCCCTCGTCAGCGCCAGAGAGCGATCCTCGCATTCGAGGCAGTGGTCCACTGCTTCGCCGTTGCACACAAAGCACAGTGCGCGCAGCACCTGCTCGTGCAGAGTGCGCAAGCACGTATCGAGGGTCGAGCCCACATGGAATCGCTGGCTGCCGACATTGACCTCGGACAACCCGAAGTAGCCTGGAAACAGCACGGAGCGCAGGTTTTCTACGACAGCGATAATTTCGTCGCGGGACGGCAGGGCACGAAGGCCCGGTCCGCGCAAGATCGTCGAGCCATCGACGTCGCAGGGAGCGCACAGTGCATCGACGATGTCGGCCAGACCGCCGTTGAGGTCGAGGCTCGAAGGCCTCGGTCCACGGTTGCGATGCACCGCATGGCCAGCCAAGTGATGTTTGGGCTTCGAAGAGCTCATTCGTCGAACAGCCATGTGGAGAGGTAGCGCTCACCCGTGTCGCAGACCACGGTCACGATGGTCTTGCCGCGATTTTCCGGGCGCCTCGCGAGCTCCACGGCCACATGCACGTTGGCCCCAGAGGAGATGCCGGCGAGGATGCCCTCTTCCTTGGCAAGACGCCGTGCCATGAGGCCGGCGTCCTCGTGTTTGACCGTCGTGATCTCATCGACGATTTCACGGTTGAGCACCTCGGGCACAAAGCCGGCGCCGATGCCCTGTATCTTGTGCGGGCCGGGGTTCCCACCAGAGAGGACCGGAGAATCCACGGGCTCCACGGCAACCACGCGCAGCTCCGGCTTGCGCGCCTTTATCACTTCGCCCACGCCAGTGACGGTGCCGCCCGTGCCCACACCTGCGACAAAAATGTCGATGGAACCATCGGTGTCGCGCCAGATTTCCTCGGCCGTGGTGCGACGGTGGATCTCTGGATTGGCGGGATTGACGAATTGGCCGAGCATGACCGAGCCCGGGTTTTCGGCGAGCAGCTCTTGAGCCCGCCGGATAGCGCCCTTCATGCCCTCTGGGCCGGGCGTAAGCTCGAGCCGCGCGCCAAAGGCGGCGAGGAGCTTGCGTCGCTCGATGCTCATGGTTTCGGGCATCGTGAGCACCAGCTCGTACCCCCGTGCCGCGCAGATGAAGGCCAAGGCAATGCCGGTATTGCCACTCGTCGGCTCGATTAAGAGGGTCTCCTTGGTCAGGAGCCCTGCTCTCTCGGCTTCAAGCACCATGTTCAGACCAATGCGATCTTTTACACTGCTACAGGGATTGAACGACTCGAGCTTGACGAGGACTGTTGCAGGAGCGCCGTCGGTGACGCGGTTGAGCCGCAGCAGCGGCGTGTTGCCGACGAGCTCCGTGATGTCTTGAGCGATACGAGACATGAGTCCTCCAACGGTCCTGGTTTCCCCAGGAAAAGGGATACGGGCCTGCTGAAGGACAAGAACTCAGCCGCGGGCGTTTGACCTCGAGTCGTCGGCAAGGAGTCCGCTGCCATTGACGAAATCATCCAACGTGACGCCGTCCAGGGCCTTGGTGATGACCGCGGTCAGGTTCGTCCACACGAGACGGGCGGCACATGAATCGAGCTTGCCGCATTTATCTGCCTTGGTGACGCAGTCGACCACGGAAATGGGACCCTCGAGCGCCTCGACGATTTCGCGGACCCGAATTTCCAAAGGCGGCTTGGCCAGGTAGTATCCGCCCTTGGCGCCGAGCACGCTGTGCACGAGCCCCGCCTCTCTCAAGCTAGTGAGCAAGGCGTGCAAGTACTTGCGCGAAAGTCCCTGGGAGCGCGAGATGTCGCTCATCATGACCGGACCTTGTCCGTAGTGCTGGGCCAAATCCATCATCGCGCGCAACCCATACCGTCCCTTTGTTGAAACCTTCAGCATGGCACCTTCACTGTCACAAAAGCTGTAGACATTTGTTTCTTTGGTGTCAATGGGAGGGCGAGCACAGCCAGGCTCTTTAGCCTCCGCCCATGAACCGCACGAGCTCCAATCTGTCTCCCGGGCCGACGGCCGTTGCTTCGAACTGCTCCCTCGGCACAATGACGCCATTGTGCTCTACAACCGCCGTGGCGCAAGAAATGCCCAGACTGTCGAGCACTGCGGCCAAGCTAGAGCGCTCGGCCACCTGACGACTTGTTCCATTTATCACAACCCAGTGGGTTTGCGCCATGTGCTTTCTCCCAAAAAGCAGCTATCCCAGTCTTTCCAGACCGGGTCGAGACCTTGCCTTTGAAGGCTCTGCGCCACTTGCTCCGGCGATCGCTCGTCGAAGATGCGAAACTGATCCGCCGCCGCTCCTGGAGCGCGATAGCCGCCAGGCTCGGTGCGCGAGCCCGCCGAGAGCTGCGTCGCTGCCACGAGGCTCAAACGGTCCCGCATGAGGGGGTTCTCTCTCGTTGAAAGAGTGATGCCGAGATCTGGATAGGCGATGCGCAAGGCGAGCATCAGCTGCACGAGGTCTCGATCCGACACGGGGTGGGGGACTTCGAACCCTGCGGGCACAGAGCGCAGTCGGGGGACGCCGACCCCTACGAACGACCGCCACGACGTGCGCTGCAGGTACCCGATGTGGGCCATGAGCCGCAGAGCCTCCAGGGCAAGGGGAGAAAGCCCGAGGAGCACTCCGGCGGTCAGCCTGTACACACCGGCCTGACCGGCGCGGGACAATGCGTGGAGTCGGTCGTCGTAGTCTCGCTTGGGGCCGAGGCAATGATACTTTTCGTAGGCGTCTCGGTCATAGGTCTCTTGATAAAGGGTGACGCCGTCCACACCCGCGGCGACGAGTGTCTCGTAGCCTTGGGATGGCAAGCTGGGGACTTCGACGCTGAGGCTGGAGAAGCTCGGGCGCAGCTTGCTCGCGACCTCGGCCAAGAATCGCTCATCGGCCATCACCGGGTCGTCGCCAGAGACCAAGAGCAGGTGGCGCATGCCGAGGCTTCGCAGCACCATGGCCTCATCGACGACTTCGTCCGCAGACAGCCGCCGTCGCACCAGCCCCTCTTGCTTTCCGAAGCCGCAATAGGGGCAGGAGCCGGAACAGTAATTTGATACGTAGAGAGGGGCGTAGAGCTGACGCGCCTTTCCGAAGCGCTCTAGGGTGTGTTTGGCCGCGACCACCGCCATTTCGTCGAGCAGCCCGCCAGCCGCAGGGCTGAGCAGTAGCGCCATGTCCCGCAAGCCGCGCGGCCGGCGACGGAGGATCGGACGCACGAGGCCGCGATCCTGGCACGCAAGCGCCTGCCGCGCAGGGGCCTCGTCGCAGGCGTCGATGAGTCGGGCGAGGTCATTCATGCGAGCAGGCCTTCGAGCGGCGAAGAAGCTCGAGCCGTGGGACTCTCGCCGCCCGGACCCGCGAGGTAGGCCAGGCGTCCGCCTTCCACCGCGAGGCGGAAGCCGCGGGCCATGAGAACCGGAGCGTCGGCGATGGCGAGCGCGGTGTTGAGCAGCACGGCGTCGGCGCCGAGCTCCATGGCCTCGGCCGCATGGCTGGGCAGGCCGAGTCCCGCGTCCACGATGACTGGAACCTTGGCTTGCTCGATGATGATACCCACGGCATCTCTGGTTTTGAGTCCGCGCCCGGTGCCGATGGGGCTGCCCAGCGGCATCAATGTGGCGCAACCGGCGTCTTCGAGGCGGCGGGCCAGCATGGGATCAGCCGGCATGTAGGGGAGCACGACAAAACCCTCTTTGACCAGGATCTCTGCAGCGCGACGCGTTTCGATGGGATCGGGGAGCAGGCTTCTCGGATCGGGCGTGACTTCGAGCTTGACCCAAGGATCGAGACCTCCGGCGCGCGCCAAGCGCGCCAGACGCACAGCTTCCTGCGCATCGCGAGCGCCCGAGGTGTTGGGCAGAACGAGACACCGCTTGCGATCGATCGCCGCGAGCATGTCTTCCCCTGGCGCGTCGAGGTCAACGCGCCGCAAAGCCACGGTGACGATCTGAGCGCACGACTCCGCGATGACCTCGGCCATGACGCGATTGCTCGAAAACTTGCCGGTGCCGACCAGCAGCCGCGACGAAAACGACCGTCCGGCGATGACGAGGGAATCCTCCATATTGTGCGAGCTCCTTCTTCAGGGATCAATCGACCCGTGGCCGAGCATGCGCTCCACGGCGAGTCGGGCCTTGATGGCGATGTCGCTTGGCACCTCGATGGACGGCGCGAGCTCTTCCAGGGACCACAGGATCTTTTCGAGGTTTACTTTCTTCATGTTCGGGCAATGCAGGGCCGCGTGGATCAGGACAAAGGTCTTTGTCGGGTTCTCCTTGCGCAGCCGG
>JALOQD010000238.1 GCA_025453525.1 Myxococcota bacterium
AGGAGTTCTACGCAGCGAATTTCCACGACCTCAAGTCCGAGATCAAGAATCCGATCGGCTGTCAGGACTGCCATGACCCCAAGACCCAGAACCTGCGCATCACCCGGCCGGCGCTGCGCGAGGGGCTCGCGGCCATGGGCGTGAACGTGGAGAGCGCCACGCACCAGGAAATGCGCTCTCTGGTGTGCGCCCAATGCCACGTTGAGTATTACTTTGCCCCGCAGCCCAAGAACTATCTCACGTTCCCGTGGAAAAAGGGCACCACGGTCGATGACATGCTCTCCTATTATGACGAGATGCAATTCGTCGATTGGGTGCATCCGATCTCGCGGACTCCGATCCTCAAAGCCCAGCACCCGGACTATGAGTTGTACAAGACGGGCGTGCACGCCTACCGCGGCGTGGCCTGCGCAGACTGCCACATGCCTTACAAGAGCGAGGGCGGCGTCAAATTCACCGACCACCACGTCACGAGTCCTCTGCTCAACATCTCGAGGTCTTGCGCCGTGTGCCATCGGTGGAGCGAGAGTGAGATTCGCGGGCGCGTGGAGGCCATACAGGACAAGGTCGCCTCTACCAGGGCCAAGGTGGAAGAGGCGCTGGTTAAGGCGCATTTCGACCTCGCAGCGGCCATGGAGGCGGGCCTAGGGGACACGGAGCTCGAACCTGCCCGAACCCTGGTGCGGCATGGTCAATTCCGGTGGGACTATGTCGCGGCCAACAATGGCATGGGATTCCACTCTCCTCAAGAATCCATGCGGATCCTCGGCGATGGGCTGAACGACGCGCAAAACGCTCGCATCGTGCTCGCCAAAGCCCTGGCCAAAAAAGGCGTTGCAACGCCGGACGAGACACCAGATGTCTCTGTCAGGGCCAAGGCGTTCGAGATCGCCAAGTCCTATGTCGATCGCCAGGCAACACCCCTTATGAATCCAGAGGCGCCAGCCGCTACGCCGCCAGAGAAAGCGGCGACCGATCCGAAGCCAGGTGCTTCCAACCCATCGATTTAATTGACATCACGGGCATTCCGCAGGCAGAGCAGCAAAGAAGAGATCGTTTCTTAAGGGCCTCATAAAGTGTGCGATGGCCCCCCGAGCTTGGCCACATGGGCTTCGATAAGAGCCTTGGTTTTGTCCTTGGTGCGGCGGACCAAATCCCTCTTGTATTCGTAGGGGATGAATGCGGACTTGATTCCGTTCATCACCAAGTCGAGGATATCTCGGGGCTTGAGCTCGAACAGTCTGCAGGCCAGCCAGTATTCATCGGTGAGCGTGGTGTTCGTGATGAGCCGGTTGTCGGTGTTAAGAGTCACCCGAAGGCCGAGGTCGAGGTAGAAGCGAAAGGGATGTTCCTCAAGGCTACGCACGGCCCTTGTCTGGGTGTTGCTCGAAAGGCAGACCTCGAGGGGGATGCGATGATCGTTGACATAGTTGAGAAGGTCGCCATCCTCGCGCAGTCGCGTGCCGTGGCCGATGCGATGGGCGCCGCAGTAGTGAAGCGCTTGGTGGATGCTGTCAGGTCCATAGGCTTCACCGGCGTGGATGGTGACATTCACGTTGTTCGACAAAATGAGGCTGAACGCCGCCAGGTGATCTTTGGCCGGGTGGTTGTATTCGGCACCGGCGAGATCGAAGCCGACGACGCCCCGGTTTTTGAAGGCTGCCGAGAGCTCGGCGAGCCGCAAGCTGAAACTCGGCGACACATTGCGGATGCCGCATACGATGACCCCCGAATGGATGCCGAAGTCGCGCTCTGCGTCTCGAAGCGCGCTGAGCACGGATTCCAGGATCATCGCCATGGAGAGCTTCTCGTGGGTGTGGAGCATCGGGGAAAACCGCACCTCCATGTATTCTATGTTCTCGGCGGCTGCGTCTTGGGCCAGCTCATAGGCGGCGCGGTACAGACCATGGGCGTTCTGCAGTACCTTCAGGGTGATGGAAAAGCCCCGCAGGTACTCCTCGAGAGAGGCATGGGTTTTCCCTGGCCCGATGAGCGCTGCGAGCTCCTCCACAGTGCGCACGCCCAGATCCACTTTTTCTTGCTCCGCGAGCTCGAGGATGGTCTCGAGCCGAAGGCTTCCGTCGAGGTGAACGTGCAGGTCTGTTTTAGGCAGTTTGTGGAAGAATTCACGATCGAACTCGAACCGCTGGTCAACAATGTCGTCGAATTTCACCATACGTCTGCACTCTCCTTTGCTGCGAAGCGCTCATAGATGAAAGTCTAAGCACAGGGGGAGAATGCGGCACATGGAAAATGCTATTTTGTGGCAGCGACGTGGGCCATGACCTTGGCATCGCCCAGAATATTGGAGATGCGGGCGTTCTCGTTGGGACCATGCATCGTCTCATCCATACGCGACCATACGACACAGTGCAGTCCCTTGCGGCGCAAGGGTGCGGCTACGGTACCACCGCCGATGCCTACTGCATGGCCGGTCACTCCGTAGACCTCTTGGATAGCACTGCTCATGCGGCTCACAATGGGGGCATCCACCGGGGTGGCTGGCGCGGCCTGTTCGCGCTGCTCGAACTTCAGCTCGATCTTCACCGAGAATTTCTTTTCCACCTCGATTATGCACTCGCGAATGACCGCTTCCACGTCCTCGAGGTTGTAGCGGGGGAGCACGCGGCAGTCGAGGTAGAACACATCTTCGCCTGGAAGGATGTTGATCGCCGGAACGTTGGCGTCCTTCTTCGTGGGTTCAAAGGTGCTCTGCGCAGGGACGAATACCGGATCCCTGTCGCCGAACTTCTCCCGCAGGCGCTCCAGAGCGACGACCAAATGGGCCCCTGCGCGCATGGCATTGTGGCCAAGGTGCGGGGTCGAGGCGTGGCACTGCTTGCCCGTGACCGTGAATTTGCACCACATGATGCTCTTTTCGGCGACTTCGATCTCGGACCCTTCTGCGTTGCCGCCGTCGGGAACGATGATGAGGTCCTGCGGATGGAATGGGCTGGCTTGCTCGAGGACGTAGTGAATGCCGTGCGAAGAGCCGGCTTCCTCGTCGGCGACCAGCAGGAGAGCGAGGTCGTAGGCGGGCTTGATGCCGCATTCGATAAACGCTCGGGCTGCCATGACGCCGGCGACCAGTCCCTGGTGATTGTCCTCGACACCCCGCCCAACGAGGAGGTCTCCATCGACTTTGAGCACGTAGGGATCACTGGTCCATTTGCTCATGTCGCCAGGAGGCACGACATCCGTGTGGGCCATGATCCATACGGTCCGCTGCGAAGACTCGCCTTTGACGCGGGCGATGAGGCTGGGGCGAATTCCGCCAGGCACCCGCGCATCCTTGGCATCGATGCGAGTGAGATCCGTGATGCCAATGCTCTTGAGGTGTTTTTCGAGATACTCCACTTTGCAAAGCTCACCGGTGTGCTCGGGTGCCGCGTTGTAGGTGGGCGAGAGCGCGGGCCTGCACACGAGTTCCTTTTGCAGCTCGATCACCTGGTCGCGGTATCCATCGATTTTTGCCGAGATATCGGAAAAGGGCATGTTGAGATCTCCTTTTTTGGTTCCTTCGAGCGCGAGCTGCCTATTTTTTGTTCGGGCCGCCAATCCTAGATCCGTTGCGGCCTGAAGGTCAAACCCGTCCTCCCCGGCTCCTGCGCAGGGGCCGCCCGCTGGCCTTGCCCGCGGTGCTGCGAAGGAACCTCCTGAACGCCTTTACGCCTTTTGCAGGAGCCTGATATGACTTCCCCTGCGCGATGAGCCGCGCAAAGCCTGCTGCAATGGAAAGGGTTTCTCCAAATGTCTCACGATCTTCGAAAATTCCAAAAAGCCTCTCAAGTGGTTCATGCTGGTCAAAGTGTCGATCCCACGACCGGTTCAGTGGCTCCACCCCTTTATCAAACTTCGACTTTCGCCTTCGAGACCGCGGCTCAAGGCGCGGCTCGCTTTGCCGGCACTGAGCCTGGGTTCATCTACACCCGTATGGGCAACCCGACGATTCAGAGGCTCGAAGAGGCCGTGACAGCGCTCGAAGGCGGCGCCGCGGGCTTTGCGACGTCCTCGGGTATGGCGGCGCTCAATACCATTTTGTTTGCCTTTCTCAAAAGCGGCGACCACCTGGTGGGCACCGATTGCGTCTACGGACCGTCCCGCGTGGTTGTGGAGCGAGACTGGGCACGCTTTGGCGTGACCTCCACTTTTGTCGACACCGCAAAACCCAGCGCCATCGAAGCTGCGATACGTCCTGAGACAAAAATCGTGTTCATCGAAACGCCGGCCAACCCCACGGTGAGCCTCACGGATTTAGCGGCTGCCTCTCGAGCGGCCAAATCGGCAGGCGCCTTGCTCGTGGTGGACAACACCTTTGCCAGCCCCATTCTGCAAAGACCCATAGAATTCGGTGCGGATGTGGTCATGCATTCGATGACCAAGTTTATCAATGGGCACACGGATATCGTCGCCGGAATGGTCGTGGCCGCTACCATGGAGCTTTCCAAAAAGATCAGACCGGCGTTCAACTACCTCGGTCCGTGCATGGACCCGCACCAAGCCTGGCTCGCCCTGCGCGGCCTGCGCACTCTCTCTTTGCGAATGAACGCCAGCCAGGACAACGCGATCAAGCTCGCCGCCTTTCTCGAGCGGCATCCCAAGGTCGAGTGGGTGCGATACCCGGGCCTCGAGAGCCACCCGCAATACGCCCTTGCGCAGGCCCAGATGGATGGCCCAGGCGCTCTGATTTCCTTCGAGGTCAAGGGCGGAATCGAAGCGGGCAGAATACTGCTGGACAACGTGGAGCTCATGACCTTGGCGGTGTCTCTCGGTGGCGTGGAGACGCTCATCCAGCACCCCTCGAGCATGACCCATGCTGCCATGTCTCAACCCGAACGCATCAAAGCCGGCATCACCGACGGATTGGTGCGATTGTCGGTGGGCTGCGAGGATGTTCGAGATCTCATCGCCGACCTGGAACACGCACTGTCGCTTGTCTGATCGCCTCTAGACAGGATGGGAAGAGCCCGCGCTGGTCACGAGCCTAGCCACGAGCTCGACGTGGGCTGTTTGGGGCAGCATGTCGTGCGCTTCGATGTCCGTTATTCGATATCCGGACAGGCCGAGAATCGCGACGTCCCTCACAAAGCTCGAAGGACGACAGCTCATGTATACGATCACCGGCGGTCGAACCTCGCTGAGTCGGTCGAGAGCGGCTCGGTCCATCCCGCGGCGGGGAGGGTTGACTAGGGCGACATCGGGTCTGGGCCAGGCATGGGGTATGCCCAGCGCGAGGTTGCACGCCTCGTAATTTGCCTCGATTCCCAACCGCGCGGCCGCTTGCCTAGCCTGCACGACAGAAGCCTCCACCGATTCGGCGCCGTAGATCTTCTGGCCGTTGCACTGGCTCGCCACAGTGAGTCCCAAGGCGCCAGGCCCGGCGTACAGGTCCCACAACACGCTGGCCCTTCCAGCGAACTGGGCAGCCTTGCCGTACATGGCCGCTGCCACCTCGAGGTTGAGCTGGGAAAACCCGCCGGCCTCGAGCTCAAGAGCAAAAGCGCCCACATGGTCAGTTACCGTGGGAACGCCGCTCAGGCAGGTCGCGCCCGCGACCTTGATCGCATCGGTCTCTCGGTCGTTGACGGACAGGCTCACTCCGCATAGAAGGCCCTCGTTCACCCATTCCTGCGACAGGGGGTAGGCCCAGCGCGAGGCGGCCTGGCTCGTGACGACGAGCTCGGCAACGGCCCCCTTCTCCGCGCCGCTGCGCAGTGCCAAGAACCGGAGCCCCTCTCTTTCGGGATGAATGGGGGCTCCGCTTTGGGCGATCCGTTTCGCCAGCTCGGCCGCCACGCGGGCGATCGTCGGCCTGACCACGAGACAGCCATCCATGCGCGCCACCTCGTGGGTGCGAGGGGCGTAGGAGCCGAGCCGCACGGTCCCACCAGGGCGGCGCTCGACGACGTAGGTCGCACGGCAACGATAGGAAAGGACGCTGGGCGAGGGCACGAACCTCATGGGGAAGCTCGGCACAGCGCCTCTGAACGCTCGCTCAATGAGGTCGATTTTGAGTCGCTCTTGGGCCTGCGGCGTTAGATGCATGGCCGGGCAACCGCCGCACCGACCTCTCACTGGAAATGCCCATGGACACGGGGGTTCGCAAAAATTCGGACCCCGCTCGAGAACCTCGCTAATCTCTGCAACTGCCTCTGGCCTGTGGCGACTGCGGGCCACGATTCGCGCCTGAACCCGATCGCCAGGACACGCGCCTCCAACCCGAATGAGGACGCCGTCGAGCAAGCATGTGCCGCGCGCTTCGTCGTCCAACCCCTCGATCGTCATTTCCGTGTCCTGCGCCATGGTTCGACTTCATACCAGGACCAGGGGAATCGGTCTAAGCGAGATATCCGTGAGGTGGCCGCTTTTCGCTGGCCAGAGCCTGTGCTAACCTTTTTATGAAATGGCGCGAGGGAAACCGAACTCCCCACTTTTGGGCTACAACACGAACGTCCGTCATCGGGGCGTTCTGTTCCATATACAGACAGAGGACTCGGGCATCGGCCATCCCCACGTCATCACGCATCTTTTTACTGAGGGTACGATCCTGGCCACCAAGAGGACCGCGTACACCGAGCTCGTTGGCCAATCGGATATCGAGGAAAAGGTCCGCACTCTGATGAAGGACCAACACAAGGCCATGTTTCTCGAGCTGCGCGACGGCGCCCACGATGCCATAGCCGAGCGCATCCTCGCCTTGTCGGGTCACTTTTTATCCGATGACCAACACGTCTCTCCGCCCGACGTGGACAAGGGCCTGCTCGCTCCAGTACCAGACGCCGCCATTCCCAAGGGTCCTCCCCCTGTTCCCGCGGCTGCCAAGGCCGTGTTCAGGAAGCCTCCGGAGCAGAGCGGAGTCAGAGTGATCGTGCCGGCTGGTCTCGGTGCCAACCCCAGGGTCTCCAAGCCTGCGTCTGCGCCCCCGAAAACGAGCATTCATCCCTCTGCAGAGCCTCGCAAGGTTCAGGCGCGGTCCATCTTCGACACTCCAGACGAGAACGGTGAGTTTGGAGAAGCGCTCATCAGCGACAAGTCACTCGACGAAGTGATTCTCTCGTATCTGACCGACGACGAGCTCGACCCCTGACCCTCAAAGGCGTCGGATCCTCTATTCCCTTTGAAGCTGTACTATGGCGCCTCTTTCCCCATCCATTTGGTACTGCAGTCGTTGGTATGCGCGTGCGGACAGCTCTGCTCCACCTGGAGTGTGACGTGCTGCAGAGGGAAGTCGTGCTCGAGCAGGGCGCAAAGGTCTCGGCAGAGATCTTCTCGCTGCTCGGCATCGAGCCCATCGCGTCCGACCACATGGGCGGACAGGGCATTGTATCCGCTCGTGAGGCTCCAGGCGTGCAGGTCGGTCACGGCCTGGACCCCTGCCACGGCGAGCATGGCCCGATGCACAGAGCCCAGATCGAGCCCCTCTGGGGTACCCTCGAGCAGGACGTGGGCCGCCTCAGCGACGATTCTCGAGGCAGACCAGAAGATGCCGATGCCAATGGCGATGCTAATGATCGGGTCGATGATGAACAGCCCGGTGAGACGGACGGCGATGCCGCTGCCGACCACTCCCAGGGATTGGAAGGCATCGGTGAGGGCGTGCAGGTAAGCGGCTCGAACATTGAGGGAGCTGCGATCTGCCCTGGCCAGCACAGAGGCGGCGGCGATCTGGGCCACGAGGCCCACGAAGGCCACGGCGATCATGGGCCCTGTGGCGATCTCCGGAGGCGCCATGAGCCTGCGAGCCCCCTCGACCACGATGAGTGCGCCCACGACCCAAAGGGACAAGCCATTGATGAATCCGGCCAGGATCTCCGCTCGTCGCAGACCAAAGGAGCGCTTCGATGACGCTGGACGCTTGGACAGAGCTCCGGCCAGAAGGGCCAGAGCCACGGCCCCCACATCGGTCAAAAGATGCCCAGCATCGGACAAGAGCGCCAGGCTCCCGGTGGCGAGCCCTGTCACGGTCTCGAGGATGCACGTCGCGAGCAAAATGAAGAGCGACGCGAGCAGGGCCGATCTGGTGCGTACCCGAGGCAGGCGCGAATGATGATGGTCGTGGCCGGCGTGGCCATTTTGATGGTGCGTCGACATATCGCTCGAGTCTGAAGCTATCGCACCTTGGCGGATATACAAGGGGCGCGCATTCCGACCTTTGCCCTTTGTCCGGGATCTGCGTTAGCCTTTGGGCCATGACCGTTGATGTCATTATTCCGGCTCTGAATGAGGAAAAGGCCCTGGCGGCGGTGCTTTCGGCCCTTTCTCACACTGCCGTGCGCCGCGTCATCGTCGTGGACAACGGTTCGACCGACAACACGGCAAAAGTGGCGAGACTCGGCGGCGCAAAGGTGGTCAGCGAGCCGCGTCGCGGCTATGGCCAGGCTATGTCGACAGGGATCGAATCCGTGCGCGATGATCCCCCGCAGGTCGTGGCATTCCTCGATGGAGACGGCGCCGACGACCCGTCCTTCCTTCCCGCTCTGCTCGAGCCTGTCTTGCGAGGCGAAGCAGACCTCGTCCTAGGATCGAGAATGCGCGGAAGAAGAGAACAAGGCTCGATGAGCCCTGCCCAAGTCGTGGGCAACCATGTGGTGCCATTCCTATTGCGGCGCTTGTTCGGCGCTCGGTGCACGGATATCGGCCCCATGCGGGTCATTCGCTACGACGCTCTGCGGCGACTCGACCTTCAGGACCGCGGCATGGGCTTCACAGTCGAGATGCAGATCCGCGCCGCGCTTTTAGGGCTGAGGGTGATGGAAGTGGCGGTTCCCTATCGGCGCCGCATCGGGCGCTCAAAAATCAGCGGCACCGTGCGGGGCACCGTGCGGGCAACGGTGGGCATTCTCGCGGTCATCACCCGTCACCTTTGGGCTCACAACCGCCGGCTATGACGCCGCGCCGAGAGCATCGACAGGAACAGGAGCCCCAGGAAGCCGCAGCTCGCATAGGCCGCGATTTCGGCGAGGCGCTGCGCACCATGGTCGAAGAAATAGAGGCAGACTCCGACGCTGGAAATGGACAAGGCGGTGAACACGAGCTGGTG
>JALOQD010000239.1 GCA_025453525.1 Myxococcota bacterium
AAGCCGACATCCGACGCCGCATCCAGCAGGAGAACGATGCGCTGAAGAAACAGCTTCGCGAAAGAAAAATCTCCAAAGACGAGTACGAACAAAAAGTACGAGGAGTGAAGATCAAATATGAGGGTTAGACTTGTTCGATGCAGCTTAAACAATTTGTTTTAAAGACGTTCTAATAAAAGGGGCTTTGGGCGTTCCGTGCCTTTAGCCTCGAAGGGAGGTGGAAATGGTGAGGGACTCTGGTCTGAGCAGATATGCGATCGATTCAGGCTTCGTGAGCCTGATTGGCCCGCCGCCGCCGCGCCGTGTCCTCTTTGTGGATGATGAGGAGACCGTGCTTCGCGCCTTCATGCGCGACACCGAGAGCTCGGGCTTCGAGGTTGTCGTGGCCCGTACATCGCAAGAGGCTCTGTCGGCACTCGCCGACATCTCGTTCAGCGCAGTGCTCGCCGATTTCCAAATGCCGGAAATGAACGGCATCGAATTCCTCGAAAAGGTCCGCCTCCACAGTCCGGACACCGTGCGCATCCTCGTATCGGGGAAGGCGGAGCTGGAGGTCGCGGTGGAGGTCATCAACCGGGTGGGGTTGTTTCAATTCATCTCGAAGCCATGGGATAGGTACACGCTTCGTGACACCCTGGGCCGGGCCCTGGAGCACCACACCATCGCGCTCGAAAACCGACGGCTTTCCGACCTGCTCGGCGCCAAGTGCGAGGAGCTGGCGCTCGCCTCGGCGTCTCTCGAGAACCAGGTCGAAGAGCGCACCACCAGTTTGCTGCTGGGCCTCATCAACGCTCTCGATCTCCGAGACACCGAGACTCAGTGGCACTCGAGGCGCGTCGCCATCTACGCAAGGCGCTTGGCTGAGGAGATAGCGCTGTCCGACGAAGAGCTTCTGGTCATCGAGCGCGGCGCGCTCTTGCACGACATCGGCAAGATCGGCGTGGCAGACGCCATCCTGCTCAAACCGGGAAAGCTCACTTCAGAGGAATGGGAGGAAATGAGGCGCCACTCGGAGCTCGGCTATCGCATTTTGCAGGAAATCGAGTTTCTCGGCGATGCGCGCGACTTGGTGCTCCAACATCACGAGCGCTGGGACGGGAAGGGATATCCCACGGGCAGGGCTGGCAAGAGCATCTACATCGGGGCAAGGATCTTCGCCATCATCGACACCTACGACGCGATGACCTCGGATCGCCCCTATCGAAAGGCCATGGCGCACGCTGTCGCCTGCGAGGAAATCAGCAAGTGCAGTGGATCCCAGTTCGATCCTGACGTGGTCGAGGCCTGGAAGCGCATCGAGGTAGAGATCATTTCGCAGGTTCAGTCAGAGTTCAAGGAGCCGGAGGCGAAATGATGGACCCTGGCCTGCTATTTCTCGAAGACAACATCGCCACGCTGTTCATACCCAAGGACTTGTCCGCGAAACTACGGCAGGATGACTCTCCTCAAAAGCACGCAGTGGCCATCGGGCGGGGCGAAAGCGGCGCTCCGTGCCTGTCCATCGACGGTCACTGGGTGATCGATCACAGGGATCCTGTGCTCGAGGCACAGATTCATGTCGATAGCCTCGTTTCACAGGACAAAGTGGAATTGGTGGTCCTTTTCGGTCTAGGCCTCGGCTACCACGCCGAGCAGATCGAGCGCCGCTATGATTGTCGAGTGATCGTCTTCGAGCCCTGCTTCGACGCCCTTCGCGCGACTCTCGGCGCTCGTCCCTTGAGCCTGAAACGCACCATCATCGTGCATGACGTGGCCCAGCTCGGGGATCTCACATGCGACCTCATGCAATTCAATGATCACCGTATCGTCGTGGGCGCGATCCCTTCCTACGCGACGCTGTTCGCCGAGGATTTCGAGGCGTTTCGGACGGGAATTCAAGGCAGTATTCACAACGCCGCGCTGATGGAGAGCACCGTCGTCAACCGCGTGCCAGCCTGGGTCGAGCATGTGATGGGCAACATCTCCCACACGCTGAAAATGCCGGGGCTGGAAGACATTGGTGAAAGGTTTGTGGGCAAGCCTGGCATCCTCGTGGCCGCTGGCCCGTCCTTGGCCCGCAACATCGATGTCCTGCGCACTGCCGAAGGTCGAGCGCTCGTCATTGGTCTGAACACCTCGTTGCCACAACTCGCGAGAGGCGAGGTGGTCCCAGATATGGTGGCGGTCGTGGAAGGGCTGGATCTGCTCTCTCAGTTCGATGTGCCTTTTCTCGATCGCGTAGTGGTTGTGCCCGACCTCATCGCCCACGCCGGCTTCTTCAGGCTAGGGGCGCGGCATACCGTGCCGTTCGGCGACAACTCGGCAACAGCCAGCGATTGGCTCATCAGGGCCTATGGCTCTCACCCGTTCCAAACGGGTGGCTCGGTGGCCTGCAGCGGCTTTTCCATTTTGCACTACCTCGGCTGCGATCCGATCATCTTGGTCGGCCAGGACCTCGCGTATACCGGAGGCGCGAGATACGCGCCAGGAGCCAAGTTCGGCACGCAAAGAATCGAGTACGACGCTGCCTCTGGCAAAGTCGTCACAGTGGAGCGCAGCGCGACGCTCGATCAGATCCGGGCCGCTGGCGGGCTGGCCGACGAAAACGAGCTCATGGGCGAAGAGGTCGTGGCCTACGGAGGGCAGGGCACGGTCGTCACGACAAAGATGTTCAGCATGTTTCGCAAGTGGTTCGGGTCGGCCGCCAAGACCTGGGCCGCTGACCGCAAGCTCATCAATGCCACCGAAGGCGGCGCGCGAATCGACGGATTCGAAGAGATGACGCTATCGCAGGCTCTGTCTCAATTTGCAACAGAGCCTTTGCCAGCCAAGCAATGGCTAGACGAGGCGTTGTCCAATGCGCAGCCGCGGGATCCGCGCCGTCTCCTCGAGGTGGTAGAGCAAGACATCAAAAGGTGCGAAAAGTACATGGAGCTTGCCCGGGAGGCCATCGAGAAGGCGAAGGTCGCTCAAGCGCGGATCGAGCAAAGCGGCATGGAGAGCGCCCAGGCGGAGCTTGGAGCTCTGCGCGAAATCGAAGCCAAGCTCTCCACTATTCCTCAGGAGCTCATGGTGCTCGACTACTTCATCGCCGCCGAGGTGACCCATTTGCGAAAAACGCGCCACAACGACGAGAGGCCTAGCGCCGATGAGCAAGCCAAAAATTCCCTGACCCGAAGCCAGGCGGTCTTCGAGGCGGTGTCTCGAGGAGCCGTCGCGCTCATCGAGAGGATGCGACTCGTCTCGACGACCATCGCGGAGGAGCATGGCTTAGAAGAATGGAAAGGAGCGCGCGACAGATGATTCGCGGCGTCTTCACCGCGATGTTGGTCGCGCTTCTCTGGCTTCCCAGCACGAGCTTTGCGCAGGATGAAAACGAGCAACAAGCGCGAACCGCGTTTCAGGAAGGCGTAGAGGCCTTCAATCAAGGCTTGCTCGCAGAAGCCCTGGAGTTGTTTCACAGGGCGTACGCCACAAATCCTTCCTTCCGCATTCTTTACAACATCGCTCAGACCGAAGCCGAGCTCGGGCGTCCCCACAAGGCCATAGCCACCTTCGAAGCGTACCTCGCCGAGGGCACCTCCCAAATCCCACGGGTACGGCGCCAGCAGGTCAAGAAGGAAATCGCCAGGCTCGCGATCTTGGTGGGGAGTCTCAATGTCGCGGGTCCCGACGGCTCGGAGCTATGGGTGGATGGCGAGCGCATCGGCGTCTTGCCTCTGGGCGCGCCGATTCTCCTGCCATCGGGTGAGCACCGTGTCTCAGTGCTGCTGCCTGGTTTCGAGGCTTGCGAGCGATCGGTAGTGGTTCCGAACAAGGGAAACACCGCAGAGCTTTGCCACCCCAGGCCGGCTGAGCCACCTCGGCCCGAGGAGCCACCCGCTCCTGTCATCGAGCTGAAAGTAGGTCCCCCCAAGGCCAAGCTGGACGCGGCTCGTCTGGGCAGGATCGCCGCGTGGAGTACAGCTGGGCTGGGCGTCGTGTGCCTCAGCGTGGGCATCGCACTCATGGCCAAGACGAGCGCGCTCAACGCAGAGCTTCACTCGGCCTGTCCGAACAACACCTGTCCTCAAAGTCGCAGTGACGACGTGAATGCTCTGCCCAAGCTCGCCGGAGGCGCGGATGCGATGATCATCTCCACTGCGGTGCTCACCGCCGCCGCCACCATATTGTTTCTCACTCCGTGGAAGAAGAAGCCCCCCTCGAAACGGACTGGAGGTGAGCCATGACAGGAAGAGTCGTCATGGCGACGCTGCTGCTCGTCGGTGCTTTGGGATGTTCGGCTTGGATCGACACCTTCGAGGTGGGCATCGACTTCGAGACAGATGCGGACACGAGCAGCGAGTCCGAGGTTCCAGAAAACTGCGGGGCGATGTTTCCCATGCCAGGCGGCAGCGGCACCATCGAGCTGTGCTCCGTCGACGTCGGCACGTATCGACGCGGCTGTGATCCGAGCGCGCCCGGAGAGGTTTGTGGTGTCGGCGAGGAGCCTGCCCATGCGGTGGAGCTGACGCGCTTTCAAATGACGCGCCACGAGATCAGCCGCTCCCAGTACGCTGGCTTTCTCGCCGCCAATCCCACCTGGCGCAAGGAAGGCCAACTCGCACAGGACGAGTGCGACACCCGCTACCTCAATGACTGGGCGACCGATACCCCGGCCGGGGGAACCGAGGATTTGCCCGTGGTCCAGGTCTGTTGGACAGCGGCCCAGGCATTCTGCAAATGGTTGGGCGCGGGATTCGCTCTGCCCACCGAGGCGCAGTGGGAGGCAGCGGCTCGGGGCATCCACGACGCAGAGCATGGCCCCTATTGGATCTACTCGTTTGGCAACGACGCGAGCTGCTCGGTGGTCAACACCGACGACTGCGGCAGAGCGGCGCGGCCGGTCACGAGCGCTCTAGGAGACTCCTCGCTCGGTTTTCGCGGCATGGCTGGAAATGCCTGGGAATGGGTCAGGGACTGGTACCGTCCCGACACCTACTGCGATCCCGATGGTCTGGGTGATCACACTGAGCCGAACTGCGATACGACCTTCACCTGGAGCGATCCCACAGGGGACGCCACTGGCACGGCCAAGGTGCTGCGCGGGGGATCGTTTGCTGGAGACCTTCTGGATGCCCGGACAGCCAGCAGGAATAGCCTCAGCCCCAACATGAGCTCGGACTTCAGCGGCCTCCGTTGCGCCCGGTTAGCTCCTTGATCTCGCTGCGCCGCTCTTCGAACTCCTTGAGCTGCACCCTGCGACACAACCGATTCTGATCGCGGCGGGAAAGGTCGAGGAACATCACTCCGTAGAGGCTCGGCTCACCCTCTGAGTATCGCGCCCACATGACTTTGGCCTTGCATCCCACCCGCTCTTCCTCAATGTGTACGACGAGCTGAAACTCCTCGCGAATCTCGAGAAACGCCTCGGTCTCGAGCGCAGCGCCGCCTCCGCTCAGGTTGAGAGTGCGAGCGGCTACGACCGGCGCATCTGCGCGCACCACCACCGCGGGCAGGGCCAGCTCTGCGCGAAAAAAGGCTCGTCGGTTGGTCTGCCAGGCTCCCGTGGGTATTTGCAGCACGAACAAAGGCGAGGCGCCTGGCGTCACCCGGACGATTCTCGTCATCAGCGGAAGCACGTCAGGCTCATCGACCAAGGTCATCCGCGCCTCTTGGCCGGGCTGGCAGGTGTCAGGGGGGATCGGTTGCTCGCACTCCACGCGAAACGAATGAGCGGAGACCGACGTCACAGACCCGCGCGAAGCGTAACGAAAAGCAGGGATATCGACGAGGAGAAGCACGTTCATGCCCGCGGCGATATTGACGAAGTTTTGTGTCTCCGCTGTCATCTTGCTTCGTACAGTGACCTCCAAGCACCTCTACATAATATATCGTCTCAACTGGCACCTGACTTTAGCGAAAACCCGTTTTCGATGGGGCGAGCCCACAAATTCTATGCTGCCTGGCGTGTTTGTCGACCTTAAAACCCCCTCGCTTGGGACCGTCCTCGAGGGTTTCAACGCTCCCCGAGGTTGACAGCCGGGGCAGCCTGCCACACACAAGGCAGCATCATGAAGCCAGTTATCATAGGCACCGCGGGCCACATCGATCACGGAAAATCCTCTTTGGTGCGGGCGCTCACCGGCACGGATCCTGACCGTCTGAAGGAGGAGAAGGAGCGAGGTATTACCATCGATTTGGGATACGCGTTCCTCAGCGAGCACATCGCCTTCATCGACGTTCCGGGCCATGAGCGGTTCATCAAGAACATGGTGGCCGGTGTGACCACCGTGGACATCGCCCTGCTCGTCGTGGCCGCAGACGATGGGATCATGCCCCAAACTCGAGAGCACTTCGATATTTTGCGACTGCTCGACATCGAGCTCGGCGCCGTGGCCATCACCAAAATCGACATGGCCGATCCCGAGTGGGTCGACCTGGTGGAGCAAGATGTCCGAGCTCTCGTTCGGGGCTCGTTTTTGGAAGGACAGCCTGTGCTGCGGGTGGATTCGCTTTCTCTGCGCGGCATCGACGAGGTGCGCGCGACCTTGTTCCATCTGGCCTCGCAGCGCAAGGAGCGAGTGCCAGGCGCCGTGATGCGACTGCCCGTGGATCGGTCGTTCAGCGTCAAGGGCTTTGGTACTGTGGTCACAGGCTCGATCCTGTCGGGCAGTGTGTCTCTCGACGACAGGCTCGAGCTCTTGCCAAAAGGCCTCGAGGTTCGAGTCAGGGGCATCGAATCTCAAGGGCGCGCCCTGGCATCGGCGTCGGCCGGGATGCGCGTCGCGCTCAATCTGCCACAGATCTCGGTGTCGGAAGTCGAGCGCGGCGATGTGCTGGCCAGCCCTTTGAGCCTGCGGCCCAGTACGCTCATCGACGCGGAGCTACGCCTGCTCTCCTCGAGCCCGACTCCGCTCGAGCAACGGCAGCGCGTGAGATTGCACATCGGCACCAAGGAGCTCCTCGCTCGCGCTGCGATCCTCGACCGCGATCGCGTGGAGCCTGGGCAAGAGGCCCTGGTCCAGTGGGTTCTCGAGGAGCCCTATGCCGGAGGAAGGCTCGACCGCTACGTGATTCGGCGCTACTCGCCCCAGCTCGCCATCGGCGGCGGCCGCATCCTCGACCCAAACCCCGTTCGTCATCGAAAGCGGCATGCCGAGACCGCCACCTCGAGCCTCAGACGACTCGCCGATTCCCGTACCGAGGGCTTGCTCTTGCAGCTCATTGCCAAGGCCAAGACCGCCAACCGGCAAACGCTGCTGGCGCAGCTGGGTCTGCCCGAGGCCGAAGTCGACGCTGCCCTTTCGAATCTGCAGGCCAGTGGACAGAGCCTAAGCCTCGAGGCACGAGGAGAGCGCCTTTGGCTTGCGCGGCAGACCTATCTCGATTTCGAGTCCGCTCTCATCGCGACCTTGCGAGCCTTCCACGAAAAGAACCCCCTGCGCGGCGGCATGAAGCGAGCCGAGGCCCTCGGCAAGCTGCGGGTCGGCCTCCACGAGAGCATCGCCCGAAAGCTGCTCGAGCTCGCCATGACCTCCCGCTCGGTGCGTCCGGTGGGGGGAGAGCTCGTGGCGGCCATCGACTTTGAGGTCAGCCTCACCAAGAAGCAGAAAAGCGCCCTCGACACCATACGCAAAGCCCTGCGGGACGGGCGATTCCAACCGCCGGACATCATCGGCCTCGCGGCAGCGGTGAGCCTCGATGAGAAGAGCGCCCGGGATCTGCTCCAGGTGCTCGTGGACCAAGGAGAGGCGATCAACCTCGAGGGCAAGATCTATTTCGACGCATCCATCGTGGCACAGGGCGTGGACATGCTGCGCGCCGCGTTCGCAGAAAAACCAGAGCTGTCCATGTCCGACTTCCGGCAGCTCGTCGACACCTCGCGCAAATACTCGGTGCCCCTGCTCAACTACTTCGATTCCGAGGGCTACACCATGCGGCGGGAGGACGTGAGGCTCCCTGGACCGCGCCTCGCGCATCAGGGATGAGGACAGGCGTCTGCTGTCTCGAAGGAGAGGCTGTACGGCTGGTAATCCCCTGCCGAGTCTACGGAGAACACCTGAATGTAGTAGATGTCTATTCCATCATCGCAAAAGTCCCATTGCCCCAACCCTTTCCCGAGATAAACCTCACGGAAACTACCTGTGCCAGTGCCCGTGGTGCGGAGGTCGCCTCTGTCATCCCAGATGGAGAGCCCGATCTCGGCGTCGTACCCGGCCGGCCGGTTGACCCGTACGAATCCGCCAGCTCCCTCCATCAAAGAAACTTGATAGAAATCATCGCCATCGCCTGAAATGGCCACGCCAGGAAGGATAGACCCAACGAAATCCGCGAGCTCTAGCCCTGTGACATACGCGGTATCGAGGGAATCGTTTCCATTGCAGCCCTCGAACGGGTCGTCGCGGATGACGTTCAGGGAGCTCGCGCTCGTGTTTTCCAGCTCGTCTCGCACCTCGAGCAGCACGGATATTTTGCCGTACATCGGAGGTAGGGTCCAGGACATGGGGGTGGCAAACGGAACCCAAGAGCTCCAATCACTCACGGCATTTCGCAGGTGCAGCTCCTTGACGCCAGAGCCGTCGCCGTCGTCCGCGGCGATATTGAGATAGACCCAATTCGCCGAGGTGTAGACGCACGCTGACCCATTTATGTATTGGCTGAAATTGAAAACCTGGATGTTTGGCCCAGAACGGTCGATGTGCACATCGGCGCTTCCCGCGCTGCTCCAATTGCCCGCTTCATCTCGCTCCTGCACATAAAACACGTGATAACCCTCGGGCAGCGTATTTGTTTTGGCAAATCTCATGGTCGTGTTTTGGACATCGAAGGAGAAGTCCAGGCTGTCGACCTTCCAACGAAATTGCCCATTGCCTTCGCCTTGGGGCTGCCAGCGGAACTCCGGGGTTTGGTCCACGGTGTAGTAGGCGCCCACGCGCTCCACAAAAGGAGTCTGCGGTGGCATCCTGTCCAAAATGATGGAGCCCTTGGTCGTCACGGGGCCGGAAATGTCGTTCATGAAATCCGCAAAAACTCGTCGC
>JALOQD010000240.1 GCA_025453525.1 Myxococcota bacterium
GAATGCTCGATCCCGAGGATGACCTCCAGCGCGTCGAGGGAATCTAGGCCTAGCCCTGATCCGAGCAGCGAGATATCCTCGTGCAGATCCTCGGGCTCGTAGGGTAGATTGAGCCTGGTGATGAGGTCTTTCTTAATGGTGGCGAGCACGTCTGCTCGGCGTTCGATGTTTTGCTGTATCGTCTGTTCCATTCCATTGTCTCCGCGGTGGCCCGTATCGTAGGCGCTGCGTTCGCCTGCGAGGCGCTGACCATATCAAAGGTCGCGAGTTTGGCAACCGCGGGGATACATTAATAGCTTGCCAAGAGCGCGATTGGGCAGTAAGGTGCGTTCCTCTTTTAATGGGCGGCTATAGCAAACGCCGACCAACCTGGCTGCCGCCCCATTCGGAGGATGAAGAGGATGACCCTGGAACGGCTTCGCGACAACGATGGCAGAATGGATGACATGGACGATCAGTTGAACGACGACGGCGAGGAGATGCACGATGACGGTGCGGATCGTCGCAAGCCGAGGCGGGCCGCCTTTGGCGAGGCCGTGTTCTGCCGTCCCCTCGAAGTGGTAGTGAGAGACGAGCGCGTTGAGCAGGCCATCCGTCAGCTCAAGAATCGCATGGCCCGCGAAGGCGTGCTGCGCGAGCTCAAGAACCGCCGCCACTATTTCAAGCCCAGCGAGCTCAAGCGCATCAAGAGCCGTGAGGCTGCCCGCCGCCGCCGCAAACAAGTGCGGCAAAAAGGCGTGCACTGATTTTTCCGACGAGCCCCACTCCCTCTGCAGGCCAATTTTTTAGATGGCCAGCGCTCTTTCCGCCGCAAATACTGAACAGAGCATCAGGATTCTAGAAGTCCCAGTTGATCATTTCGACGTTCGGCTTGTGAGCCGTTGCCGCAAAACGACGTGGGGAGGCACCCTTGCCCATGCCAGCTTTGTCAAGTTCGGTTTCAATTTCGAAAATGGTGTCTTTGAGCTCTGTGATGAGCTGCGCTGCGGCGGCATGGGCCTTTGTGGCAGAGGTCAAGCGGTCTTCGGCCTGCGCAGTGACCAAACCGGCCTGCCGGCGGGCCTCGAGGCTGGTGATGCTCAGCGCCCGCAAGAAGCCCAGGCGGCGCAGGAGCTCCACGGGTGAGCTCGAGCCCAGGAGGTACCGGATCAGGACGCCACGACGGGTCAAGCGGTACAGCACAGCCGCGCGTTTTCCAGCGGACTCCTGCACTTTCTCAAGGTTCGCACGGGCTGCGGCGACGTTCTGCTGCCTTTGGTTCAGCTCGGTGGCGAGGCTCGCGAGTCTCTCCTCGGCCCGGGCGAGATCCTCCTGGCGCCGTCCGAGCTCGTGCTTGAGCTCACCAGTAGAGGCATAGGCAGTTTGAGCGTTCGCTTCGAAAGCCGCGCACAGTAGCGCAGAAAAAAACAGCAAAATCGAAGCGCTGCGGTGCATGGTCAAGCCCTCCGCAGGGCGCCGACCGAGACGAGCGCGCCGATGAAACCCGCGAAACAGGAGCCTAGCAGCAGAACCAGGCATGCGATTGCGGGCAGCCGCACCAGGGCACCGCTGCCGAGCAGCGGAAGCACTTGGCCGGTCACTCCTTCGACGTAGCTCGTGAGGCCTCGCAGCGACAACAGGGCCAGACTCATGGCGATGAGTCCCTGCAGGATCCCCTCGAGCAGGAAGGGAAGGCGGACATAGCGCTCTGTGGCGCCCACCAAACGGAGAACCTCGATCTCCTTGGCGCGGGAAGCGACGCCGGTGCGGATCACCGCGGCTACGACCAAGATGGCCACGGCCAGAGCCACGAGGCCGAGGCCCCAGGCCGCCATCCGGCTGACCAGGGTCAGCGCCGAGAGGCGTTCGAACCAGTCATCGTAGGTTTCCACCGAGCTGACCATGTCGAGGCGACGAAGGCGCTGCGCCAACTCGTTGCGCAGCTTTTGGTCGCGGGCCGCAGCTTGGGTGAGCGAAATATCGAGCGAAGCGGGGAAGGCGGTCTCGGGTAGGGTGCGGGCCATGTCGCCCTGATCACCAAGCCCCAGGGCGAGATCCTCTCGGGCCTCGCGGCCTGTGCGGGTCTTGACTGCGGCCACGCCACTGATGTCCGACACCGCTGACGCGAGCAGCCCCATGCGCTCCTGGATGACGTCGTTCGACAAATAGACCGTGATTTCGGCAGAGCCGAGCCATCTCGACAGAAGATGGTCGAGGTTTGCGGCAGCAGTGACCGTGGCGGCAAAGCTGAGAAAGGCTGCGGCCAAGGTGAACACCGACACGAGGTAGAGAGCGGGGCGTCGCAGAAAACCTCTGCCGGCCCTTCGCGTTATGTGATTGATTTTGGTCCACAGCATCGGTGCTCTGCTCCTTTGTCAGCCGGCCCGCGGCACGCAGGGTGCGGCAATCGCCTCGGCTTGGGAGTGGTTCGCCCCGAGCAGGCGACCCCTCTCAAACGCCATGACCCTGTGGGGCCTAGCAGCCATCAGCATGCGGTCGTGGGTGGCGAGCACCACGGTGGTGCCGGCCGCGGCTTTCTCCTCTAACAAGTCGAGCACGAAGTTGGCGTTGTAAACGTCCAGGTTTCCGGTCGGCTCGTCAGCGAGCAGAATCTCGGGGTGGCGCACCAGGGCCCTGGCGATGGCGACGCGTTGCTGCTCTCCCCCGGACAGACTGCTGGCGAGCTCCTTCCCAATGCCCGGCAGGCCTACGGCCTCGAGCATCTCCTCCACGCGCACGCTGATCTCCGCGTGGCGCACGCCGTCCACCTCGAGGGGCAGGGCGATGTTCTGGGCTGCAGTGAGCTCGGGGACGAGCCGGTAGTCTTGAAAAACGACTCCCAGCCGCCGGCGCAGGAGAGCGACTGCGGTTGGGTGCAGGTTGCGCAGGTCGTGCCCGCCAAATAAGACGGCACCGGTATCTGGCCCCTCGGCGCCGTACATCAGCCGTAGAGCAGTGCTCTTGCCAGCCCCGGACGAGCCGGAGATGTACACGAACTCACCGGGAAGGACGTCGAACGAAACGTCGAATAGCGCTGCCTTTTCGGGCTTATAGAAGCGACTGACCCTGCGGAAACCAATGGCCGGCAGGTAGGCGTGGGCTGGCTGCCCATGGTGTGATTTGCCATTCATGGCCCTACTATATGAATACAAAAGCCAAGCGTGCAAAAAACCGGCACCTCTTGCCTCCACCTAGGGAGACCCCCCCCCTCGGCCGAGCCTCGGTGCGCCCTGGAACACGTCTCTCCCTGTGGAGAAAATGTGGATAGACGGTGAACATCCTGTTGAAATCCTGTGGAATACTGCTGAATTGAGCAGTATGCACAAGATATTGAGGCGTTTTTTTCAAGGGCCACAACATCTTGTGCTATAGCCTTGACAGATGAACTCAAGTCGGGCAGAAAGATGCACACCAAGATTACAGGAATGTTGACTATTTTACAGGTACAATGCAATCCAAGTCCCACAGGAATGTTAATGCTCAAGGGCCTGACGAGCCCGACGAGGAGGACGCCACGATGAGATCGCCTGATCACGCTGACGCTACGAGCACAACCTCCGCCTCTCGTTTCATTGATCGAACGACGACTCACAGGGGTCTCAAGTTTATGCGGGTTTTGACCAGGCCCGGGGTCCATCCCTATGACGAAATCGCTTGGGAGACCCGTTCTGCCACCATCTCCAATGACAAAGGCCAGGCGATTTTCGAGGCCAAGGACGTCGAGGTTCCGGCCTTTTGGAGCCAGTTGGCCACGAATGTTGTCGTCTCCAAGTATTTTCGCAGTCCGAATAGTATGGCAGGTCGCGAGACCTCGGTACGCCAGCTCATCGACCGCGTTGTGCACACCATCGCCGACTGGGGTCGGAACAACGGCTATTTCGCCAGCGAAAACGACGCGCGCACGTTTGAAGATGAAATGACATACGCGTTGGCCCACCAAATGGTGTCTTTCAACAGTCCAGTCTGGTTCAACGTGGGCATCGACGAGCATCCCCAGGCGTCGGCATGCTTCATCAACTCCGTGAACGACACCATGGAGTCCATCCTCAAACTCGCCGCTGTCGAGGCCAACCTGTTCAAGGGCGGATCTGGATCGGGCACTAACCTTTCGACGCTGCGCTCCTCCAGAGAGCGGCTTTCCACCGGCGGCAAGGCCTCTGGACCTGTATCGTTCATGCGTGGTTTCGACGCGTTTGCGGGCGTGATCAAGAGCGGTGGCAAGACGAGGCGGGCCGCCAAGATGGTCATTCTCGACGTCGAGCACCCGGACATCCTCGAGTTCATCGACTGCAAGGTCAGCGAGGAGAAGAAGGCCTGGGCCCTCATCGAGGCCGGCTACTCGGGTGACATCAACGGAGAGGCCTATGGTTCCGTGTTCTTCCAGAACTCCAACAACTCGGTAAGGGTCACCGATGCCTTCATGCGAGCCGTGGCCGAGGACAGGACCTACGAGACCAAGGCCGTGCTCGATGGCAAGCCGGTGGACACCCATCGCGCTCGTGATGTGCTCCGTCGGATCGCCGAGGCCACTCATGCCTGCGGCGACCCGGGCTTGCAATTTCACGATACGGTGAACTCCTGGCACACCTGTAAGGCCTCAGGCCCCATCGTCGCTTCGAATCCGTGCTCGGAGTACATGTTCCTCAATGACTCGGCCTGCAACCTGGCGTCCCTCAACCTCATGCGGTTCGTATCCGCGGACGGCGAATTCGACGCCGATCTGTTCCGCCATGTGGTGTCCTTGACCATCACCGCTCAGGAGATCGTGGTCGATAGCGCCCGTTATCCGACCGACGACATCGCGCGCAACTCCCACGACTATCGTCCCCTGGGCCTGGGCTACGCCAACCTCGGTGCCCTGCTCATGGGCCGCGGTCTGCCCTACGACAGCGACGCAGGCCGCGCCTATGCCGCTGGTATCACGGCTCTGATGACCGGAGAGGCCTATGCCCAATCGGCGCGCATGGCCGAGCGGCTAGGGCCCTTTCCCAAGTACGAGCCCAATGCAGAGTCCGTCCTAGAGGTGCTGGAGATGCACGCCGCGGCTCTCGAAGGTATCGATACGGCTTTGGCCAGTCCGCCCCTGATGCAGGCGGCTCGCGAAGTTTGGGACGAAGCGCAGAGGGTGGCCCGCCATCACGGCGTGCGCAATGCCCAGGTCACGGTCCTCGCGCCCACAGGCACCATCGCCTTTATGATGGACTGCGACACCACGGGCGTGGAGCCCGACATAGCGCTCGTAAAATACAAGCGCCTCGTGGGCGGTGGCATGCTCAAGATCGTCAACCAGACCGTCCGACAGGCTCTCGACCGCCTGGGCTATGGCCCCGAAGACATCGCCGATATCGTGGAGTACGTGAACAAACACGGCACCATCGAAGGCGCGCCTAATCTGCTGCCCGGGCACCTGCCGGTGTTCGACTGTGCGTTTCGGGCCGAGAAAGGCACCCGCAGCATCGAGCCCATGGGTCATCTGAGGATGATGGCCGCAACCCAGCCGTTCATCTCCGGCGCGATTTCCAAGACAGTGAACGTACACAAGGGCGCCACGGTCGACGAGATATACGAGACCTATCTCAAGAGCTGGGAGATGGGGCTCAAGGCCGTGGCCATCTACCGCGATGGCAGCAAGCGCACTCAGCCGCTGTCCACGAGCGAGAAGGCCAGGATTGTACAGGACGAGCGCCAGGCCTCTCCGGAGCTCGCCAGAAGGCGTTTGCCCGACGAGCGGCGCAGCCTCACGCACAAATTCGACATCGCCGGTCACGAGGGTTACATCACGGCGGGCATGTACGACGACGGCAAGGTGGGCGAGATCTTCATCCGCATGGCCAAGGAGGGCTCGGTGGTCTCGGGGCTCATGGACTCCTTTGCCACGGCGATCTCTTTGGCGCTCCAGTACGGTGTGCCCCTCGAGGTTCTGGTCGATAAGTTCAGTCATACCCGGTTCGAACCCAGCGGTGTCACCCGCAACCCAGAGATCCCCATTGCCAAGTCCATCATGGACTACATCTTCCGGTGGCTGGAGCTGCGGTTCTTCGCCATGGCCACGGACGATATGGATCGCCAGCCTCCGTCCATGAGCCTTTCGAGCTACCCCCCTCCACCGCAGGCCCCTTCCAAGGCTTTGAAGGGCTTCCAACAGGAGGTCGACGCGCCTCCGTGCCCGAGTTGCGGCTCCATCATGGTCCGCAGCGGCGCCTGCCACCGCTGCCTCAACTGCGGCGGCACCTCTGGCTGCAGCTGAGCCACTGAAACGTCGGCCTTTGCCCTGACCGTCATCTTCGCCCAAGCTTTGCTTTAAGGGGTTACCTCCAAGTGAAGCCCGTTCTTACATCCATGGCGCTGAGCCTCATTCTCCTGCTTCGCAGCGGTCCGTCTTTTGCCCTGGACCCGCGGCGCAGCATTACGCAATACGTTCACGCTTCTTTTGGGTTGAGCGAGGGTCTGCCCCAGAGCTCCGTGTATTCCGTGGCGCAAACTGCGGATGGCTATTTATGGATCGCCACGGCCGAAGGCTTGGCTCGTTTCGATGGAACGCGCTTCGTGGTCTACGACAAGTCCAACACCGAAGGCCTGCACA
Source organism: Myxococcota bacterium (assembly GCA_025453525.1). Lineage (GTDB taxonomy): Bacteria > Myxococcota_A > Polyangia > JAAYKL01 > JAAYKL01 > JALOQD01. Next base: position 6,563 of record JALOQD010000240.1, read on the forward strand.
GCAGCTGGATCGTATCCCTCATGGTGGACTCCCGAGGGACACTGTGGATAGGCACCCGCGGCGGCGGGGTCACTCGATATGAACGCGGGCGTTTCGAGGCGTATGCGCAGGAGCAAGGGCTGACGAATCCCAACGTTACCAAGGTGATAGAAGACAGAAAAGGCCGCATCTGGTCGGGAACCTTGGGCGGAGGGCTTTTCGTGCGCGAGCGGGATCGGTTTGCCGCGGTCAATCTCCCTTCAGAGCAAGACCTCTCCGAGGTTCACGGTGTGATCGAAGATGGCGAAGGAAGAATGTGGATCGCCACGAACCGCGGTGTTTATCATTTCGTTTTCGAGGAAGACGAGGTGAAGGACTTCGAGGCCGTCGCTGGTCTCGAATCTGTCAAAATCCAGCTCTTTTTAGAGGACAGCCGGGGCGCGATCTGGATCGGCACCAACGGCGAAGGCCTGTTTCGGCTCCAAAAAGGGGCCTTGGATCATTTCGGAAAAGACGAGGGCATCGAGGCCGCTCGAATTCTCAGCGCCTTCGAAGACTCCGACGGTCTGCTGTGGTTCGGCACCCGGGAGGGGCTGTACCGATTCAACCAGGGTCGGTTCACATCCTTCGGCACCGCGCAAGGTCTCATGGCCTCTACGGTGCTTGCCATCTTCGAGGACGCGGAGTCGAACCTTTGGGTGGGAACGGTGGGCGGTGGGCTCGATCTCCTGCGGGACGGCAAGTTCGTGCCCTATGACACCCAGGTGGGGCTCAGCCACGACTTTACGCTTTCCATGTGCGAAGACCCCTCGGGCACGCTGTGGGTGGGGACCTATGGCGGAGGTCTCAACCGCTACCGCAAGGGCACGTTCTCGGTGCAGCCGCTTTCTAAGGACGCGACGGTCAATATAGGGGGATTGGCCTGCGCTCCCAGTGGAGAGGTCTGGGTGGGCACCTACCGGTCAGGCCTATTTCTCGTGCGAGGGGACCAGTCGGTCGCGTTTCCCGCACAGGAAGCTCTTTCGAACACACAAATCCGGGTGCTGTTTCTGGATGCGCAGAGCCGCTTGTGGATCGGCACAAGCCTCGACGGCCTGTACATGCTCAAGGGAGAAAAGCTGGAGCACTACACGAAGAACGAGGGGCTGCCGTCCAACAGCATTGTCGCCATCGCACAGACACGCAGCGGTGATCTGTGGTTGGGGTCAGAAGCGGGCCTTTCTCGATTTCGCGCAGGAGCGTTCGAAACTTTTACGACCAAGGACGGTCTGGCCTCGGATTCCGTCTTTTCCCTTTATTGCGACAGCGATGATCGGCTGTGGGTCGGCACGTATGGCGGTGGCCTAGCGCTGCTCCAAGGGGAAAAGCTCAAGGTCATTACGGCGCGGGATGGGCTGGCCAATGACGTTGTATATTCGATTGTAGAGGACGGCCAGGGCAGCTTGTGGTTCACCAGTAACAAGGGCGTTTCGACCACGAAAAAAGCGGAGCTGCTCGACTTTACCGCCGGCAAGATCTCCAAGGTTCATAGCGTTCACTACGGCTCTCAAGATGGTCTGAAGTCCCCGGAGTGCAATGGCGGCGTCCAGCCTTCGGGCGTGAAACGCACAGACGGTTCCTTGGTGTTTCCCACGTTAGTTGGTTTCGTCAGCATCGATCCTGCGGCTATCCTCGTCAATCGCAGGCCTCCAAAGGTGCAGATCGAGGATGTCGTCGCCGACGCAGCTCCTCTGCCTCTGGCCAGCGCAGTCGTGTTGCCGGCGCAGACCCGGCGCCTCGAAATTCGATATACTGGTTTGTCTTTCGTAGATTCTGAGGAGGTTTCGTTCAAGTACATGCTCGAGGGCTTCGACACCACGTGGGTGGAGAACGCGGGGCGCAGGGTCGCGTATTACACGAACCTCGGGCCAGGTTCTTACAGGTTCAGGGTCGTCGCGGCGAACAGCGACGGCGTGTGGAATGAGCTCGGAGCCTCGCTGCAGTTGAAGAAGCTCCCCCATTTCTACGAGACAGCGGCCTTCCGCTTTTTGGTCGCGGTGGTCTTCCTTCTGTTGGTGTACGGGATCGTGGTGTGGCGAGTTGGCAGCATAAAGCGCCGCAATCGCGAGCTCGAAAACCTGGTAAAAGAGCGCACTGCAAAGCTCGAAGAAGCCTATGAGCACATCGTAAAGCTCGAGAAGGAGACCCTCGAGCGCCAGATGGCCGGAGGTTTTGCCCATGAAATGCGCAATGCCTTGACCGCTGCGCATCTGACGCTGAAAAAGATTTTGCACTTCACGTCAGATGGCCAAAGCCTCACGGAAAAGCAGGCGCAGGTTCTCGGGGATCTGTTCAAGCAGATTCAGCCCGAAGTGAGCGATGAGACGAAGAAAGGCGTGGCCCTCAAGCTCAAGCAGATCAGGACCGACGACAAGCAGCTCGACGTGCTCGTGAGCAATGCGCATTTGTCAGATCCTCGAGGAGCGGCGCGACGAGCTTGCGGTGCAAAAAGTGGAAGTGGAGCTGACGTGCGACGAGGCAGCGACTCTCACGGGAGATAGGCAACATCTTTATGCCATCTTCAATAACTTGATTCTCAACGCCATGGACGCCATGAGCGCCTTGCCAAAGGGCGAAGAGCGCCCGCGCCGACTGCGGATCCGCGTGAGCTGCAGCGAATTCGCTTGTGAGGTCGACGTCGAAGACAGCGGAGTTGGAATGAAATCCGAGGAAATAGCCAGGGCCTTTGAACCCTTTTACTCCACTAGGCCCAGCAAAGGCACGGGACTGGGCCTTTGCACGGTGCGCAAGTACGTGTCGCTCTATGGCGGCGAGGCGAAATTCCGCAGTGAGAGTGGAGTGGGCACGACAGTGAGAGTAGTGCTTCAAAGAGGGCAGAGCGCGCTGGCCTGACCTTTTCAAATAATATCGATGAGCTCTACGTCCGTTGGCCGCTCCCCGAGAAATCGCGCGGACATCTCTTCGAAGCCGCTCGGCTGGTCGGTGACGAGGCAGCGGAGCTCTCCGCGTCCAGTGCGAAGAAGACCTTGCTCGCAAAGCGTGCGCTGGACGTCCTTGGCCATGGCCGTGGCCGAGTTGATGATCGCGGCGTGGCTGCGAAGGTCCTGCAAGGCGCCAGCTATCGCATGGTGAAGCACTGGGTAGTGCGTGCAGCCGAGCAACAGGACTTCGATTTGGCGTTCGACGAGGGGGCGCAGGTAGCGGCGCGCTACGAGGAGCGGCACCTCTCCCTCGGTCCAGCCCTCTTCGGCCAGCGGTACAAATAGGGGCGCGGTTTGCTGCACCACCTCGCAGGAGGGTGCGATTTGGGCGAGCTGCGCGGGGTAGGAGCCAGAGCCCACGGTGCCGGCTGTGCCAATGACACCCACGACACGAGCGCCACACTGGGCGACGGCTCGAGCACCTGCTTCGATCACGCCGAGCACGGGAACATTGAGTTGCGCTCGAAGGGCGGGGAGGGCCACAGACGAGGCGGTATTGCAGGCTACGACGAGCATTTTCAGGCCAATGCTCGACAGGCATGCGGCGCAGTTCTTGGAGTAGCGGATGACAGTGGCGGCCGAGCGAGTGCCGTAGGGCACGCGGGCGCTGTCGCCGAGGTAAACGATTCTCTCGGCGGGACACAGCTCCCGGATGGCGCGCACCACGGTGAGGCCGCCGAGACCGGAGTCGAACACTCCGATGGGTAAGTTCTGTTGGTCTGGGCTCAAGAGCGTCCTCCTAACGCGGAGCTTGGTTTCCACTCGTAACGAATGAGGACAGCGGTTGCATTCCGAGGGGCCGCGGCTGCGCCACGACGTACAGTATCGCAGAGGTCATGTCGAGCTGAGCCACGGGCTGTCGTTTGGCGTCCATCAATCCGGTCTCACCTCGGACGAGCAGGTTGGGCTGATCCTGTGGCGGCAAAAAATCTACGTGGGCCTCGACACCTTGCTCCAATAGGATTTTGTCGAGCACAACGGCCGGCCCTTGTGCGATCACGAGATAGCGCCCCTTGAGGAGACCCACTGCTACCACGTTTTCGTTGGGCGCAGGGCTGGTCGACTGCAAGGCGTCCGAAGTCGAGGCGCGCAGCTGGGACGAGGACCAAGGTCCGAGGTGCAGGGTATCGCTGTCGCCCAGGGCGAGGGTGGGCGCCCCTTCGACCATGGGAGCGAGGTGGGCGGCCCCGGCGATCTGTCCCAATGCGGAGTTCCTCGCTCGCAGACGAGCGGTGACGAGCAATGCTGTCGCATCTGCTTTTGGCAGTTTCAAAGGCGCCGGGAGAAGGTGAGCGGGGACCTCTCCAGAGGAGAGAAACAGCCTTGCCCGCGACAGGTCCGTTGCCACGAGCCAGCATCCTTGTTCCTCGAGCGCGTATACCGCGGGAATGTCAGCTGGCGCTGGCTGGGCGAGCCCCGTCGGTTTCCACTTCTCTCCAGGACCTTGTTTTTTGAGCGCCACGTAGAAGAAGTCTTTTGGAGAGGCGAATACGTAGCGGTGCACAGAGTAGCGCATGGCGGGAATATCGAGCAGGGCGTCGAACACGGGTTTTTCGCCCGGTTTCAGCGGGTCGAAACGGTAGTGGATAAAAGATGTGTGAAACGGGTTCATGTCGAGGTGCATGCCGTACACACAACCTGCGGCATTCATGCCTGCCGCCAGGGTCGTCGCAGTCAAATCCTCCCCCCACGCGTATACGAGGTGGCCGCCCTTGGTCATGCACAGGCCCGAGCGAATGGTGTTCATTTCCGATAGGTCTTCGCCCAAGGTAAATCCCCATAGATAGCGCCGCCGCGGGTTGATCACCCCGTTCTCGACGAGGGGATCCATGTTCTGACGCAGCGACACCAGCGCGCTGGGGATCTGCCCACCCGTGGGCCAAGAACCCATAACAGCCCGGCCGTCCTCGAAGGAGGCCACGGTCGCGGCGTCGTCCTTGGGCGGGAGCAGCACGTCGCGGTCTGCCACCATGCCATAGGCGCCGTGCAAGGCCTTGAACGCTCCGTTCCAGGCGGCGACGATGCGCGGCAGAAAATCTGGATCGCGAGGGAGGATTCCGGTTCCCTGGCTGCCGGTCGTCGGCTCCGGATCTTCTAGCCCTGCGACAGCGTGGAGCGACAGACGCCGCATGTCCATGGCGAAGAGCTCGACTTTTGCGTACGGCCGTTCTGGGTCTGTGCGCACGTAGGTTCGGTAGATGACGTCATCGCCCTCGAGCACGCGCGCTCGAAATTCCGGGGAGCCTGGCCGCCATTGCCCTTCTTTTTCGCCGGGGCGCGAGAAAACGGGCGGTTTCAAGGGCGCTGGCGGCCAAACAGCGTTTTCGTCGACGGCTCCGACCACCAGTCCGGGCGGGACGACAAGCGCTTTGTGGGTAGAAGCCGGGCGCTTCGAAGGGAGCGGCGCCTCTTCTTCCTCGGAGACGAGCCCGTGACGCCAGCCGAACCGCCGCAGCGCGTCCTTGGCAGCGAAAAAGCGACCCTCGGCCCACTCGATGGGCCCCGGTCCCACGAACGAGAGGGAGCGCACCGTGTCCACGGTCCACAGAATCGGCGACTTGGGCAGTCGCTCGTCCACTGCGGCGCACAGGGTCGAAGGTGTGGTGGCGTCCACGCGATCTGGATCGATCTGTGCTGTGCTGGCGGCACCCCTGGCGTCTTGCCAGTCGAGGCGGAGCATCGAGACTTGCGAATGCCTTCTCACGAAACCGAACGCCAGCGAGCGGGGCGGTCTGCCGAAGCGAAAGGTGGTCTTACCCACGCCTTCGAGGCGGCCGGTCTCGAGGAGATTCGACACTCTCGAAAGAGCCAGGGTCGTGCGGCTCCAGGGAGCGTCGGCAGCCACAGCCGAGCCGCGAAAATCCAGGAGCGTGACAGCGCGCGTCTGTCCCAATGCAACAGCGGACACTGCCGCCAGCGGCGCATGGACGACCAAGTTGCGTTCTTCGGCCTGCGGCGTGGCCGACAGGTTGACGGGTTCTCGCACCGCGAGAGCGGAGCCGTCTTGCCGAAGCTTGACTTCGATGCTGTAGAGATCGGCGGGCTCGCTTGGCGTTGCCGAGGCGAGCATCAAGCCGGTCCTCCAGCGGGGGTTCGCGCTGTCCGGTGCGTCATCGAGGAAAGCCAGTGTGCCCTTGCGCAGCGACAGGCGAGTCATTGCCTCAATCGCCTGCTCCAGATCCCCGCCACTGCAGGGCGCTCGATTCGATAAGGTAGAGACAGCGGCAACGATGATCACGAGCCCTGCCAGGGCGATGCGGCCCCACAGTTTTTTGGGAACCCAGCGATGGATGGAAATATTCGTTGTCACGGCGCGCTAGGTTACTCGACCTGCGTCTCTGGGCAAGAGACTAAGTACCCCAATCCGCAAATACGGTGACGCAACGAGGGCGACGAGGCACCCGGCTGGCAAGGCGCGAGGAGGGAGCATGCCCTCTCGGCCTGTGACC